>SXND01000105.1 GCA_005777235.1 Pseudomonadota bacterium
ATCAGGCGTGCGCTCTAACCAACTGAGCTACAGGCCCAGCAACATCAAAGGCGTAGAAGCAAAGTGGAGTCGAACTCTAACAACTCCAACTCTGTGTGTCAAGATGCACACCTAGAAAATCGTTCCTTGTAGCACGGCATGGTCACGGCCATAGCCCGTGGAGATGAGCGACACTTCACAGTCCACCGCTTGCGCAATGTGATCGAGATAGCGTTTCGCCGCATCGGGCAATGCCTGGTACTCCGTCATGCCCACGGTGCTCTGTTGCCAGCCGGGGAGGGCTTCGTACAGCGGTTCTACCTGCTGCAGCACCGCCGCATCACTGGGCATCTCACGGAGCATCTCCCCTTTGTAGCGATACCCCGTGCACAAGGCCAGTTCGGGCAGTGGATCGAGCACATCCAGCTTGGTAAGGGCGAGACTCGTCACGCCACTATGCCAGATACTGTAGCGCAAGCTCACCGCATCCAACCACCCACAGCGCCGCACCCGGCCCGTGGTGGCGCCCACTTCCTGACCGCGCTCCTGGATAATCTGCCCAATGTCGTCGTGGAGTTCAGTGGGAAAAGGCCCCATCCCCACCCGCGTGGCGTAGACTTTGGCGACGCCCAGGACATGCGTCACCCGCGACGGCGCAATCCCGGAACCGGCGCACAAACCGCTGGTATTGGTATTCGAAGAGGTGACATAGGGATACGTGCCATGATCCAGATCCAGCAGCGAGGCCTGGGCCCCTTCGAGAAGGATATGCTCACCGCGCTGCACCGCTTGGCGTACGAGGCTGTCCGTGTCCTGCACAAAATCGCGCAAAAACTCTCCGTAGTCGGCATATTCTGCACAGACTTCGTCAAGATGCACGGTGGGCAGATGAAAAAAATGTTCGAGCAGAAAATTGTTTTCGTCCAAGTTGGCTTGCACCGCCGTACGAAACGTCGCCGGTTGGATGAGTTGCTGCATCCGCAGGCCACAACGCGCCGCCTTGTCGGTATAGGTCGGCCCGATGCCACGACCAGTCGTCCCGATGCGATTCACGCCACGCCGGGCCTCGCGGCCTTCGTCGAGCAAACGATGATAGGGCAGCGTGACATGGGCTTTCGGGCTGATGAAGAAGCGCCCGCGCAACTCCACCCCGCGCCTCAGGAGGTCTTGGATTTCTCCCACCATGGCCCCAGGATCAATCACCACGCCAGCCCCGACCACACAACGCGTCGTGGGATGGAGCACGCCAGAGGGGATCTGGTGAAACACATATTTGTCTTCACCCACGACAATCGTATGGCCGGCATTCGCGCCGCCTTGACAACGAATGACCATGTGCACCCGTGGCGTGAGTAGGTCAACGATCTTCCCTTTGCCTTCATCACCCCATTGCAGGCCTACAACGGCCACCACGGCCATAATGGCGTCTCCCTTCTACAACTTGACGGTTGGTGCGGTGCGCTTCAGCGCGGCGTCGACGTACTCGACAATATCCGCGAGGGCAAGGTGCTGTGCCGTCCCCGCCACCACATCATGCAGCACGGCTTCGTCATCGGTGAGGGGAGGCAAGCCCATAAGGATACCATAGCGCATGCCTGTGTGTCTGGCATAGTCGAGCGAACCTTGTAAATCGCGCACAATGATGTCCCGCGCCACACGATGCCCGCGTCGGCGCAATTCGCGGCTGATGCGCAGGGCTTCGCGTTTGTCCTTGCGGAAATCCATCAGCAGACAATCCGCCCCACTCTGGGCGGGAAGCGGATTGGCATGTTCGATGGCCTCGATCAGCGCCTCCAGATCCACAGCAAAACCTGTGGCCGGGTCGCTCGGGCCGTAACAGCCCAGCAGATGATCGTAGCGGCCACCGCTGCACACCCGATAGCCTAAGTTCGAGGTAAAACCCTCAAAGGTAATCCCCGTGTAGTAATGCAACCCCCGGATGTCACTGAGATCAATGAGCACCCGATCCTCCAGGCCATAGGCCTTCAGTATATCGTACACCTGCGCCAGATTCTCAAGCGCTGCCTGGGCGGCTGGACTCTGACTCAGCTGCGCGGCCCGCTGCAGTACCTCGGTTTTACCAAACAGCGAGGGAATGGTCAGCAGCATATCGCGATCGTGACGGCTGAGGTCGTACTGGGTGACGAGGGTTTCCAAGGTGGACGTGTCTTTTTTCTGGAGCGCCGCCTGAATGTCCTCACGCTCCTCGTCCCGCAACCCGGTCTCCGCCAGAATGCTGCGGCAGAACTCCAATTGGCTCACGGCCAGACGAAAATCGTGTAACCCGACTTCCTGCATACACTCCACGGCAATGGCGATCATCTCGGCGTCGGCTTCGGGGGAGTCCAAGCCGATGAGTTCGACACCCGTTTGGTAGAGCTCCTGCAGGTTACGGGTCTGCGACTCATTGTGCCGGAACACATTGGCGACATAACAGAAACGGAGCGGGCGGGGTTGCCCGGCGAGCAAGGTGGCAGAGAGTTTGGCAATCTGGGTGGTGACATCCGGGCGTAAGGACAACATCCGACCCGTCTGCCGCTCCTCGAGCTTAAACATGCGCTCTTTGAAGGCCTCACCGAGACCCAACGTGAGCACGTCCATGTACTCAAAGGTGGGCAGGACGACTTCCTGAAAGCCCCAGCGAAAGAATACTGCGAGAAGCAACTCTTCCAGACGTCGTTTTTTGGCCGCCATCACCGGCAGCAACACACGCGTACCACGGGGGATTTCTGAGCGTAACATAGTCTAGCCAAAGTTATATTGCAGACGCAGCATCAATTGAAAGATGTTACTTGGGTCACTGCTGCGCAAGCCCAACGGGTCCGGAAAGCCTTGCAGTTGTACATCGGCATTGTTCTTCCACCAGTCCATGGTCAGCATATAGGCTCCACCAGCCCGCAGCCAGAGCTTCGGGAAAATATCCCAATGGAGGTAGGTGGACAACTCCACCCCTCGGTTGCTGTCACCATTGGCATTGGGCCGTGCCGCTCGGTCGAGGCCTGCGGCCACATGCACGAAGAGCACTGGCGTCGCATAAAATTTGGCGCGGGCGACCGCCAGGATCCGTCCATTATACCCGCCGCCAAAGTAGGGGGACACTGAGACGTTATTCAAACCAGCGGTGGAATCATTGAGCGGCCCGAGCGTGATAAGCTCCAGCCCACCGCCTTCGGTATAGCGCGACCCGCCAAAACCGCTGTACTGTGAGTTGAACAGGCTGAGAAAAGCATGGACATCTTTGCCACTGCCATCGAGCCCCAGACGGCTACCCCGTTCGCCCGAGATATATTGGAAGGTTGCTCCCACCCAGTGCTTACCAATGGGATAATCCACATGGACATTGGCCATAAAACCGTGGTTACTGGAACCGGCCAGACCACGACGCGTCAGGCCATTGGGAGCGCTCCGGGTATTTTGCCCAAGGTATTCTTGTCCAGTATTGTAGACACCAGAAATTTCCACGAGGCCTTTCGCGAACAGCACGGTGTGTAATTTGAGACCGGCATAGAGTTGATACGCGCTCTGTCCCGTGCGGGGATTGTCGTTATCGTTATCATCCCACATATACACGCTTCCAGTTAAGGACGTGTGCGCCGATAACCCGAGGCGTGTATCGAGAGCGTACCAATTTGAGTCATCGGCGGTGGTGCGAATACTGCCCTCGACGAATTTTAAGAAGGTAAACTGTGTCCACAGTGCTTGACGCTGGTACGTCAGTTGCAGCCCCGTGTAATCGGTGGCCATAATCGTCCAGTCAAACTGATCTCCCCACCCAAGAATGCCGCCACGGAAGGAGAGTCCAGGCACCCAGGGCGTCTGCAGATCAATATACGCGTTCTTCGTCTCAATGTTCACCCCATCAGACCCAGGGGCACCGCCGGAACCCCGTCCCACGTTAGGCAGACGCCGACCATCCGCATCGGAGATGGGAGGATTGGCCGCGCCGAAGGTCACATCCCCGACTTCCATCTTATAGTTAATCAACACAAAAGGATGCGGGCGAATATCGACATACAGGCGCAGACGTGTATCCAGAAAAGCCTGCGATTCCTTCGCGCCACTGGCCGGTGGGGCGCCGAAGAAACCGTCCTGCATGTTATGGAAGGTCGTTTGCAGGCGGTAGTTCCCACCCACCAAGAATAAACGCTCGCTCTGGCCCATCGCCGATGGGGCCAGCCAGCACAGCGTTAGCAATGCACTCCACACGCCGAACAGCAAACGTTGCATGCCAAGGGGCTCAAATGCTCAGGGGATCAATGGATCGCACGGCTAGCGTCCAAGCACTGCCGGAACGATATCAATAAAGATCGTAATATCCACGTCTTCCACGCTGGCCACCAGTGAGGCCGTATGCGGGTGGCTGCTGCCTGCCGCCGCCGTGAAGGTGCCCACCACGGTCCCGCCGCGCGTGCGGCTACTCGCCGTCGTGAACAGGCCTTCGGATGGCAGAAAAGTCACGAGCACCTCATCCACGGGTTGTCCATCCGCCGTCTCAACAGCCACCGTCACGTCCGGCCGTTGCGTATGGGATATCGTGACCGCCCGCGGAGCGACACGCACATAGTAGCCTCCTGGCGTGGTCGGGCCGTACCGGGTTCCTACGGGCAAGGATGGGCGGCTCTGCGCGCTACTCCACACGGCATCCCACACCAGCCAGCTGAAACAGAGCAGTACCACGGCGGCAGGCCAGGCGCGTCGTTTAACCAAAATCATATTGCAGCCGTGTGCCAAATTGCCAGATATTATCGGGGCGTGACACCCCAGGACGCCGTCCATCAAAGGAGGCATCGGAATTGTTCTTCCACCAGTCGCCCGTAATGTAATAGCCCCCACCGAAGCGGAACCACAGCTTGGGGAAGATATTCCACTGGGCCCAGACATCCATTTCAAAACCGCGATGGCTCTCACCGTTGGCATTCGCAACCGCAGCCCGGTCATAGGTACCCACCACGTGTAAACTGACATCGGGGTGTACCGGAAATGCACTGCGCGCAATGATCAGCAAACGCCCATTCAAGTCGCCATTATAAAAACCATTGCCCGTGCCCCACTTGCTGCCAAAACCGTCGCCGGTATCAATGATCGAACCCAGCGAGATAATCTCTGGTCCCTGATACATCGTGTTGAAATAACTTACCCAGGAACCGATATGTTTGCCATCCTTGCCGCCGCCCTCAAGCTGGACCTTACTGCCGCGTGCACCGGTAATGTATTGCGTCTGCAACCCGACCGTCCCGAAGGGGAGGGAGAGATCACCCGACAGACTGACATTCACGCCGCTATTCTTCCCATGACGCCGTCCAAAAAAGCCCTCACCATGATTATAAATGGCGTAGCCCTTGACTTGGACAGGCCCAAGACCCGAGGTCAGACGTGAAGTGACTTCGCCACCAAGCCAGTACTGAAACGGTTTGAATCCAAGGGTGCCACGGTGTTCTTGATCGAGCCAATAATAAAATGTCGCAGCGGCCCGCGTGGCGGCATTGATTTGCAATTGCCCATCAATGCCAAACCAATGACTGTCATTGGCATTGTCCCGGGTGGCGCCCTCAAAGAATTTGAGGTAGACAAAATGGGCGGACACATCACCACGGTTGTAGAGTAACTGAAAGCCCGCGAAGTCGTCGGCAATGATGTTGAAATCGTAGCGATCACCATAGCCAAAGATGCCGCCGCGGAAACTCAGCCCCGGCACAAAAGGCATGGCGACTTCAATAAACAGGTTTTTCGTTTCGACATTGACGCCATCCGCGCCCACCCCACCGCCGGACCCCTGCCCGAGGACGGGGATCAGATTGCCAGTGACATCGCTGCCGCTTTCCGTGCCACCACCAAAACGCACATCGCCGATCTCCATCCGATAATGTACCCGGATGAGGTCACTAGGGCGAAAATCCCAATACAGACGTAAACGTGTATCAAAAAATGACTTCGTGTCACCGTTCTGGGTTGGAAATCCACCGCTTTCGCCCCCTCCCAACAGACTGGAGGTCGCGATATTACTCGTGACACTACGGAGACGAAACTCTCCTCCCACCAGCAGAATTTTTTCTTGGGGAAAGATAGAGAGATTTTGGCTCCGCGCCTGACTAACAAACAGCCCAAGCCCGAGACAGAGCACAGCGATCCAGAAAGTCTTGCATGCTGACATCAATACGAATCTCTCTGAGGCAACACCTGTGGAGTACGCACAACGCGTGGCTTCCTCATATGGCGCACGAGTCGAGCGGAAGCCTAGCCAGACTCAACAGCACCGTACGCTGCAAGTCGGGCGCATAGTACGCCACAGGGAAAAGCCTTGTCAAGCACCTTTACTCTGCGGGTGGAGGCGTCAGGACAGCACGAGCTTTGCGCCGATAGCTCTGGAGCACTTCAAGGACTGGGGGAAGGATGGAAAGAATAATGATCGCCAGGATCACTAGCGTAAAATTGCGCTTCACAATTGGGAGATTGCCAAAATAATACCCACCGAAAATGAACAAGAGAGTCCATAAAAGTCCACCCATGATGTTGTAGAACACAAAGCTGCCATAAGCCATGCGGCCAATCCCAGCCACAAACGGGGCAAACGTCCGCACAATGGGCATGAAGCGGGCGATGACGACGGTTTTGCCACCATGGCGTGCATAGAATTGATGTGTCCGCTCCAGATGCTCACGTTTGAACAAACGGTTTTGTCCTTGAAAAGCTCGCGGACCAATCGCATAGCCAATATGGTAATTTAAGGTATCCCCAAGAACGGCGGCGACAAAGAGCAGGGCAAAGAGCCATCCCACGTCCAGGTCACCCTTGGCGGCAAACGCTCCGGCGGCAAACAGCAGGGAATCCCCCGGTAAAAATGGCGTTACCACGACCCCGGTTTCGAGGAAGACCACCAGAAAGAGCAGCAGGTACGTCCACATGCCATACTGCTGAATGATGACACTCAAATACACATCAAGATGCAGGAAAATGTCCAGCAGTTGCGTCATCCTTGCGCTCCAGTCATGTCATATATGGTGGGATCACGGTCCACGCCTCCCGGCCAGGTTACTCACTAATGAGGAAGATAAGCGGGCGTGTATCCTCGCCTGGAGTCCAGTCCCAGTAGCGCAGCAAGATCTTGTAGACCATGAGTCCCGTTTCCCCCTCGCCCCAGATGAGGAAATTGAACGACTGCGTCATCAGGTTGAGCCGGGTCAAGCCGAGAAAAATCTTCAGGGGTTTGAGCAATTCGCTAATATACGCAATGGTGTTGGCAATAGCCGTCGCCCCGGACACTTCGATAATGTAGTTGTCGCCTTCGCAGGACACGTGAATGTTCAACGAGGTCCTGAATTCACTGCGATTGTCGAGCAGGTTGACATGGATAAAGGCCAGTGGTCCCTCCACCTGGTAGAAGGAGCGAATCTTCTCCCCCTTCGCAGCGCGGTGCTCGGGGGTGGCCAGGCGCAGCGGCACGAGATTGACTTTTTTGCCGCGAATCTGCTGCCAGAGCGTGCGCGACGTCTCATTGGCGAATTGGTACTCCGCCACGCGCAACTCCGTGGCGCGTTGATACCGGCTGACGGCACTCACCGCGAGCACGCAGAAAATAAACGCGCTGGCAATGTACACCCCGTCGGGTCGTCCCAGGACGTTTTCAATAAACGTGAAGGCAAAAATCAGGCTGACACCCCAAAAGTACCAACTGAGCCGTGTGGCAGGTTTGGCCGCAGGCGGGGCGGCGGACTCCTCGCGGTGTAAGGCAATGGCCACCGCCACGGCCGCCGAGAGCATGAGGGCCAGCACGCCCGTGGCATAGGCGCCGCCTTGCGCTTCGACGTCTGCCTTAAAAATCCAGGTCACCAGTAGACAAATCAGAAACAGCACGAGGACCAACGGACGCCGAAACCCGACCCAGCGCGGCGCCATGCCAAAGCGTGGCAAGTAGCGTGGGATCAGGCTCAGGAGCCCCGCCATAGCCGAGGCGCCGGCAAACCACAGAATGAGGATCGTCGCGATGTCGTACACCGTGCCAAACGTGCTGCCGAGGTACAAATGGGCGAGATAGGCCAGGGCACGTCCCGAGGCATCACCACCGGCGCGGTATTGCTCCTCAGGCACGAGGAGGGTGGTGACGATGCTGGACGCAATCAGTAACACACTCATGATCAATGCTGCCGCCGTGAGTAAAGACCGGGTGGCATAGATACGCCCATACGGCGGCTGGCCAGCCTTGGCCAACGCCTCCGCATGATGATCCTCCTCTGGGCCGCCGGAGACCAGGGACATGACCGAGACCCCTGTTTCAAAGCCGCTGAGGCCCAGCGCCAGTTTGGGAAAGATGACCGCCGCCGCCAGCAGCACCCCACCCCAGTTGGTATGGCCTTTCCATAACGCCGCCTGCCAGGTTGCCAGCACTGCCGGATGCTGCACAATTTCTAAAAAGCCGCGCCCCAGGACCACGATATTGAGCAAGAGATACGGAATGGCGATGACCGCCGCGACCCCGAGGGCCTCGCTAAAGCCTTTGAGAAACACGATGGTGAGCAACGCTATAAGGCCCATGGTGATGGGCATCTTCCAGCCCGCGAGGAGGTGGTGGAGCAACGGATTCTCAATGGCATGCTGCGACGCGTCTGCTGCCGAGAGCGTGATGGTGATGACGAAATCGGTCGCCGCAAAGCCGAGGAGGATGAGCACGAACACTTTACTGCTCCAGCCTCCCAACAGATTTTCCAACATGGCAATGGAACCTTGCCCGGCATAGGAACGCTTGGCGACTTGCGCATAAATGGGCAAAGCGCCGCACAGCGTCACCACCACCAACAGGACGGTGGCAATGGGCGATAAGGCGCCCGCAGCGAGGAGCGCAATGCCGGGCTGATACCCTAGCGTCGAAAAGTAATCCACCCCGGTAAGCCAGAGAACCAGATACCACGGATGAGTCGTATGCGTCGGATGCTGGGTATCGAGTTCGCCGCCGCGGAACAGCCAGCGGCCCAGGGGACTCCTCAGAAAGGCCACGTGACGCCCGAGGCCATGGGAGACGTGCTGCGGTGTCCTCATATCTCTACCCTTAATCCCGTAAATGGTAGGGCACGTTGATGACCACCCGTGTGGCCTCGTGGTGCCGCTGCCGAAACAGGAAAACGGCCTTCAACAGCAAGGTCGTCTGATTATGCAACAAATTCTGCCACCAACGCGCTGGCACAATCTCGGGCAAAATGACCATCGCCGGACCACGCTCCGGCTCGCGCCTGTCTGTGGCTTCCAGATACTCGAGCAGTGGACGGACCACGGAACGATAGGGCGACTCCAGCACCACCAGCGGGATGTCGATGCCCCACACCTCCCACTCGTGTTGCAGACGCGCCGTCGCCGCGGCGTCGACATCCACCATGACTGCCGTGACATCTGCCGATAAGGAGCGCGAAAATTGTAATGCCGCCAGGGCGGCGCGGTTCAGACTCGCCAGGGGCAGCACCACTTTATGCGACGTGGTGGCCCCAAAATGCCGCCACTCGCCTACCTCCCCATCACGAAAGAAGACTTGTTCACGCATGCCCACATAGTGCTGATGCACGGCCCGGAACAGCACCACCAGTGCCGGAATGAGCAACAGAATGATCCACGCCCCTTGCGTGACCTTACTGTCAATGACGACCAGCAGCACGCCACCTGTCGCCACCGCCCCAACGCCATTGACGGCCGCCTTGAGGCGCCAGCCACGCGCCTGGCTTTTCTGCCAGTGTCGCACCATCCCGGCTTGCGACAGGGTGAAAGACAGGAACACCCCCACTGCGTAGAGCGGGATGAGCCCGTGGGTCTGGCCATTGAAGATGATCACGAGTATGGCAGCCAGAATGGCCAGGGCGGCAATGCCATTTGAAAACACCAGCCGGTCGCCCAGATTGGCTAACTGACGTGGGGCATAGCCATCACGGGCCAGGATCGACGACAAGCGCGGGAAGTCAGCAAAAGCGGTGTTCGCCGCCAGGACAAGAATGAGCGCTGTCGCCGCTTGCAAGACCAGATACAGCGTCCCGGTGCCGAACACCTGGCGCGCAATCTGCGACACCACGCTCTCGTTTTCTACCGGGACGACGCCAAGAGTGTGGGCCAGAAACGTCACGCCGAGGAACATCACTCCCAGCAGGATCGCCATGGCTCCGAGGGTTTTCCCGGCGTTGTCGGACTCGGGGCGCTCAAAGGCCGGCACCCCATTGCTGATAGCCTCCACCCCCGTCATGGCGGTACACCCGGAGGCAAAGGCCCGCAGCACCAGCAGGGTGGTCAAGGCACTGACCCCTCCCCCGCCATGCGGCAGGGCCAGCGGCGCCAATGGGGTGAGAGACCCCAGTCCCCACTGCAGCACGCCTGTAGTAATGAGCAACAGGAACAACGCGAGAAAGACGTAGGTGGGGATGGCAAACAGCGTGCCAGACTCGCGGACTCCACGCAGATTGCCCCAGACAATCAGCGCGATCGCGAGCAAGCATAAATGCACACGCCAGGGGATCAAAACTGGCAGGGCAGAAATCACCGCCAGAATCCCGGCAGTGATGCTCACCGCGACCGTCAACACATAGTCAATCAATAGCGCTGCCGCGGCGACGAGTCCTGGCCAGACGCCGAGGTTCTCATGCGCCACAATATACGCCCCTCCCCCCGAAGGATAGCCATGGATGGTCTGATAATACGAGATGGCCACGATGACCAGCAGTCCGGTGATGATGAGGGCAATGGGCATGGATAAATGCAAGGCGGCCGTCCCCGCCAGCACCAGCACGAGCAGAATTTCCTCCGTGGCGTAGGCCACGGAGGACAGCGCGTCTGAGGAGAAAATCGCCAACGCTTTGGTTTTCGAGAGACGCTGATGGCTCTGGTCTGAGGTGGGGAGAGGGCTACCAACCAGAAGATTCCACCAAGAGACGGCCATAGAAACTCCCTCTGTACGGCAAAGACCATACGTCAACGGCCTGGGATCCGGACGTCACGTTCCTGAAGCAGCGCGACGCCCAGCCGCACGTAGCGGTCTCTCCACTTAGAGAAACAGCGGTGCCAGTACCAGGGTAATCGTACTCAACAGTTTGATAACGACATGCAGGGACGGACCAGCCGTGTCCTTAAACGGATCACCGACCGTATCGCCCACCACCGCGGCCTTGTGGGTCTCTGAGCCTTTGCCCATCACGACACCGCCAATCATAAATGCACCCGATTCGATGTATTTCTTGGCATTGTCCCAGGCGCCACCGCTATTATTGAGCACGGTCGCCATGAGAATCCCGGCAATGGTGCCGACCATGAGAAAGGCGGCGACGGCTTCCGCGCCAATCCCCATCTGTTTGAACACCAGCCCCACGACAATCGGCATGCCGATGATGAGCAGCCCCGGCAACACCATCTGTTTCAAGGCCCCGGCAGTCACAATGTCCACACACTGGCGATAGTCCGGCTTCTCAATCCCTTGCAGAATGCCAGGGTGCTCGCGAAATTGCCGCCGCACTTCATTAATGACGTAATAGGCCGCCGTGCCCACCGCACGCGTCGCCATGGAGGCAAACAGAAAGACCAGCATGGCGCCCAGCAGGCCCCCGACAAACACCTGCGGCTTGGAAATATCTACCGCTGTCAGGTGGAAGCCATACGCCCGTACTTCATCCATGTAGGCGGCAAACAGCAAGAACGCCGCCAACGCCGCACTGCCGATGGCATAGCCCTTGGTGAGGGCTTTGGTGGTATTGCCGACGGCATCAAGGCGGTCCGTCTTGTGGCGGATTGCTTCCGGTTGCTGACTCATCTCGATAATGCCGCCAGCATTGTCGGCAATCGGCCCAAAGGTGTCCATGGCCAAAATATAGGCCGCAGTACCCAGCATACCCATGGTGGCCACGGCGGTGCCGAACAGCCCGGCGCCAGGCACGCCACTGGCGTTGCCCAGGGCATAGGAGGCAATAATCGCCGCGGAGATCACCAGGACGGGCAGCGCGGTCGATTCCATCCCTACCGCCATCCCCGCAATAATATTGGTCGCTGGGCCAGTTTGGGAGGCCTCGGCAATCGAGCGCACCGGGCGGTATTTATATTCCGTGTAATACTGCGTGATGTACACAAAGGCCATGGCCGTGGCCAGCCCAATCAAGCCGCAGAGCCAGAAATAGAACCAGGCGTGCGGGGCTTTGTCTGTGCCGAGGAGCCAGAAGCATCCAATCCCAAACCCGACCGCGGTGAGCAGCGTGGTGAGATAATAGCCCTTGTTGAGCGCCTGCATGGGATCGGCATCTTCCTCGGTGTGCACGATCCAAATGCCCGCCATGGACGCCAGCACGCCGAAGGCCCGTACCACGAGGGGAAAGAGCACGCCTTTGAGGCCGAAATAGGGGAAGAGCCCGACGCCGAGAATCATGGCGCCGATGTTTTCGGCGGCGGTGGATTCAAACAGATCCGCGCCACGGCCGGCACAGTCGCCGACGTTGTCCCCCACCAGGTCGGCAATAACCGCCGGGTTGCGGGGGTCATCTTCTGGAATGCCCGCCTCGACTTTGCCGACGAGGTCGGCACCCACATCCGCCGCCTTGGTGTAAATGCCGCCGCCCAGTTGGGCAAACAGCGCCACAAAGCTGGCCCCAAAACCGTATCCAACGATGAGGAAGGGAATTTGCTGCACAGCGATACCAAAGATGCGCAGCAGAATGAACAGCCCACCGACACCCACCAGGCTCATGACCACGACCGATAAGCCGGAGACGGCGCCGCCACGCAGGGCAATCTGTAGGCCCAGATTCAAACTGGTGCGTGAGGCGGACGCAGTGCGGATGTTGGCCCGGATGGCCACCCACATGCCGATATACCCAGCAATGCCAGAGCAAATGGCGCCGAAGATGAAGGAACCCGCCACATAGAAGGCGAGCTGCGTGGTGGAAATATGCTCCTGACCTGAGCTGGAGCGCATGTAGTACAGCAGAAAAATGATAATCGTGACCGGAATCGTCAGCCACCCAATGGTTGTGTATTGCCGCGACAGGAACGCCTCCGCCCCTTCACGAATCGCCTCGGAAATGGAGCGCATCTCCGGGGTGCCATCGTCCTGTTGCAGAACCCATTTGGCCAGATAATAGGCAAACCACAGGCCTGCCGCACTGCAGATAAACGTAAACAGCAACTCCACCAGTCCCATCCACACTCCTCCGCATTTAGGAAAAGAAACCTACACCGTTGCCCTCGACCCCTACCGGTCCGTGCCCAGACAAAATCATGGGACGGGATTGTAGCATATCAGGCTTGCTCAAAAGCGCTGGAAGCATACCCGAGATAACTCAGGCTTGCAAAAAGAACCGTGAAGCGACTGGGGGCCAGGTATGCTACGATTGCCCAACGCCATGGCGAGAGGTCACTGTTGACGGAGATTATGACTTATGAGCGAGACGATGCGAGAAACGACCCTAGCCCATGATGAGTTGGTCATGCGGATAGCCCAACGGACCTTTGATCCCCAGCGCTTCACCGTGTACACCAACACCTCGTGTGCCCTGCAACGGTCGGTGAAAGGCCAGTACCCGCACGTGGTGGCGGTGGGGACGGTGTCGCAACGGGTGGAGATGGTCGGCATGGTGGAAACCGTAGAAAGCCTGCAGGATCTGGACACGGCCGCACGGCGTTGGCGCCCCCTGGAGCATCTCCAGGCGGCGATGTATCTCTACGTGCCACGCGGGTACTGCACGGATGCCCGGGCCCTGTGCTTGCGACAACGCATCCGCATCTCGGACTTCCGTGACTATGGGATGGAGGGCGACACGCTCCAGGTGGCACGCTGCTTTGCCTAGCGCCAGCCCGGAGGCGTAGTGCGCATGATGATGGCCCGACCATTGTAAGGATGCTCTCCTATGGAATACCGCCAGTTAGGCCGCGCCGGTGTGCGCGTCTCGGTGATCGGCCTGGGCACGAATCGCTATGGCACGGAGCAGCTGCCCGCGCCTGCCGTAGCCACTATCCTGGATGCCGCTCAGGAGCTGGGTATCAATTTTATTGATGCCTCGAACACCTACGGGCGCGGGCGCTGCGAGGAAACCCTCGGTCATGCACTCAAAGGCCTCTGGGACCGCTTTGTGGTGAGCACCAAGGGTGTCTTACCTATGGGGGATGGCACCAACGACTGGGGGATGGCACCAACGACCGTGGTGCCTCGCGTTACCACATCGTGCAGGCCCTGGATGCCAGCCTGCGCCGCCTGCAGCATGAGCACATCGACCTCTATTACATGCACCGCTGGGATAGCACCACGCCCCTGGATGAGACACTGCGCGCCCTGGATGATCTGATCAGGGCCGGCAAGATTTCCTATATTGGGGTGTCAGCCTATGCGGCCTGGCAACTGGCGCATGCCAACGTGCTGGCCGAGCTGCGCGGCTGGAGCACGTTTGTCGTGCTGCAATCGGAGTATCATCTGTTCAGCCGTCAGGTGGAGCAGGAAGTGTTGCCGTGCTGCCAGGCGCATGGCGTGGGGTTTGTGCCCTATTATCCGCTCGCCGGAGGCTTTTTGACGGGTAAATATCGCCGAGGTGAGCCCGCGCCCGCCGGGTCGCGTGGCGAGAGCAGCCCGTATGTGCAGCGTTATATGACCGCAGCCTACTACGACCGGCTGGAGGTGTTGACGGCCTGGGCCGCGGCTCGGGGCCGGGGTATGAACGAACTGGCGCAAGCCTGGATCATGGCCCAGCCCGCGGTGTGCTCGGTGATTACCGGCGCCACGAGTCTAGAGCAGCTCATGCAGAATGTTACCGCCGCATCCTGGACGCTGACGCCCGCCGAGGTGGCGGAAGTCAATACGCTACTGAACACGCCTGGTGGAGGAGATGCGTAACATGGCCACAGACGAGCTGTGTTTTCTGAATGTCACTGAGCTGGCGGCGCTGATCAAAGCGCGTCAAGTCTCACCCGTGGAACTCGTGCAGGCGTTGTTACGACGCATTGATACCTGGAACGACGACCTACTTGCCTATCTGCACGTTAGTGCTGAACAGGCCCTGGCCGCGGCGCATGCGGCCGAGATCGAGATCAGTGGCGGGGGGTATCGCGGGCCATTGCACGGCATTCCTGTCGCTTACAAAGATATTTACGATGTGCAGGGACTGCCAACCACCGCGGGCTCGAAGATTATGGCGGGGTATGTCGCCCCCGCCGATTCCGCCAGCGCCGCACGCTTGCGCCAGGCCGGCGCCGTGTGCCTGGGCAAGCTCAATACCATCGAATTCGCCTCGGGCAGCATGGACGTGTTCGGCGATGCGCGTAACCCATGGAATACCCTGATGTTCCCCGGTGGATCCAGCGCCGGCTCAGGCACCGCCCTGGCTGCACATTTGGTACCGATGGCGACCGGCAGCGATACCGGTGGCTCCATACGGAACCCGGCCTCGTTCTGTGGCATTGTCGGGCTCAAACCCACCTATGGACGTATCAGCCGGGCCGGAGTCATTCCACTGAGCTGGAGTCTGGACCACGCCGGACCCATGACACGCACCGTGGCAGACACGGCGCTCATGTTGCAGGCCATGGCTGGCCCCGACCCGCGCGATCCCAGCGCCGCGCTGCAGCCCGTACCGGACTATCACGCCGCGCTGCGCGAGGATTTGCAGGGCATACGGCTGGGCGTGCCGCGTACCTTCTACTTTGAACATGCGGACCCGGAGGTCATAGACGCCGTACACCAGGCCCTGGAGGCCATGCAACAGCTCGGTGCCAGCGTGCGGGAGGTGGACCTCCCACATTCCTGCTACGGCCCCGCAGCGTCGTGGAGCATCGCCTACAGTGAGTCGTTTGCCTTCCACCGCGCGAATTTCTTCACGCGCTCCCGCGAGTACACCGCCGCCTTTCTGCACAAGATCACCGCCGCGGCGTGCCTGACCGCTGAAGAGCGCGTCACCGCGCAGCGCGTGCGCCAGGTGATTACGGCGGAATTTTTAGCGGCCCTGGAACACGTGGATGCTATTGTCACGCCGACTACGGCCTACGCGGCGTACCCCATTGGCGGCGCCTCACCCCAGGCTGATGTGCGCAGTCTGACGCGCCCGGTGAGCCTGACGGGCTTGCCCGCCCTGGCCGTGCCCTGTGGCTTTACCAGCACGGCCTTGCCAGTGAGTATGCAATTGGTGGGCCGGGCCTGGGATGAAAGCATGCTCCTGCGCATCGGCCATGCCTACGAACGGGCCGCGGACTGGTTTACACGTCGCGCTCCGCTGGCGGCCCGAACCCTCCCGCCGCTTGAGCTGCCGCCAGCGCCACCCTTGAGCGCAGTGGATGCCCAGTGGGTGATGGATTTTGCCCGCCTCACTGGTCTCAGTTTTGTCACCGAGGCGGATGCAGCACCGGTGGCTGCCGCGCTCAGCCCGGTGAGAGCGCAGCTCGATGCCGCGCGGGAGCAACTGGCCGCTAGCTGTGAGCCACCGGTACGACCAGCGCCAGGGTGGTAAGTGGCCTGGTTGGTGCCCGGGAAGCGCATGAAGAAGAGGGCCAGCGTGGGGTGGTACCTCGACGATGACAGATACTAGAGACATACAGTTCATGGGCACCGTCTTTTATGTCTCATGTGGACCATATCTACACCACTACCCGTGCGGGAAGGCACAAAGGAGAAGACCATGGCAGAACGATTGGGGTTAGGGGTGATTCCTGGCGTGGGTTGGAGTGCACGGGAGGTCCAAACGATAGCGCGCCAGGCTGAAGAGGCGGGGTTCGATGTCATTGGCGCGGCGGAGGCCAACAACGACGTGATGGCTACGGCGCAACTGATGGGGACCGCTACGACCCGGATCACAGTGGCAACGTGGATTGCCAATATCTATCTGCGGCATCCCTATGTCTGTGCGCAGGGGGCGGCGTGCATTGCCGACGCCACCGATGGGCGCTTTATCCTCGGACTGGGCGTCAGCCATCAGCCTGTCAACCAGGCGCTGGGGATCGACATGTCCGAGCCGCAGGCGGCGTTGCGCCGCTATGTGACCGCCGTGCGCAGTTGGCTCCGGGGGGAAGGGCCCGCCACCCATATCCCACAGCGGCCCGCGCCCTACCCCGTGCCGGTCTACGTGGCGGCGCTGGCCTCGCCCGCGGTCGAGCTTGGCGGTGAGTTGGCCGATGGCCTCATGCCCTTTCTGTGGTCCGCGGCACGAGTCACCAAGAGTAAGGTGTGGGCCGCCCGGGGGCGTGCCAAAGCGCCCGACCTGGCCCCCCTCGATGCCACCCTGGGCCTGCCAACCTTCGTGGGCAACGATTTGGAGGCCACGCGCACCGCGGCACGCCAAAATCTGGCGCTGTTCACCACGTTCCCGTTCTTTCAGCGCCTCTTTCGGGCGATGGGGTATGCCGACGAGGCCGCGCTCATGGAACGCGGAGTGGGCGAGGACGCGCTAACCGACCGTCTCCTGGATGCGATCTGCCTGCTGGGGCCTGTCACGCGCTGTCAGGAACAGCTCGAGGTCTTCCGCGCTGCTGGGGTGGATCTCCCCATCCTCATGCCACCCATGGGGGTTGAGGCAGCACGCGCGGTCATCCAGGCCTTCCGGCGCTAGAGATCCAGAGCGCCCCCAGGCTCAAGCCAGGCGTGCCGGCGTCGGCGGTAGCACCGGGCACGGGTGCATCGAGACCGCACGCGCTTGCCAGGGGGGGAGGAGGCCATATGCATCAAGCTAACCCGGGCAAGAGGCGACAATGTGAGGGCATCTGAGGTTGTGCTCATCATGAGGCTCTCCTAAAGGAAGCTTCACAGAGAAAGAGCGGCAACATGTCCTGGAGTATCCGTGTACGCTTAACGACCACATGTATAGACTTAGCCATATGAGCACCGCGACGTGGGGCAAGACCAAGGCCAGCCAGCCGAGGTCGTGGCGGAGCCGACTCCCGGCGGGGAAGGGAGCGGGAGTGGCCTCGGCGATCTGTGGAGCGTGGATGCGGCCCTCAGAGGTGTCACGCAGACACAGGATGGTCAGCAGGGCATAGCTGCGCAGGACATGTTTGACCGTCTGGCCTTTTTGCTTGCCGCGAGAACCGTCCGTCGGTGCCGCAGGATCTTGGGGACGGACGATGCGCCGTGCGGTGCCGTCATGACTCCAAGGGGGGCGGGGTCTGGGACAGCGGCTGGCGGATCGGACGGGGACGTGTCCGCCGCTGCTGGCCCGACCAGCCCAGCCCCAGCGGCCTCTGGGATGCCCCAACGCTGGGCCAAGGCCGTCCGCGAGCGGGCGGGAGCGTCGCCCAAGGTGCGGCGGGCCGCCAACAGCGCCGGCAGCAGGACGGGCCGCCACGGATGCGCCTTGCCCTGGACCCTCCCGCATACACGTCCCTGCACGACTGGGAGCGTCGAGGTCTTGAGAGAGGTGCGCAGGAAGCACACCCGATCTTCCGGCGTCGACCGTGGGAATACACTGTACGATCTGTGGTGCGACCCTGCGTCCCCCCACGAGTGATCTGCCATTCAAGGTGCGCGAACACACGATCGTTATGCGCAAGCACCTGCCAGTCCTTCCGTGTCCGCACTATGCGCCATACCTGATCGCAGACCGTGCGTTCAGCCGTGTGGAGCAGATGTTGGCCCCAGTCCATGGGGCTGCGGAGCTGGAGATTCTTTGCTATGTGGCCTAGAATGTCTCCCTCATACGCTCCAGTCTCGGTGCCAGGCGCCACGCCTGTGGGCACCAGGAGGGCTGACAGAGTGTGGCGACGGTGGGGCCAGAGACTGCCCGGCACAAGGGCATCAAGCTGACTGGGAATAGCGTCCGCTCCTCCGTCGCTCCCGTTTATTCCCAGCAGCGCATGCTTGGCGCTAGGTTTTTGAGCCATGCCAACGTTGTCTGGTTGAAAACAGGAGCTACTGCGAAGCCGCATAAAGGTCTGTATGGTAGAATCCACACCGATACCACGCATCTACCTTGATGTCTGCTGCTGAGACCGACTGTTTGACGATCAACGCCAAGACCGTATCCAAGAAGGTCATGTGGGACATGGACACACTGGCGATGCAGGACGCCGACTATCTGATCCTCCATTGGTATGATATGTATCATATGTACTGGAATTTTGTCAAGGGCTGGACCATTACGCCAGATATCCGTAGTATCAACGCCCGGCTGGACAGTGTCTGGCTCGATCTCCCCGAACTGCCGCATACCAGGTGAGTGCCCTATGCAACAATACATCGTGCGTCGTTTGCTCCTCGCTGTCGTCACGCTCATCGGCGTCTCCTGGCTGATCTTTGCCATCATGTGGATGATCCCTGGGGATGTCGCGGTCTCTATACTCGGCGATGGCGCCAATGCCGAGCGCATTGCGGCACTGCGCGAGCAGATGGGGCTCAACGATCCCTGGTATACGCAGTATGGCCGCTGGGCCAGGGACATCGTGCGCGGCGATCTCGGCATGTCGCTGTTTCTCGCCAATAAGCCTGTCAAAACCCTCATCGCTGAGCACTTGCCGATTACGGTCAATCTGGCCATCTACACCATGACGGTGGCCGTCGTGCTCGGCGTCACCCTCGGCACGATCAGCGGCATCTGGCACGATACCCTGCTCGATTACGTCTGCCGGGTGTTTAGCGTCACGGGCTTGTCCATCCCGGTGTTCTGGCTCGGTATCATGATTCTCCTCACCCTGGTGCGCCTGTTTGCCTGGACCCCGCCCTTGGTGTGGATCAGCCCCTTTGAGGATTTTTGGGGAAATATGGGGCAAATGTTCTGGCCAGCGGCCACGCTGGGGTATTTTCAGGTAGCGTTTATTGCCCGCATGACGCGCTCCTCCCTGCTCGATGTGCTGGTAGAAGAGTACATCCGCACCGCGCGCGCCAAAGGCTTGCCGGAGCGCCTCGTCGTCCTCAAGCACGCGCTGCGCAATGTGGTGATCCCCATTGTGACCATTGGCAGTCTCCAATTTGTCGCCTTGCTCGGTGGCGTGGTGGTCACGGAGCGCGTGTACAATCTCAAAGGCTGGGGCACGCTGCTGGTCAATGGCGTCATTAACCATGATTATCCGCTCGTCCAGACGATGATTTTTATGTTTGCAGGCCTTGTTGTCCTGGCCAACCTGTGTACGGACATTCTCTATGGTTGGCTCGACCCGCGCATTCGCTATACCTGAGTCCTGCGAGAGGTACCCTGTGCACACAAGTCATGTCACTGTCGAACCACCGAGACTGCTGCCGTCCGTGCGGACACTCACGTCCCCGCTCACCACCGTCTGGACCTTCTTCAAGCGCAAGCCGCTGGGCGCTATCGGCTCGGTGCTGATCCTCATTTTGGTGCTCACGGGTGTTTTTGGTCCTCTGCTGGCGCCCTATGAGCCCGATGACATCGGCATCGCCAAAAAATATGCCATGCCCTCCTGGTCTGGCACGCTGCTGGGCGCCGATCAGTTTGGGCGCGATGTGTTCAGCCGTATCCTCTACGGGGCGCGGATTTCCCTGATCGTCGGCGTGGTCGCCTCGACCGTCGGCACCCTGATTGGCGCGCTGTTAGGACTCATCAGCGGCTATTGGGGTGGCCGCACGGATGCGCTGATCCAGCGCGTGATTGATATCCTGATGTCGTTCCCACTGATCATCCTGGCGCTCACCCTGCTCACCGCCTTACACCGCTCCCTGGGCACGGTGATTATCGCCATTGGCGTGCCGTTCATCCCCTATGGCGCCCGGGTGATTCGGGCCAGCGCCATGGTCATTAAGGAAATTCAATTTGTCGAAGCTGCCCGGGCCATTGGCTGCAGCGATTGGCGGATTATCTGGCGGCACATTGCCCCGAGTTGCGTGTCGCTGTATCTGGTCCTGACCACGGGCTTTATTGGGGTGGCCATCATCACCGAGAGTGCGTTAGGCTTCCTGGGCTTGAGCATCCCACCGCCGACACCGACGCTGGGCGGCATGCTCTCAGAGGCACTGGCGCTGCTGATGTTTGCACCGCATGTGGCGGTGGCACCAGGGGTGTTCATCACGCTGGCGGTGTTTGCCTTTAATGTGCTTGGTGATGCGCTACGCGACGTGCTGGACCCGCGTCTGCGGGGACGTGGCTAGGAAAAGGGGACGTGACATGTGTCGTTTCCGGCTGGTGGTTCTTGGGGGGATAGGGTGTCTCATGCTGTTCGGCTGTGTGAGCCCGTCGATGCACAGCGAACGCATTGACGTGGTGTACAATCCCGAGTTAGTCAAAAACTGTACGCTGAAGAGTGAGGGCCGCTATACCGCGTTGGGGGAAAAGAACGCGCTGACCATGGCGAAGAATGCTACGGCAGAACGTGGGGGCAATGTCCTGCTGGTCGTGGCAATCAATCGCGCCGACCCCGTGACCACGGACGTCCAGGGCAAGATCTATACGTGTGAGGCTCGACGCTAGCACCATGGAACTCTCTGGCCTCTTGGCGGTGGTGGTGTTTACCGGCATCTTTGCTGGGATGTATGCACTCCTCAGTCTGGGGTTAAACCTGCAGTGGGGCTACACCGGGTTGTTCAACGTCGGCGTGGCAGGTTTTTATGCCATGGGGGCCTATACCTCGGCCCTGCTCACGGTGCCGGCGTCCCCACCGCACTTCGGTGGTCTGGGGCTCCCGATTCCCATGGGGATGCTGGGCGCCATGCTCGCGTCGGGCCTGCTGGCCCTGTTGGTCGGCTGGCCGACCCTGCGCTTACGCGAGGATTATCTGGCGATTGCGACGATTAGTCTCGCGGAGACCCTGCGTCTGGTCTTGAAGAATGAAACCTGGCTCACCAATGGCGTGCAGGGCATCCGTGATATTCCCCGCCCATTGCAACAGGCGCTGGGTGCCTCGTACGACGTGTGGTACCTCGGCCTGCTGTGGGTGCTGGTACTGAGCGCGTACTGGGCCAGCGAGCGCCTCGTACGGTCGCCGTGGGGACGCGTGCTCAAGGCCATCCGTGAGGATGAGACGGTGGCCGCCAGTGTGGGCAAAACGGTGTTCCGATTTAAGATGCAAGCCCTCATCCTCGGAGCGATGCTTATGGGGTTGGCCGGGAGTGTCTATGCCCACTATGTGAAATTTATCAGCCCCGACACGTTTCAACCCCTGATGGGGACGTTTCTCGTCTGGGTCATGCTGATGGCCGGAGGCAGTGGCAATAATCGTGGGGCCATCCTTGGAGCGCTGGTCATCTGGGGTTTGTGGTCCCTGAGCGATGTGCTGACCAGCTATCTGCCTGCACCCTTCGATACGCGTGCCAGCTATCTGCGGGTGATCCTGGTCGGGTTGGTCTTGCAGGGTATTTTGCTCAAACGCCCGCAAGGTATGCTGCCGGAGCAGCGCGGGCGTTAGCCTCCTACCGCTGGCGCGTGTTACATATCTTCCAGGCGTTCCGTGACCATCGCACCACTGGCATCGACTTTCCAAATCTCAATGGGCGTCACGACATCACCATGGTCGTCAAAATCGACCTCGCCAGAGGCGCCACGGTACTGGATTTTGGCGCCGTTGTTGAGTAGCGCAAACGCCTTCTCAAACTCCCCAGGTTCAATCGCGTCCCCCGGCGGGTTCGCCACCTGCCGGATGGCGGCGCGCATGGCTTTGGGGTCGCTACTCTTGGCCTGCTGGATGGCCAAGCCAAGTACAGCGATGGCATCGTAACAGGTGTCAATATAGGGCTTCGGTGGCTTAGCGCCAAAACGCTGCGTGTAGGCCGTGACAAAACGCGTTTTGGCCCCGCTGTCGCGTGATCCTGGCGTTGTGCCATACGTCCCTTGCAGATACTGCACACCGACGTTTTGCACCACCTCGGGGGCTTTCATGCCATCGGCCAGGAGCAGCTTGCCGGTGAAACCGAGTTCGAGGGCCTGCCGGATAATCGTCACGCCGTTTTCCGGATAGCTGAACAGCGCCAGGGCCTGAGGTTTGTCCTTGAGCGCTTGCTCTAACTCGCCACGGTACGACGGCCGGCCTTCCTCATACGCCACCGTGGCCACGACGCGACCACCCTGAGCACTGAAGGACTGCTGAAAGGTTTTGGCGAGACCGCTGCCGTACGGGTTGTTGACATAGATGACGGCCATGGCCTGGAAGCCCAAGGTTTTGGCCAGGCGCCCGCTCACTTTGCCCTGCAAGGCATCGGAGGGACAGGTGCGAAACAGGGTATCATCGTCGTGCAGGTCGGTGAGCTGGGGCGAGGTAGAGGCGGGCGAGATCAGCACAATGCCACTGGGGATGGTGACGCTGGTGGCCACGGGAATGGTGACGCCACTGGAGAGCGCCCCGACCATGGCCACGACCTTATCGAGTTCTACCAGCTTCTTGGCCGCGTCGATCCCCGCCGTGGGTTCGGTCTGCGAATCCCGGTGCACCAGGGTCAGCGGACGGCCCAACAGTCCTCCAGCCGCATTGAGCTGTTCGGCGGCGAGGATGGCGCCACTTTGGACGGGCTTGCCATACGCTTCCAGGGCGCCGGTGAGGTCAAGGAGCGTACCAATTTTGATGGGCTCGGCCGCATGGGTCAGGCGTGGCACACCGCACGCAGCGGTGGTCGTCGCCAGGCCCAGCACCCGGAGGAAGTGCCGTCGTGTGAGCCCAGCACGAGCAGATGGGGTATAGAACAAGCGGTGCATCACTCTCTCTTTCTCCATGATATTACGAGGGTATTATGGTCTCAACAACCGGGGCCTGTCCCGGAGCATCTGCTGGCACCGTGACCTGGAGCAGGATCTGGAGCGTGGCGGCCGTAAAGCACATCAAGGCGCCCGACCACAAGACATCGGAGACAAAATGTCCCCCCTGGACAATCCGTGTGACACCCAAGAGACTGCCGTAGGCCAATGCCCCACCCAGCGGTAGCCAGCGCTGCCAGGTGGGACGCGACCGGGGGACAAGATAGACACCCACCACCAGGATATACCCCATAGCGGCATGCCCAGACGGTAAACTTCTGCCACCGCCCATGGCCCCAGGCTGCCACCACTGCCGGTACGGGCGCGGCCCACCAAACACATCGGACTGAGCCGGCCGCGGTCGGCCCCAGAGCGATTTCACCACCCCGTTGACCACCAGTCCAGGACCAAACGCCACGGCGAGGACAAGCAAGGCACAGGCGCGTCGATGGCCTATCCAGGGCCGCCGCCAGCGGCTGCCCAGCCAGACCGTGACTGCCGCCAGGGCGAGTAGCCAGCCCGGCCATTCGCCATACGTGTAGAGCCAGCGCCATGGGATGGCGTGCTTGAACACCCACGGCGCTGCCGCCGTGGGATCATAGAAATGGCTGGAAAAGCGTAGGTCAGCCTCCAGCAGCGTGCTCAGGCAGAGCAGGCCCAGGAAAGCGCCGCCGACAATCCAGAGGGGATCGCGCGTACGCACGCCGTGCGGTGCTAGTGCTTGCCCTCTCATCGCACACCTCGTGAAACCCCTGGCTTCAGCCATGGGGAGGAAAGAGGTTCGGCCTTTCTCAAGACCGACAAGTTCCGCCTGACAATGAGATAAAAGTATGCTATGCCTTAACGATGAAACTGCCCTTACAACTCAAACTCCTCCCGACTGTCGAACAGCACGCGGTCTTGCGTGAGACCATGCGGTTGTGCAATGCGGCGGCTACCTATTCAGCGGCCACGGGGTATGCGGCTGGCGTCTTTGGCCAAGTCTCGATTCACCATTTGACCTACTACGCTATCCGTGAGCGCTTTGGGTTATCTTCTCAGCTTGCCGTCCGGGCGATTGCCAAGACCGTCGAGTGCTTTCGGCGCGACAAGACGGTATGCCCCACGTTCAAAGCCGAGGGGGCCATCTGTTACGATCAACGGGTCTTGAGCTTCCACGGACTGCACAGTGCGAGTCTGTGGGCCATAGGGGGACGGGTCGAAGTGCCCTTTGCCTGTGGCCCATACCAGCAAGCGCGGCAAGGACGTATCCAAGGCCAGGCCGATCTGGTGTTGCGCGGTGGCGTGTTCTATTTGTTGTGCACCATTGCTATGCCCGAAGAGACGTCGCTTGCTCCGCAAGACGTGCTGGGCGTTGACCTGGGCGTGATCAACTTGGCAACCAGCAGCGATGGCACGATCCATAGTGGAGCAGGAGTCGAAGCCTGTCGTGCACGTTACACGGCACGCCGGACACGACTGCAGCGTGCGGCCACTGTGGCCCAGATGGACGGGAAACGCCCCAAGAAGATTCGGCAGGCGTTGCAACGGATGGCCCGCAAAGAAGCGGGCTTCCGTCGTGACGTGAATCACTGTATTAGTAAGACGATTGTGGCGTCTGCCAAAGGCACCCAGCGAGGTATCGCGTTGGAAGAGCTCACGCATATCCGCTCGCGGTCTCGGTTCAGGCAGTCGCAACGCGCCAGAATGGCCGGCTGGGCGTTTGCCCAACTCCGTGCCTTTGTGGAGTACAAAGCGTGCCTTGCAGGTGTGCCTGTCGTGCTCGTTGACGCAAAGCACACGAGTCAGGGCTGTAATCGTTGCGGCCATGTCGAGCGCTCCAATCGACAGAGTCAAGCCCGCTTCTCCTGCCAACAGTGTGGATACACGACCAACGCCGACTTCAACGCGGCGAACAACATCAGAGACCGGGCACGTGTCAAAGTGCCTTTGGTGGCGGTCCCTCTCCGGCAACTCCGGTTGCCGCTGGCGGAGCCAGCTACAAGCCCTGGGCTTTAGCCCTGGGGTATTTGACCTCTGCATTCCCCTACATGCTGCGGGTTGGTGGTGCCGACGAGGTAGAGACCTCACTGAGCGTATCGAGCCCGAACACATCACGCTGACGGTAGACAATGGGCCCCAGCAAGGCCAGCATAATCAGGTCACGGATGAGCACCTGCAGTGGCGTTTCCGGCAGGCCGAGATTGCCAAAACAGCCACAGTCTTCAATAGGAATGCCGGCGGCGAGGACGACCACCATCAGTCCGATAAAGCTGACGAGTTGCGCCGCAATCACCCCAGCGGCCCACGTCGTATACCATCCAACCAACAGGGCGGTGCCACTGGCGACTTCCACCCAGGGCAGCATGGTGGCGGCGAGCGGCATCAGCCAGGTGGGCACCACCTGGTACTGCTGGATGTGGGCCACGACTTCCGCATGGGGAAGAATCACTTTGCTAAATCCGGCGAAGAGAAACACCCCCCCGATGAGCACCCGCCACAGCACCACCAGCCATGGCAGGGTCGCATAGGTGCCCCAGCGTCGTAACCATGACAGGCGCTTATGGGGTTGGGCGTCGGACACGGTCCAGCTCCTGACGAATGACACGGACGAGTTCCCCCTCGGATTGCCCCCCCGCGACGCGATAGTCGTTAATGAAGAGCGTCGGCGTATTCTGCACACGCAGTTGCTGCCCCGCGGCTTTATCCGCTTTGACGCGCTCCTGCATCCGGCCACTGTCTATGCAGCTCTTGAGGGCCACCACATCCAGGTTGACATCCTTGGCAAAATCACTCAGACGTTCCAGCGGTGCCGGTAAGCGGTGCCACAGTTCTTGACGCCGATAGAGCATGGCGTGGAACTCCCAAAACTTGCCTTGCTCACCAGCGCACCAGGCTGCCTGCGTCGCCACCTCGCTGATGGCATTCAACGCATACGGATACGCCACGAGCTGGACCTGCCCCTGCACGTCAGGATGCTGCAGCGCACGCTCCAATGGTTCCTGGAGCGTCTTGCAATGTGGTCACGTATAGTCACTGAATTCTTTAATCACCACGGGGGCACCGGCGGTCCCACGCATGTAATGTTTCTCGACGGTGCCCGGGGCCTGTAGGGCCAGCGTCGTAGGCTGGTTATAGCGCATGCGAATGCCAACGCCAAGGACGGCGGCCAGGATCGCCCCCCCCAAGACCACTTTCAGGCGCCAGCGTGCCGCTGGGGGCTGGCGTGCTGGCGCTGGCGCTGGCGCAGATGGGGCAGACGGAGCACGCGGACGGACGACGCGGGTACGGGTGCGCGCTTTTGATTTCTTCGGCATGATGCTCTCCTGAGTGAATCATGGGTGGCATGCTCTGGCAACACTATACGGCATTCCGCGCGGTGTGCAATGGTTTGACCTCGGCGCGTAGCGCGGCAAGGCCACCCGGGCTGATAGCTCGTATGGAAACAATCGATCTAGAGTGGGGTGCGGACGGCGTCTTCCAGTAAAGCAATCAGATTCCGAGCGGACTGCGGGAGGTAACGATTGCGGTGCCACACCACCCCGACCTCACGCCGCAGCCGCGGTTCAATGATTTCGACGCTCACCGGCCCATCCGCCCGGGTATGGCGGGCGATAAAACGCGGGATAAACGTGATGCCCACTCCAGCTGCCACCAGGCCTAAAATAGTCTCGCGATCCTCACTTTCAAAGGAGATGCGTGGCTCAAACCCCACCTGACGACAGGCTTCGAGGAATTGCTCACGGCCACCAGCCCCTGGTGGATAGAGTACAAAGGGCTCCGCAGACAACTCCGCCAAGCGCACGATCCGTCGGGTCGCCAGCACATGGTCTTTGGGTACCACAAGTACAAATTCATCATGCAGCAAGACGATACTTTGCAAATGGGGATCTTGCACAGGCAGCGCAATAATGCCAAAATCTACAAGACCCTGCTGCACCCATTCGAGGAGTTGCGCTTGGACAGACTCCCTGAGTTGTACTTCCACCCCTGGATAGCGCCGTTGAAACGTCGCGAGGGCCCGCGGCAGCAGATAGGCTGCAATCGACGGCAGCGCGGCCAGGCGACACCGTCCACGAGAACCGCCCGCCATCTCAGTCATCTCAATCCGCGCATTATCCACTTGGGCGAGAATACGCTCGACATGGGTCAGGAAGACTTGGCCAGCATTGGTTAAACGCACAAAACGTCCCGAGCGATCAAACAACGTGACGCCACACTCATCTTCGAGGACTTTTATTTGTTGACTGACCGCTGATTGTGTGAGATGAAGATGCATAGCCGCTGCAGTAAAACTCGCGTGGGCGGCGACTTCTTTGAAGGCAAGCAGTTGACGGAGTTCCACGGGCACCCTTTCTGGTCAACAGATAGAATAATAGCGACATTAAAACAATTCATTTCTATAATGCCAAGGTCAGATTTACGATGCGCTTGACACGCCGGGAACATTTTTATCCTCTCCCATACCATGCGAGAGTAATGGAGATACGCCCTATCTATGCAGCCAGTCATTGAGCAGGCCACGCACGCCCTGCAACTTGGACGTTTTGAAACCGCCAAAACTTTAGCTTCTGGTGCACTTATAGAGACCGATATCACCGATACCCGGTTGCCGTTGCTGGAAGTGCTTGCCCAAGCGCAAGCCGGATTACAAGAGCACGACGCGGCCGCGGGGGCCTGGCGGGATGCTTATCGGCAGGCCACGGAACCCGACGAGAAAACGCGTCTCTTTGAGCAAGCCCGCCAAGCCATCCGCGATCAGCAAGACTATCCAATGCTCTTACAGCTGGCGCAGGACCATCTTCCCCATAGTCGTACCCCTCAGGAGCAAGCCGCCTGTATGTTGGCGGCAGGCGAAGCGCTCGTCCAGCTGCACCGCTCTCCCGAAGCGCGGCAGCAGTACCTTGAACCGGCCCTCGAACTCGCCGGGGTGACTCCAGAGACGCGTCTGCATCTGTGGCATTTTCTCGGCCTGGCGCATCTCGCTGAAGAGACCTTTACGGAAGCGGCGACCGCCTTCCGGCAGTCCGCGGATCTGGCCTTGGGACAGCATTTTGCCAGCTCGGCTCCACATCAGGCGACGCAACGGACACAATTGCACCATCTGCGCAATTCTGCACGCTTTTATGAGGGTGTGATCCATCTTATCTATCAACGTCCCGAGCAGGCTATCCAGTCGTTTCACGAATTACAACGCCCGCTGACCCCTGCTGGGGCCCTGAACATGGCGCTGTTTCACGGCCTGGCGTACCGCATGGTGCAACAGCCGGACGCGGCCGCCCGGACCCTGCAGATCCTGACGCGCGCTGCCACCGCCTCCGAAACCCTGCGTGGCCCCGCGGCAGTCGTCCGTGCGGGGATTGCCGCGCTGCAAGATCCGCCCGCTACACTCGGCGAGCCGTTTGAGGCGGCCCTCGAAGCGCCCTTGCAGGCCCGAACCTCCTGGGAGCCGTCATGGCTCGCCATGCTCTATCGTGAACTCGGGTTCACCTTCCAGCGCTTGAGTTGTCGTGACGCCGCTGTGGTGTGTTACGAAGAGGGTCTGAAAGCGGTCATCCAACGTAGCGGCGTCTGGCCAGAAGGCGAACAACATGAGGAGCTGCACGGGGCAAGCCTCCTGGCAACGTTGGCCGATTTCCCGCTGACCACGTGGTCAGCTGTGGCGCAGAGTGAGATTGGGCAGTTACTCCAAGGCCTGGCCTGGCTCTTTGTCCAGACTCAGGCACGCGCCCTGGCTGACCAGGCGTGGACCTTGGCCTTACGCGTGGCCACCACGCCCGAGCAAGTCGTGGTCATCTGGTGTCAGCGCGGCTGGGGCCAGGTGATGACTGCGCAGGCGCAGGCGGAGCCGAGTCGAACGCTGGCCGAGCTGACGGCGGGATTACAAGCCGCCCAAGCCCAGTGTCCCGAGAGTACGGTCGGGCGAGTCGCTGAGGGGATCGTTGCCCTGCTCCACGGACAAGCGGACCAAGCACGGGCGCTGTTTACGCAGGGGTTCCAGGTGCCAGCCTTCCCAGAGCTGCACATCCTCTGTGTCGCCGCCTGGTTCTGGGCCCATATGGGGAACAACACGCTCGCCCAAGCCTTGGCGGGTGCGCCGGGCTCTCTCCCCTGGCAAACCCCCACGGTGCTGGCACGGGCCTTAGAAGTCGTGATGACTATACCAGAGCCAGCAACGGCTGGTCTGCCCTGGCTGGCAGGGTTACTGACGCAGCATCCAGCCCCTACCTTCGACGCGCTGCGCCTGTTGTGTCGTCCTGGGTATCTCCCGCAGCTCCAGTATACGGAGATCCTTACCGAGCTGCAGCAGCTGTGCCTACAGCTCACCAACACCGCCGTGAGCGACCAGATTGTGGTTTTACTGGGTGGCACGGCTTTAGTCGAACGGATTGAGATGCTGCTGGCGACGCTTGACCAACACTTGACGACCGCAGCGGCCTCTCCGGCGCCGGCCAAGCGGCCGAGTGGCAAACAGCGTCCGGGGCGTAGTGCAGCGCCGGCAGCGCACATCACCACGGACACGGCGCATGTCCTGCAGTTGCTCACGCTGTGGCACAATACTCCCCAAGCGCTTGATAGCCATGTGCCAGAGCGCATCCTCGGTTGGCTACGGCACTATAGCCAACTCTCCACCAACGCTCCTGAGGTGGTGGGGGCGCTCCTGGGTCTCTTCCGTCAATGCCCTGGGGCCACGGAGCTCATTCCCACGCTGCTCGAACAGGTGACGTTGTCACGCCGTCAGCGCCAAGCCATGGAAGTGGCCTTGCTCACCCCTATCGAGGGCGCGGCATCGACCCCGACCCTCTTTGCCTGGGAAGATTTGCAATCCGCCTCGCTCGGACGCATTTTGGAAGCCCTGGGGGACTTGCAGCGTCCGGTAGGCCCGGCGTTCGAGTCGGTGCTCGCCGCACGTGGGCACTATCTCTCTGCGCTCGTGTTTATGCGCTTGCAACGACTGCCGCGTGCCATCGCCAGCTTGCAGGCCTGTCTCCAGAATCAGCCGGAGCATCCGCTGGCGCATTATATGCTGGCGCAGCTCCTCCAGAGGCCAGCGCAACAGGAGAGCGCCCTCCAGCATATGCGGCACGCCTGGCACGGTTTGCAGGCCCTGGCCGTCCCCCCGCATGTGCTGCATCTTGAAGTGCTCAACCACCTGATGCGGTTGCTCGAAGCCACCCAGCAGCAGGCACAGCTCCCAGAATGGTTGACGGCGTTTGAGGACGCCATGGCCGCCGTCCGGAAGATGCCCCTCAGCTCTGAGCACCAGCAACAGGTGCGGGCGGCAGAAGGCGTGTACGCCCTCCGGCACGCCACGTACCTGGCCCTGACCGCGCCCTTGGCCGGCACCGGCGTCACCACGAGTGCGGCGTCACAGCAACTGGCCTACCTCGCCCAGGCCAGCACCAGTGGGACACCAGACACGCGGCACAGCGCTCTGCATCGCCAGGCTGAGCTGCTGGCACGACTGTATCGCTATGACGAGGCACGAGCGGTCTACACCGACCTCCGGCAGCACTGGCCGGATGATCAACGGGCGCAGCAGCGTCTCGCGCTGCTCACGGCTCTCCACAGCCCAGTGGCCGATCCGGCCGCGACAGATCAGCGGCTGGCCGAGGCGCTTGCCCTGGCGTGTGCCGAGGTCGAGACGTTCACTTCGTTCGCATCTGTGACGCCCGAGCAGGTGCTCGCATGGCTGCCGCAAGCGCCTGGGCAGACCGCGTACGTGCTGGAACTGGTGGATATTCTGACCCTCTATGGCTGTGTGGCCGTGCAGCGTCACGAGTGGCAGCAGGCCCTCCAAGTCTTACTGCCCCTCTATACGTTCCACGCCCAGCCGCGGCAAGTGTATTATTTAGCGATAGCGTACTATGCCCGGAGTCAACAGGCTCCAACAGGGAGCGAAGCCCTCCAGGCAAGCGAACGGGCCTTACGGTATGCGGAGGAAGCATTGCAGGCGGCGCCCACGCTCGCGGAAGCCGGGGAGTTGGTGCAGCAGATTACCGCCCACCGACAGATGTTGACAACACGGCAGCAGCAGGAACAAGGGCGTACAGCCTATCGGCAGCGTATTTGCCATTTGTTCGGACAGCATGGGGTGCCCATCCAGGCCTCCGCGGTACCGGGAGCGGCCGATGCACCCTGGGTGGTGATCCAGGAGACGGCGGATCTCGACGACACCAGCGGGAAGCTAGTGACCACGGTGCACTTGGCGTTCAATAGCCAAGCCATGGGTGATGAGCCTCGGCCAGATGACCCAGAAGTGATCCTCTATGCCCAGCATCAGCGGGACAAGCAGCGTGTGGTCGATGTGCATGGGATCGAAGCCTTACCATGGCCACATACCGCGTATGAAGGACGCACAGATTTTGCTGTCATCTTTCCTGAACGCCTCGGCCTCAATCGCGATATCTTGTTTGTGGCGTTTGCCGATCTCCACGCCTTGCTACGCTATGCCAAGGTGTTACAGGCGATGCTCCAGGACCTCACCCCGGCGTCTGACCCCACGGCCACGCCAACGGCTGCCTGTCTTGCGGCTGCGGCACGCTACTTGACCGTGGTGCCCCTGTTACGCCAACGTCTCCAAATCCTTGCTGCGGCAGCGCCTTCCAGAGCGGTCCAACGCCAGATCAACGGGGTCTGCGAGACGTTCGATATCGGCATGACGCCCGAGACCTTCCAGCACTGCATGGCCTTTGGGGATGCCTATACCTATTTCCATGCAATTGGTGACACCATGCGGGTGCATCTCGAAACGCCCTCGACCGAACGTGTTGACGTCCAACAACATGAAGAACGCCAACCCACGCGCCAAGCGCGGCGGAAGCGGCGGCCCAGTAAGGACCGCTGGGGGGAAGGCGAACCGGAGCGACACCGCGAGAGCTATATCTCGGATACCCCATGACCGGCCGCTGCGGACAAGCCTTCACCCAAGCTTGGGTGTGTTGAGGTCTGCCGCGGTGGCGACCTCAACGCGATTACGCCCAAGACGTTTGGCACGGTACAACGCGATATCCGCAGCAGCAATGAGTGTCTGCACCTCTTGGCTTACGCCACTGGTGACGAGGCCAACGCTGAGGGTGATGGATACGGCAGCTTCTGCTAAATGGATGGGTTCCCGACGCACTGCCTCAATGAGACGTTCACCCAGCGCGCGCGCTCCCGTGGTATCACAGTTGGGAAGCACCACTAAAAATTCTTCTCCCCCATAGCGCCCAATGCTGTCATAAGGCCGCACGGCATCGCGCATACGGCGTGCCACCTCACGTAGGACCACATCGCCTGCCAAATGGCCGTAGGTATCATTAATCAGCTTGAAATGATCGAGATCAGCGACCACAAGACTCACGGGCATGTCGTGGCTGACGCTCCGTCGCGACCGACATAGCTCTTGTTCGCATACTTCGAGCACCGCAGCCCGTGTACTCAACTGGGTGAGCGAATCCTTACAGGCCTCTGCTCGCATGACCTCGCGGGCGCGGACCAATTCATCTAATAAATCCAGGATACGTCGCCCGGCCCGGAGACGCATGCGTAACTCTTGGGCGTCGAACGGTTTGGTGAGATAATCGTCCGCACCCGCTTCTAAGCCCATCACCATATCGGTTTTCTGGCTCTTGGCTGTCAGCAGGATAATGTACACATAGGGTTGCAGTGGATGCTGCTCTTGATTGCGCACATGCTTACAGACCTGTAATCCATCCATCCGGGGCATCATCCAATCGAGGATGGCCAATTGCGGGGCGTCGGGCTGCTGTAAAACGTCCCAGGCTGCCTGACCATCCGCACAGACGATAACCTGATAGCCCCATTTACGCAGCGTCACTTCGAGGAGACGGCGTGAGACGGGATTGTCTTCAGCGATGAGAATCTGCATCCAGGCTCCTTCACGTCTCTACCTGGGCGAGCACCAGTATACTGCCATACCCATAGCACATCACAACGATGCAGCCGTATTGTACGATTGTCTGGATCTTGTGTCACTCAGAGAATTGTACGCGCCTCGGAGCCGAGGCTGCCTGGTGTTGTACGTCGTAGGCATAGACAGACGAGCGGAGATTTGCGACAATGCACACGACAGAGGCTAGGGGGAGGGACGTGCACATGGGGAGGGCGGTATGGAGGCGAAACAGATCTGCAGCCACAAGGCTTTTCACGCACAAAAGATGCACAAAGTGAATCTGTTCGAGACCGAGCGCATGTTTTGCGATCTGTACTGTTTTGAGCCCGGTCAAGAACAGAAAACGCATGCACATGCCGGCGCCGATAAAATCTACTATGTGTTGGAAGGGTGCGGCACCTTTCACATTGGTGGGGACAGCCAAGAGCTCGGCGCGCAGACCATGGTCTTGGCACCAGCCGACGTGGAACACGGGGTAGTCAATACGAGCGATGAGCGTCTAGTATTATTAGTATACATGGCTCCGAAGCCGTAGGACGTCTCTGGGCAGTGGACGATGGTCAAGAGGAGTGCGCACATGGCGTTACAGGAACAGGCGTTGGCATATCTAGACGATGCGGCCCTGGTACAGCTGACCCGCGATCTGGTACAGATCCGTAGCATCAATCCCCCAGGAGATGAGGCGGCGGTCGCCACCTGCGTGGCGCAACGTCTCACACACGCGGGGATGTTTGCGGAGCTGGTGCCACACGAGGAAGCCGGACGGGCCAGCGTCGTCGGCGGCCTGCGCGGCAGTGGAGCCCGGCCAGCCCTGTTGTTCAGTGGGCACCTGGACACCGTCCCCGCAGGGGACAACTGGGAGCACGACATCCTGGCCGCCGACATCAGCGATGGCAAGATCTGGGGCCTCGGTACTACCGATATGAAAGCCGGCGTGGCCGCCATGCTTATGGCCATGGAGGCGATCCAGCGCACAGGCGTGGTGCTGCAAGGCGATTTGCTCTTTGCGGGCACCGCTGGGGAAGAAGTCGATTCCATGGGCGCGCAACGCCTCGTCCAGCAGCAGAAGCTCAGCAATGTGGGCTTTATGGTGATTGGTGAGCCGACGACCAATCGCGTGTTCACTGCAGAGAAAGGCGTACTCTGGCTCGAACTCTCCACCAAAGGCCAAACGGCCCATGGGTCGATGCCGCATCTCGGCGTGAATGCCATTATGCACATGAGTACGCTCCTCCAAGCGTTGACTGCCGCCAAGATCCCCTACGAGAAGCATCCGCTCATGGGCGATTTTACTATGAATGTGGCGACCATTACTGGCGGCCTGAAGACCAATATCGTGCCCGATGCCTGCCGGGTGACCATTGACACACGTACCGTTACCGGCCAGGATCATCAACAGATTCTCGATACGGTGCGGCAACTGATTGATCAGCTCTGCGCCACAGACCCTACGTTCCATGCCGAGGTCCGCACCATCACCGAGCGCGTACCGCTCGACATTCCTTTGGATACCGCGTCAGTACAGACGTTCATCCGCGTGCGCGATCAGGTCACCGGTCAGACGTCCGTCCCGATGGCCGCGACGTATGCGACCGACGGTTCAGTGTTTGTGCCGGCCTATAACGCTCCGATGGTGATTTGTGGCCCTGGCTTACCGGAGAAAGCGCATCAGCCTAATGAATATGTCGATATTCACCGGCTGACGGAAGCGGCCCGGATTTATACGCTGGCGGCCCTCGAGCTGCTCACCTGAGCCGTGCGTGGCTCCGTCACGAGATTTCCGCTCGCGCACTGCAAGGAGCGGGACCGACGCCATTTTTTGGACAAAGGATAAGGTCATGCCAGCCGTTGCCGCTGAGGCGCCCGTCGAGGGAGCCTACCATGCCTGGTTCCAGTGCATTGCGGGTTGCGCGGAGCACTACAGCCTCCAGGATATTTTGTATCGCTGTCCGCGTTGTGGGAATTTGCTCGAAGTGTGCCATGATCTCGAGCGTCTGCGCCAGCACCCCGCGGCGTACTGGAAGCAATTGTTCGACAGCCGTTTTCTGCGTAACCAGTGGCCGTATGGGAGTTCCGTGTGGGGCAAGAAGGAGATGGTGTGCCCAGAAGTGGACAATGCCAACATTGTGTCCACCTTTGAAGGGGGGACGAACCTGTTTTGGGCCGAGCGTTTGGGCAGGGACATTGGCGTGCCCGATCTGTGGATCAAACAATGCGGCAATAGCCACACGGGCTCGTTCAAGGATCTTGGCATGACCGTGTTGGTGTCGATGGTGCGTCAGATGATCGCCAACGGCAAGAACATTCCTGCCGTGGCCTGCGCTTCGACTGGAGACACCTCGGCGGCGCTGGCCGCGTATTGTGCGGTGGCCGATATTCCGGCCATCGTCTTCTTACCACGCGACAAAGTGTCGCTGGCGCAGCTGATCCAACCCATTGCACATGGCGCCTTAACGCTCTCGCTGGATACCGACTTTGATGGCTGTATGCAGCTGGTGCAGGACGTGTGCGCCCGCAACAATATCTATCTGGCGAATTCGATGAATTCGTTACGCATTGAGGGTCAGAAGACCATCAGTATAGAGCTGGTGCAGCAATTTGACTGGGAAGTGCCTGATTGGGTCATCATCCCTGGGGGAAATCTGGGCAATGTAAGTGCCCTCGGCGGCGGCTTTTTGCTGCTGCGTGACCTTGGCCTCATCTCCAAGCTGCCACGTATTGCCTGCGCGCAAGCCCAGCGCGCCAATCCGTTGTACGAGAGTTATCGCACGGGATTTCGCACGTTTCGCCCGATGCAGGCCCAATCTACGCTGGCCTCGGCGATTCAGATTGGCAATCCGGTCAGCATCACCAAGGCGATTCGCACGCTGCAAACGTTTGAGGGGGTCGTCGAGCAGGCGAGCGAAGATGAGCTGGCCAATGCGGCGGCGCGGGGGGATCGTACCGGACTGTTTAATTGTCCACATACGGGTGTGGCACTGGCGGTGCTCTTTAAGCTCGTGGAGCAAGGGGAAATTCGTCCACACCAACGCGTCGTGGTCATTTCCACGGCGAACGGCCTCAAATTTCCCGAGTTCAAAATTAAGTATCATGAAGCCCAGTTAGCGGATGTAATGCCGCACTACACCAATACGCCGATCCATTTACCACCGGACTATACGCAAGTCCGTGATGCCATCTTTCGGGCGCTCGATCAACGTCGCGCTTAAAGCCCCGACCTCGCCTCTCTGCGCCCCAGATCGCGTGCCCCTCATCCTCCCCACGAGGACGAGGGCACACCCTTCCCGGCGCTACGGCTGCTGATAGTATTCAATACCCAGATGGGTAATTTGTTCCTCCCCACGCAAATAGCGTAGGGTGTTCTTGAGTTTGGTGAGCTGAATGAAGAGATCATGCTCTGGATAGAGGAACGGCGCACACATGGGGCTCTTAAAATAGAACGACAACCATTCCTGAATACCGCTGAGGCCACTGCGCTGGGCCAAATCGAGGAAGAGCACCAAATCCAAGACCAACGGCGCCGCCAAGATGCTATCGCGGCAGAGGAAATTGATCTTCATTTGCATGGGGTAGTCGAGCCAGCCAAAGAGGTCGATATTATCCCAGCCTTCCTTGTTATCGCCGCGTGGTTTGTAGTAGTGAATATGCACTTGGTGTTCGTACTGGCCGTAGAGATCCTCGTTCAGCTCCGGCTGCAAGATATATTCGAGCACCCCGAGCTTGCTACGCTCTTTGGTTTTGAAGGAATCAGGGTCGTGCAGCACATCACCGTCGCGATTGCCCAGGATATTCGTTGAGAACCAGCCGTTGAGGCCCAGCTGACGGGCTTTCAGGGCCGGAGCAATGATGGTCTTCATGAGGGTCTGGCCGGTCTTGAAATCCTTGCCGCATACGGGCACACCCCGGTCCGTCGCCAGTTCGAGCAAGGCCGGAATATCCACGGTGAGGTTCGGCGCGCCGTTGCCGAACGGTACCCCGGACATCAGGGCGGCATAGGCGTAGATCATACTTGAGGTAATGGCCGGGTGATTGGCCTTCAGACCCTCTTCAAAGCTCTGCAGGGTTTTATGCACCTCCTCGATTTCCGTCAAGATTTCTGTGCTGCCGCACCAGAGCATGACGAGGCGCGCGACCTCATGCTGGCCGCGGAACATCTCAATGTCTTCCATGAGTTGCTGGGCGAGATCGTGCTTATTCTGGCCCTTCTTGACATGGGGACCGTGCAGACGCCGCACATACTGTTGATCGAACACCGCGGTCCACGGCGTGATCGCTTCCAGCTCTGGACGCACCGCTTCGAGGCGCGAGGGCTCAATCACCCCAGCGTGTAAGGCCGCTTCGTAGCAGTTATCCTCGAAGATATCCCAACAGCCAAACACCAGATCCTCAAGACGCGCCAATGGGACGAAGTCTTTAATGAGCGGACTATTATTGTCGGTGCGTTTGCCGAGGCGAATCGTGCCGTACTGCGTCAAGGAGCCTATGGGGCGCCCTAAGCCTTTCTTAATCAGCTCGATACCAGCAATCACCGTTGTACTCACGGCCCCCATCCCAGGCAGTAGGACACCCAGTTTGCCACGGGCCGGTGCTATCGTCACCTGCGCTTGCTCCATACACATGCTCCTCAGAAATGGCGCTGGAGACCTCTCGCGTGCGCCGGTCTCGGACGTGCGATCCTACGTGTGGGCCTCCCGTGGCTGTGGTCGCGGCAGGCCGTCAATATGTTAAAACGAAGGCGTCGGAGGTAAGACCCTCGATGGGCCTGACCCACAACGCCCTGGTTTCACGCTTACTCCAGTAGGCACTGCGTACGCTTACGCGGCACCGCTCCCCGATCCCTGTCCCGTTGTTCCCGGTCTCCGCGGCGTCTCTGGTCTCTGGGCAGCGTCAGTCTGGGCTCCTGCAGACGTCCGCCGCCGCCACCAGCCACCGCGTGGACGACGTGCAAAACGATTTGCGCCGTGACGACCGGGACGTGTCCCAGACGTCGTCTGCCCCAGCTCGCCCGTGTGCAGTCCACCACTCCCCGGACGTGTCGTGGCCAGAACCCGCCAGAATACACGTCCGCGTGGCACTGCTGGCACTAGCATACCTTCTTCAGTAGGCGTGGCCGGCATGATCTCCTGTACAGGGACCACAGGGAGCGCCGCCACAGGGAGCGCCGCCACAGGGAGCGCCGCCACAGGGAGCGCCACTACAGGCGGTGTGGGGAACACATCAGGTTCATCAGGCTCCTCCCACATAGCGCCACGGTAGGCCGCCGCCGAGGTGAGCGGCCGCACGGGTTCCTCAAGCTCCCGGCTGAGGGGTTTCTCGGCGATGGGGACGGGATCCAGTGTCCCCTCGCGCTTGGTAAATTCGAGCGAATACTCATTTTGCCGCGCCGAGGCATTCCCCGCCAAGTACAAGGTCAGATGATATTCTTCCTCCAGCCGGGCAATCTCCTGCCGTTTTTGATTCAAGAGATAGAGTGCCACATCCATGGGCAACAGGGCCTTGACGGAGGCCAGCGTTTCTTTGGCCGCTTCGGCACGGACACGACGTAGCACCAAAAGCGCCAGGGAGATCGTTGACTTGATGAGTCCGCTGCCTTCACAGTGTGGACAGGGCAGGTAATTGCCTTCGAGGATGGTCGGCTTGAGGCGTTGACGCGACAATTCAAGGAGCCCAAATTGCGAGATGTGGGACACTTGGGTGCGCGCTTTATCACGCTTGAGGGCCTGTCGCAGCGTCTTTTCAATCTCCTGAGCGTGCTTGAGATTTCGCATGTCAATAAAGTCAATCACGATCAAGCCACCGAGATCGCGCAGACGCAACTGCCGCGCAATTTCCAGCGCCGCCTCCGTATTGGTCTTGAACGCCGTCTCCTCAATCCCTTTTTCTTTGGTCGCACGCCCCGAGTTCACATCAATGGCCACCAAGGCTTCGGTGGGGTCAATGACAATCGAGCCGCCTGAGTACAGCTCAACCTTATGGCTGTGAATGGCTTCGAGTTGTTCTTCGACCTGGTAGCGCGCAAACAGGGGTTGTTTCTCGTCATAGAGCTGGACCCGCGCTTGATAGCGCGGCATCACCGCTTGAAAGAAATCCTGCGCGCCACGATAGACCTCACGGTCATCGATCAAGACTTCTTGAATATCGGGGGTAAAATAATCGCGGATGGAACGAATGACGAGGTCGTGTTCCTGGTAGATCAACGCTGGAGCTGGTGACTCGCGGCTCTTTTCCTCGATGCTGGCCCAGAGCCGTTGCAGGTAACTCATGTCCCGTTGGAGCTCTAACTTGCCGCGATTTAACCCCGCAGTGCGGACAATCACTCCCATATCGGGCGGCGGTTCGAGCTGGGCAATAATTTCCTTGAGCTTTTTGCGTTCTTCTTCATCTTCGATTTTGCGTGAGATACCGCCCGCGGTATCCGACCCGGGCATCAACACGAGGTAACGTCCTGGTAAGGAGACATAGGTGCTCAAACTGGCACCTTTGGTGCCGACTTCTTCCTTGACCACCTGCACCAAGATTTTGTGACCACGCCGGATGACATCCTGAATGCGTGGGCGTCGGTCGCGCTCCTCACCGCGCGTCTCAACCGTATACCAGCGGGGCTGAATTTCTCCCATGGGGAGGAAGCCGTGACGTCTGCCACCATACTCAACAAACGCGGCTTGCAGACTCGGCTCGACTTTGACGACGACACCGTTATAAATGTTCCCTTTAATCTGTTCCTTACTCGACGTTTCGATCGTAAACTCTTCGAGTATGCCATCCTCTACGATCGCGACACGACTTTCTTCTTCGTCCGCGACGTTGATGAGCATCTTTTTTTTCATCCCTTAGACCTTCGTTGGAGCCATCAGTAACCCTTCCCTGGATGTCGGGTAGCCTGGGGGCCTAGAGTGCATACGAGAGGCGTGACTTCTCCACGTGTACAACGCAGAAAAAAGATGGTATGCGTAAGTGTAGCATATTACTAGCACTGTGCCAATATACGTTTCTGCGGCGGACTGACGCCGGACAGCGCTAGCAGGTATACGTCTGCAGCGGCGGCTGGGCGTATTCAATGAGCACCCCATGGCTAGCACGGGGGTGCAAAAAACAGACCAGCCCCGCCAGCCCTTGACGCGGTTGATGATCAATGAGGTCCAGCCCACGCGCTCTGGCCGCAGTCAGCTCACGATACACATCATCCGTGGCGAAACAGAGATGATGCAAGCCCTCCCCTCGCTGTTCCAGAAAACGCGCCACACCCGTACCGGCCGCCAGCGGTTCGAGTAACTCAATCTCGCTGGCCCCAATGGTCAGGAGTGCGGCTTTGACACCTTGATCCTGGATGATGTCGGCCTTCGCGACGGGCAACCCCAGGGTATCGCGGTAGAACGCGTAGGCCTCGTCAATACTGCGGACGACAATCCCGACATGATGAATGCGTGTGAGCATAGCGCTCTCCTGTGTCGTGCCCTGGGAGTGCCCAGCCCACGATGGCCGGACTCCCAGGGGGCGCGTGGCGCACCAGCGCGCGGCGTGTGCTAGCTGATGTAGCCCTTGTGTGCCAGCATCTCCGCGGCGAGCACCGTGCCCTTCGCCGCACCCATTTTGGTATTGTGGGACAGCACCACATACTGCAGGCCCTGGTCAAACGCTGTGTCACGGCGCAGCCGCCCGACGACCGTCGCCATCCCATCCTCCGTATCACGATCGAGGCGGGGCTGGGGGTGATAGGGGTCATCATGCACGACGATGAAGTGCTGCGGCGAGGAGGGCAAGGCCAAGGCCACGAACTCCTGCCCAAAGCGTTCCATCGCCTCGCGTGCCGCCGCGACCTCCGCTGGGCGCGTGGTGACGGCGAGCACGCTGGCGGTATGGCCATCCATCACGGGCACGCGTGTACAGGTGGCGCTAATACGCGCGGGCAAAGGCCGTACACCGTCCGGCGTCGCCTGCCCGAGGATTTTGCACACCTCTCGCCGCACTTTGTCTTCTTCTTTGGGGATGTAGGGAATCACATTGTCCATGATGTCGAGGCTGAGAACCCCGCCCTGCCGTCCCGCTCCAGACACGGCCTGCAGGGAGGTCATCACCACCGTCTCGACCCCAAACGCTTTGGCTAGGGGGGCGAGCGAAATCGCCAGGCCAACGGTTGTACAGTTCGGATTCGGTGCGATAAACCCTTTCCAGCCCCGCTGCTGGCGTTGGTGCGCAATGAGCCGCGCATGATCATCATTGACGCCAGGGATGAGCAGTGGCACATCGTCTTCATACCGGAAGGCGGAGGCCGTGCTCAACACCGGGCAGCTTTTGGCATACTGCGGTTCGAGCACTTTGGCGACGTCCGACTCCACGCCCGTAAAAATCACGTCAAAGCGTGTCGCATCCAACGTCTCGGCGTCTTCGACCACCATGTCAAAGATGGCGCGATCCGGCAGGGGGCCTGCATACCAGCGCAGCGCGCCGCTGGCGGGATCACGGAGCGCCTCCCCATACGTCCGATGGGCTGAGCGTTGTGACGCAGCCAGTGCAGTGATGTTGAACCAGGGATGACGTTGTAAGGCCAGGATAAATTGTTGGCCCACAATACCGGTGGCGCCAACGATGGCAGCCTTGAACATAGCTCTACATGCCTCGTGTTGGGGGAAAGAGTCTACGGCCCAGCTTCTCGCCTGCGCGGGCTGGGTCTCTACGCACCGATAGCAAGATATTCTACCAGAACGACGCGTCGGCTGCCGCAAGGGTCGGGGAAGCAACACACCACGACTGCGGCGTGCCTGGAAACGACCAGCGCTATTCCGGGAGGAGGCGTTCTGTGCCCTGCCCTCGCGCCCACGTGCCCTCGAGCGTCCCGTCGAGTAACACCTGGTAGATCACCGGGTCTGCCTGGCCCCAGTCAATGGTCAGCACGCGGCCATACAACGTGCCCTGGCCCTGAAACACATCGCGACCAATCTGCCACTGGAACTTGTAGAGCGCACCGACCCGCTCAATCGTCACGGTGCCGGCATAGGGTGTGCCATTGGGATTGGTGCCCTGCACACGGTACTGCCCCAGTCGCACGGTCCCCTCAGCACTACGGGGCGCTTCCTCACGCTGCAGTTGCCGCAGTTTGGCCTGGGCTGCCAGGGCAAAGCGCCCGGTGGGAAAGGCACGGAGATATTCCTCAAAATCGAGTGCCTTATTCGAGGTCTCAATGACTTTCCATAAGGCTTCCTCCTCGTTGATGGTCCGGGAGACTGCAGGGGGAGGCGCTGGGGTGCCCGTTGTGCTTGGTCGCGGCGTGGCGGTGGGCGCAGCGTCTTGCGCTTGGGCTCCGGCAAAGTAGAAGTCGCCCTTCAGTGAGGAGGATTCCCACGGCACCTGTTTCCCCTGGCTCTGTTGCTCAACCTCGACGCGTACGCGCTTGAACACCTCTTCGATTTTCAGGCCAGGCGTCTGCATATGGCGGAGGAGTTGGGCGGTATAGAGGCCGTTCGCGCCTGTCCCATCATCAGCCGTGCGCCCTGGAGCCGTGGCATAGGCCACAAACGTGCCGCTCGCGGCATCCAGCGAGGCGAGTCCAGCCGTGCTGGAGCGCATGCTGCGGGCCAGAGGGTTGTCGCGACATGCGTCCAGGATCACCAGATTCATGCGGTTGCCGGCATCTTCCATCTTGCCGAGGACGCGTCCCACATCCACGGACTCGTACTCCACATCGCGTTCGCCCTGTATACGTGCGCCAATGGGGATGATGAAATTACGGCCCTTGACCTGCATGCCATGGCCAGAGAAATAGAACAGGCCCACACCACCGCCACCGCGTAAACTGTCGCCAAAATGGTCAATCGCCTGCTTCATCGCGTTGAGAGGCGCATTCTCGAAGGCTTGGACTTCAAAACCCAGTGCGCGCAACGTGGTGGCCATAGCACGGGCGTCATTGACCGGGTTCCGCAGTGGGGCACTGTCGTAGGCGGCATTGCCAATCACGAGAGCCGTACGCCGCTCGCTCCCAGCGACAGCGGGCCCATTGGCCGAAAGGCCGCGTGCTTGCGCCCAGAGTCGTCCTGGCCCCACAGGGCCGAGGAGCAGCAGAGCAGCACCGATGGCGAGGAGCACGCTGTCCCGCTGTCGTGCTCTGGGCTGTGTCGATCTCACGCCATAGTCCTCCTCTGGCGGGATAGTCGCGTGTCATGCAGCATGCTGTTCGTCAAGGCATCAAGAGCCCCATCGCGCAGCACAAACTGCGCAGGCGCCTATTGTATACCTGACGCGCACCGTATGCTAGATGCCGTTGCTGGCCTTACACCTTTGTGCTGCTCTCAGCGCCACGCTCCCCGCCCGATGCCGTGGGCTGGACGCTTTGGTTGTCCAGACAGCCCGCGGTGGGGGTAGGGGTGAGCACCCGTTTTCTCGCGGCGTGTGCCCGGACACCAATATTGTCATTGACACACAACAAGCCAGTCTCGTAGTATAAGCTAACAAATGCATAGCTGATGGAAGTCAGGTTGCTCTAGACATCATCTAGGGCCAGGGAAGCTGGTGCCAAGCCAGCGCTGCCCCGCAACTGTACGCGGAACGAAATCTGCAGAGACCACTGAGGTGTGACGCCTTGGGAAGGTGCAGAGAGTAGGTCGATGCCGCGAGCCAGGACACCTGCTGACTTTCTTGCTGATGGAACCTTCGAGGGGAAGGTGGTCAGGTGTCGGTCGTGACCCCAATCACCCCAGGTTGGGGTTTTTTTGTGTCGTGATCCTGCCTCTACCTTGCCGATCGATCCGCAGTGCTCTGGAGAAGGGAGGGCGCATGGCCCATCAGTCTGCTGGTTCGTGCCGCGTCTACGTCAGGCTCTGTTGGTTGCTCGTGCTAGGCGGTCTCGTCGTGGTGTCGACGCGTGTGACTGCCCAGGAGTCTGCAAGCGCAACAGCACCGCTGCAACTGGCGCCAGTGAAAGTGCAGGCCCAGCGCCTTGGGGCTGAGCAAGTGGTCCGTGACACCTCAGCCTTCGCCACGTCGATCAACACCGCTGACGCCAGTGCCAAAGTGGAGAGCGTGGCGGATGTGCTCAGCGAGAGCGTCGGCGTGCAGGTGCGGCGTTTTGGCGGACTCGGGGCGTTCTCGACCGTCTCCATCCGCGGCTCGACACCCAATCAAGTCGAAGTGTATCTCGATAACGTCCTGCTCAACCGCGCCAATGCGGGCCTGGTGGACCTCGGCAACATTCCTCTGGATAACGTCGAGCGTATCGACATCTATCGCGGCTTTACGCCCTTGCAACTTGGCGCCGGGAGTATTGGCGGCGCCATTAACCTGGTGACCCGCCCGGTGGCCGGGGCCACCACCACCAGTGCCAGCTTCTCATACGGCTCGTTTGATACGCGTAAAATCACGCTGTACCGTTCGCAGGGTTTTGACCGACTGGGCTACGTCGCGTTGTTCAACTACACTGAGACCCTAGGCAATTTCCGTTTTTTCGATGACAACGGCACGCCTTTCAACCTGACGGACGATGCCGTCGTGCGCCGGCGCAACAACGGCTTCCGCTCCTTCAACGGCAACCTCAAAGGCGAAGCCCTCCTCGGTGGCTGGCAATTCACCCTCTCCAATGACATCTACACCAAGGAGCAGGGGATCCCCGGACAGTCGAGCAACCAGTCCGACTCGGCGCGTCTCAATGTCTTCCGCGATGTGGCGACGCTGCGCAGCGAGAAAAAGCGCTTTCCGTGGGCTAGCACTGACGTGGCCTTCCAGCTGGCCTACACGTATGACCGGGAACGTTTTACGGACACGCGCGGCACCATCGGCACCGGCTTCCAGGATCTGCGCAATACCACGCACACCTATAGCGGCAACGGCCTGCTCACCTGGTACCTGGAGCGTTGGCACCAAACCGTGGGGCTCTTCTTGGAAGAGCGCTACGACACCTTCCGCAGCATCGACATGTTCCCTGAGCGGCGCGGTCAGCCCGCGCGCGAAGGACCATTGCAACAGCGCAACAGTGTGATTCTTGGCGTGCAGGATGAGATCCGCCTCTGGGGTGACAGGCTGTCCTTACGTCCCTTGCTGCGCTACGAATTGGTGCACAGTGATTTTGGCGCTGACCCGACCTCGGGCAATGTCAAACTCAATACGCCGCGCCAGAACCAGACGGATTTTGTCAACCCGAGCCTCGGCCTCAAATATGCCATAACCTCCGAGCTGGCGCTCAAGGGCAATGTCGGACGCTTTACCCGCCTGCCTACACTCTTTGAGCTGTTTGGCGACCGAGGTATCACCCTGGGGAATCCTGATCTGCGCTCCGAACGCAGCACGAACTGGGATGTCGGTTTCACGGTGGAACGGGCGGGAGAGGGCGTGGTGCAGCGTCTGTTCCTGGAGTATGCCTATTTCGGCAGTGGTGCGGACAACCTCATCCTCTTTGTGCAAAACAGCCAGAACTCGGCGCGGGCCGAGAACGTTGGCAGCGCCAGAATCCGGGGCCATGAGGTGAGCTGGAGCCTGACGGGACTGCACCACCTGCGGCTATTTGGCAACTATACCTTTCAAGAGGCCATCGATACCAGCACCACCTTTAGCCGCGGCAAGACCCTCTCCGGTCGTCCACGGCATGAAGTGCATCAGGGGGTAGAACTCTTCGCGCCCTTCGGCAAAGTGGTCTATGAGCTGGACTACCTGGCGAAGAATTTTCTCGACAACGTAGAAATTTTCGCAGTCGAGAGCCGGCTGCTGCACAACCTGACCGTGACGGCCCTACCCTTCGGGAAATCGCTTAAATTGACCCTGGAACTGAAGAACCTCACCGATAATCGCATCGCTGATACCCGTGGCTTTCCGCTCCCCGGACGCGCGCTGTTCGGGACCATTGAGGGGAAGTTTTAATGACGACACCTGACGTAGAAGGAGGAAGATATGGTTTGGAGAGACGACGCGCCACGGCGACGGAGAGGACGGCAGAGCTGGTCCGGTCCCGTGCTGCTCGGTGCCCTACTATTGACGCTACCGCTGGCTCTACTGGGATGCGACAGCGGCGGCAGTAGCAACGGCGGGCAGACGAACACACCTCCGCCGGTCACCACGCCCCCCTCGCCGGCCCCGACCCCGAACGTGGCCTTCGTCCTCACGGCGGATCCACGCAATGGCGTCGGCTCGTATTCCACTGTCAGTCTCTCGACGCGGAACGTCAGCCAGGATATTCAGCGCGGTGGCGTGTCAAGCGATGCCATTGCTCGCACCTTTGGTGGCAAGGTCTATGTGGTGAACCGTCTGAATGCGGACAATATCCAGGTGATCGATCCCGCCCAGGGCTTCACCACGCCAGCCAATGCCCAGGTCTCCGTGGGGAATGGCACCAATCCGCAGGATATTGCCTTTATCAATGCTAACAAAGCCTATGTGAGCCGTCTGGAAAAAACGGCGCGCCTGCTGATCCTCAATCCCACCACCCTGGCGACGCTCGGGGAGCTGGATCTCAGCGCTCGCCTCAAAAGTAATGATCGTGATGGCTCACCAGAAGCCACCCATATGTTAGTGCTCAATAGCTTGCTCTATGTGGTGTTGCAGCACCTCGATAACTTTGTGCCCATTGCGGCAGGGGAAGTGGTCGTTATTGACCCGGCCACGGATCGCATTGTGACGGTCATCACGCTGCCATTCAGAAACCCACTGTCGCAATTGCATTTTAGTGCGACGCTGCGCCGTATTCTGGTGAGCTGCGTGGGTGAGTTTGGGGTCGACGACGGTGGCATCGTAGCGATTGACCCCAGTACCAATACGCTGGACGGCACTCTGCACATCCCTGAAGCGGCTCTGGGTGGGGACATCACCGAATTTGCGATTATTTCCTCAACCAAAGGCGTGGCCATTGTCAGCGATGCCAGCTTTAATAACGCGGTCATCACCTTTAACCCGTCGAACGGGCAACGTCTGGGCACGCTGATTGCCCCCGCCAGTACCTTCATTCCCTACGTGGCGCTTAACAGCCGCAATGAGGTGTATATCGCCGTCCGTGATTTGCGGACGACCACCCCTGGTCTGCGCGTCTTTGATGCGGTTACAGACCGCGATGTGGTGCCAGGCACGCTGTCTGTCGGGCTGCTGCCACCGATCTGGATAGCGTTTGTGGAGTAAACCGTGCATGGCCATCGCTGGGGGGAGGTGAGGCAGCACGATGCTGGCCTGACGCGTACCAGGGACTGCCGGCCACGCCCATCAGGTACGCTTGACGCGGTGTGGCCGCTCGACCACTTCGAGGCTCACGCGCAGCAAGCCGGTGTGACCCCCATGGAGTGCGCGGGCAACGTGGTGCGTCATATCAACAATCCGGCCGTGATGTCTGGGGCCCCGATCCGTGACCACGGCCGTCACGCTTCGCCTATTCTGGAGGTTGGTGAGTTTGACCCGGGTTCCGAAAGGTAGGCGTTTATGCGCCACCATGGGTTGCTGTTGATCGAGCCGGATGCCGCTGGCTGTTCTCCGACCGTTAAACGCCGTACTATAGACAGACGCCAGCCCCTGTTCCGTCTGAACACCGGGGACCGTACGAGGCTGGCGAGTCTGCCGTGCCTGCGCGACCGTGCTCGCACCAACAAGCAGCAGACTCACGAGCAGGAGGGTCATCACGTGTTGATTTTCACACTTCATGCCCATCGTCCTTTCCCAAAATGCCAGGATGGTTGGGTGCGACCGGGAGGCGTATCTCTGCCCCGCCTGTCGGGTGGGTGATTTACAGAAATTTGGCTTGAGCCCGTGAAAGCCACGCCGTTTCAACGGCAGTGGATGAAACGCTTTGCCTGGAACGTGCTATACTCAGCCAAGGAGTGATCGCACAATAAAAATAGACTGGCTCCCAGAATCTAAGAAGTAC
>SXND01000106.1 GCA_005777235.1 Pseudomonadota bacterium
CCGTTGGGTTGAAGCCCAAGCTGGTGGAGCTGGAATTCCCCAGGGTACGCGAGCTCTACCGCACCAAGTCCATCCACGGCGGGTTGTTCCCGACGCGCCATGCGGCGCGGGCCCTCGAAGTGGCCCGGAACGTGCATAAATCGAAAGATGCCATGGGCTACTGGTATGAGCATCCGTTCATTGATGGCAACTTAGATGCCCTGAGCACGACGGTGGACCTGGCGGAACGGACACAGCTGTTACGTGAGATTGGGGAGCTTGACATACTCCCCGCCATGAATGACGGGGATTCTGGGATCAACAACCTCAGCTGGCCGAAGCCAGGCTGACAAGGTTTCCCCCAGGAGAAGATGCCCCTTCTCGGAAAATATTGATGGCCGCGTTCACGTCTCGCTGGTGGGTAGCGCCACAATCAGGGCACGGCCACACGCGGTCACGCAAGGTGATGGCTTGATTGATACATCCGCATGCCGAACAGAGTTTCGTCGAAGGAAACCACTTGCCGATATGCTGCACCAGCGTGCCCGTTGTGCTGGCAACAGAGTGCAGCGTCTCGACAAAGGTGGCAAAGCCCAGGTCAGAGACTTTGCGTCCCCACAGGGCTTTCATGCCTTGCAGGTTCAGCGTCTCCAAAGCGATGCAGTCATAGTGGGCGCACAGCTCATGCGCCAGCTTCCAGTGGAACGCTTGCCGGTGGTTGGTCACGCGCCTGTGGGTACGGGAGAGATGGTGCAAGGCTTGTTGACGGTTGTGGGAACCTTGCTTCTTGCTGACAAGCCTACGATGCGCCTTGGCAATCGCCTTCAGGTGCTTCTTGAAAGGCTGCGGCGCCTGATGCTCAGTGCCATCGCTCCCCGTCAGATAGGTGGTCAACCCAAAGTCAACGCCTGCGCTTTGACCTGTCATGACTCGGTCAATGGGCTGTTGGTCGTCAAGGATACACGAGAAATACACGTACAAATCACCAAGGGGATCACGTTTGATGGTGACCGTTTTGATGGTGCCGTCAATCTCCCGAGACTTGGCGTACTTGTAGATCGTAGCGCCGATCTTCAGACGGTTGCCTTCAAGCAGCTTCCAGCCTGCTTGCGACAGCGTGAAGGACTTGGCGTTACGGACTGTCCGAAAGGAAGGCGGGCCAACACGGCGGGATATCGTTCTCGCTTTGCGGGCCTTCACGTTCGCAAAGAACGCCTGGTAGCCTTGGTCAATGCGTGCGGCAATATTCTGGATGGCTTGCGAGCCCAGTTGTTTCCACCAGGCGTATTTGGGCAACTTCTTCAGCGTGGCAAGGTGATTGTTGAGCGTGAAGCACGACAAAGACTTCTTGTACAAACGGTAGGAGCGGCGGTGCAGCGCAATGCAGTGATTGTAGATCGCACCGCCAACGTGAATCTGGCGATGCAGCTTCCTGTTGCACTTACTGCGATACAGCTTGTACGCGAACGTCTGACGCTCAGGCACTACTTCACGCCCTCACGTTTGGCTTGTGCGCGGATCGTGACTTCAAGCGTGGCGGTCATGCTGATGCCAGACTGTATGGCGCGTGCCAGTAAAAGACGCTTCGCTTCAAGACTGAGACGGAGACTTGTGGCTTTCGGTTTGATTGCCATCCAGCACGTATCCCATACTTACGCGGGAACCTGCAACTTGTGGCTGCACGCAGCCAACGCCTTATATCCCCGCCCTGAACGGCGGGGTTTTACGGCGCCTTTGATAAATTTAACGAGTTTGCGGAGATTCCGCTGTTCTGGTTGTTTGCGGAAATGGTGGTGAATCCCAAATATATCGCCGAGTATACTTTCCCAGGGGTGATTACGGGTTTCTTTACGCATCTGGAATATATCAAGCCCGCGCCCTGATCCTCGTGCGGAGTAGGCTAGAGCATTATCATCATTGATGCACGGCCTACCCGGCAGGCGTAAAGCGCCGGGCGGCCCCGACGGCTTCCCGGGCTTTGCGCCTGCCGGAGCCCTGGGGGGACGAGCGCGGGGCCAGGAGGACGCGGGCGCCAGGCGCGCTGATGTTGGTCCACGGCAAGCGCGGCGACCCTCTAGGGCGGTCCCCCTGCAACGTTCCAGAGACCGAGACCACCCCTTCTGACGACACAGGGCATACAGCATGCCAGGCTCTCACCCACAGCACGCCTCACACAGACTGCGCGCTGCATGACGCGCCTCTGTGCACCCGCCCACCCGCTTCACGCGCCGGGATTGCGGCGCGCGATAAACGCCAGGGTGGCCTGCGCACACTGGGCTGCATCGCTCGCCGCCACGTGATAGGAATTCCCCGGAAGCACCAGCAGCTCGGAGTCCGGGATGGTCTGTTGCCAGGCACGTGTTTCGTCCACTGAGGCCAAGCCGCTGCCCTCGGTGGTGATGACCAACGTCGGAGCGGTAATACGCGGCACGTCGGCCCGGATATCCACGCTGGCGATGGTTTGCATAAAGCCAATTTGGGTCGAGACTGCGGTACGGGCCATGAAACGCGTCCACCACTCCACGCCCTCGGGTGGAAACGTACTCCCAAGACGACCAGCCATGCTCTCACGCGCCCAGGGCTCTACTCCCTGCTGCTCGAACGCCGTCACCAGGGCCGGCACGCGTTCTGCCACGCCGACGCGGAACGGCGTGGGCGTGCCGACGAGGGTCAGCGTGTGCACCCGCGCTGGCCGCCGCGCCGCAAAGGCCCGCGCGATCGTGCCACCGATCTTCGCCCCGACCAGATGAAAGCGTGCGACCTCCAGCGTATCCATCAGGCGGCAAAAGTCGTCGATGAGGCCATCCAGGGTCCAGGGGAAATCACGCGGCATGGGCGTCGAAGCGCCGAAACCCCGCATGTCCGGGCGCACCACACGATAGTGCTGCGCCAGCCATGGCACCCAACCATACCACGCGGCGCTGCTCTCGGCATTGCCATGCAGCAGCAGGATGGTCTCGGGCGTGCCCCAAGGATCAGTGTAATCGTCCACCAGATAATGCAGATCAAGGTTTGGCGGCATGTGCAACGTTGGCATGGGATCCTCCTCGTGTGCTCTGATGTCCAGCGTCAAGCATCGGCTACGGAGCGAAGCGCCGTCAGCTACATGCTGTTGTGAGGCCACTTATCTTGCTATGAGGAACAGAAACTCCTTGTTGGGTTGCTCGGCATCTCGCAACCATTCATGAGTCCATTGCATTCCAGACACGACATGCTTCTTATAACACCCGCGGTGCGCCTCTGCCCCCACCCCTCGGCGACCGCCTGAAAAAAAACGGTCGCTGGGGGTGGTCGGCTCCAGGGCGATGTTCGGCAGGGTGTCGCTGCGGCGTTGCGGATGGAGTCGCTGCACGCACGCAGTGGCTACCTCGTAGGCTGGTCAGTGCACCTGTCCACCGGCATCGTTCTCCGTGCCTCGCCCACACGCCATCAGCGATGGCACCGGCACGGGCAGCAGTGCGGGAGACACTGGGGCCCTTCCACACGGTGCGCGTGCGAAGGCCACACCAGATTGCGCCCCTCTGCAGCCAAGAAGCGGAGGGCGGCGGGACTGCGCCGACCAGCACCGCGTGACGGCAGGAAATGACTGCCCCCGGGGACGCCGTCTCTACCCGCCGCACAGCCTCCTTGCCCCTCCCGCAGACCGGTTTGGAGCTAAGATACAGCGTCTCGCGCACTACGTCGGCCACATGCAGTCCGACCTGTCTCCCCGAGGCCTCGTCGACGTAAACCGCAGGGAGCTGGCCCACGCCACCGAGGGTGTGTAGGATCACGAGAGCGAGTAGGGGAGATCTCTCTATTGAATGTGCCACTCCAAGGAGATGCCCAGCGCGATGATGGCGCCTTCTTGCAGCGCTAGGCCATGCATGAGCCAGCCCGCCACATCCCCCGTCTGGCTATGCCGCCACACCAGATCGGCCTTACCGTCGCCATTGAGATCTACTATCCCGACGATGCCCCAGTACCTGTCGATGGCCGGCGCGATGATGGCGCCTTCTTGCAGCGTGAGGCCATGCATGAGCCAGCCCGCGACATCCCCCGTCTGGCTATGCCGCCACACCAGATCGGCCTTCCCGTCGCCATTGAGGTCGCCCACCCCGACGATGCCCCAGTGCCTGTCGATGGCCGGCGCGATGATGGCGCCTTCTTGCAGCGCTAGGCCATGCATGAGCCAGCCCACCACGGCCCCCGTCTGGATATTCCACCACACCAGATCGGCCTTACCGTCGCCATTGAGGTCGCCC
>SXND01000107.1 GCA_005777235.1 Pseudomonadota bacterium
GGAAGTCCGTGCTCCGCTTCCCGCTGAGCCGGGAACGCTCCTCCGGGAGGACCCAGCGTCCACGCGGCAGGGGACGGCCCACAGGGTGCGCGCTGTGGCACCCTTGACCGGGCCACGGCAGACCCACGTCCCTGCGCCGCGCACCACAGTGAAGGGGGCGCACTGGAGGCAAGCACGGCTTGAGGCCCCTTCTCCCCACGTGGAGCAGAGGCGTCTCGTGATGGACCAGCTGCCTCTCCCCACCCACGCGGCGCGGTATGCAGCTTGGGATCCTTCTGAGGCGCAAAGCCTCGCGGAGACATGCGCGGTCCATGCTACGCCGCAACACGGCAGTTGGTGACCGAGGGCAGCGATCGCACTCCGCCAGCTGAGCCGGCAATGCCTGGGGGGCCGTATCGCGGCGAAGGCCACGCTCGTCCAGAAGGTCCGGCGTGGAACACCCAACGGAACGAGCCGCACGCCAAGGCGCATGGGCAGTGTACGACCGATGACGCACGCGTGAAACTGCGCAGCCTTTATCCGAGAGTTTCAACATGACAAAGCACTAGCTTGTTCTCCCACACGGCCAGGGCGCGCTCCAAGTAGCGCCGCGCCGCTGCTAACTCCCCCTGCGCGTGCAGCAGAGTCCCCAGGTTGTTGAGACTCTGCGCCGTGTCGGGGTGCTCGGGCCCCAGCACTTTTTCGCGCACGGCTAGGGCGCGCGCATAGTAGGGCCGCGCCGCTGCTAACTCCGCGTATTTCTCTGGCTCAATGCCCTGGACGATGTTGGTAGTGTTGTTGATGATGACCGTGCCCTTGTCCGTCTGGATCACCGCCGGCCCGCTGGGGTTCTCAATGCGATTGAGGTCACGGCCAGCCCGCAGTGCTGGCTCAGCGGCGTGCAGGGTCAGTGGTGGGAGACACAGCCCCAGACTGAGGCCGTAGACGAGCACAGATTTCCAGCCGATCATCGGCGCTTCCCCTCTCCGTGGTTGATGAGCACCGTACCATCCCCTGTCTGAATCACCGCCGTCCCTTCTGGGGTAGTGATGGTATTGATATCACGCTGTGACGGCGTCTGCCAGCTCCCGAGCAGGGCGATCAGCAGCCCCAGTCCCAGCAGTCCAGCAAGCACCCAGGGCCGGTGCTGCCGCAGCCAGGCCCAGACCTGCGGCAGCCGCGCTGACGTGACCGGGGCCAGCGCCGCAACGCCGCCCGGAAACGGCGGTGGCGCGCTGCCCGCCGCACTGCCCGGAAACGCTGGCGCGCTGGCAGGCTTGGCACGGCCCTGCTGCACGCCCGCCAGCAGGGCGGCCCGGGCGGCGTCTTCCGGCAGGCTCACCAGATCCACCCGGACCAGCGGGCGCAGCAGCCCCGGTGGCGTGCAGTCACGCACCCGGATGGGCAGCAGTGTGCCGTGCGCGCCGGTCGGGTCTGCGGCAAAGGCCACGGCCCACTCCGGCTGGGGGTACAGGGCGGCGAGATAGTCCGGGGACAACACCAGCAGGGTGCGCTCGGCCTGCACCGTGGCCTGCTGCATGGCCAGGGCCCAGTTGTGGCCGGGGCGAAAGTCCCACACATCCAGGATGGTCGTCCAGCCAGCGGCTTCCAGGTGCCAGGCGATCCACGTGGCCCAGGGGCGATCCGGGCTGGTATAGCTGATGAAGAAGTCGGTCATCGCTCCTGTCCTCTCGAAAGGATGCCCTGCCACGTCACGCGCCTCGTGTCTCAACCGAGCTCATGTGCGACGTATCCTCGGAGCGCCACGCTCCAGCGTGGCTTTGGGAGCCGGGCTGGAGCCCGGCGATCCCAGGGGGGCAGCAACTGGCACAACAGCTCGGTGAAGGCACGAGATGTCTGTTGCATACATACACGGCCAGTCCAACACCTTCGCGGGCATGGCCCGCTCCTACAAGAGCGCTGTGCACGAGGGTTTCCTGGCGAAGTGGGCCAGGCCCGCGAGACACCCTTGACTGGCACAGGACTTACGCAATGGACATCTAGGGTAGCACACCGGAGCATGTCGCCCCAGGCGTAGGGCGCACGTTGCCATAGCATGATCATGCCGCCCGCTTCGTCCTGCACGAGGATCACCTGCGACCTGTATTGTCCAGGAGGATCGTTGCCGCGACCGTGGAATCAAGGCTGGACAGCGCCCGTGCGTTTCCCCTATATTCCCCCGTAGCAGTGTGGGTATGTCAGCGCGCTACGGTCTGCAGTCTCTGCAGGAATCGTCTGCCCGCTGGCCCACGCCAGCCAGCAGTCAGGCAGCAGATTCTCTGTTGCCCAGCGGCACCTCAGGCCAGCCGAGAAACCACCACATGCGGAACACCGCCGTCCCTGCACAGCCCCACCTCTGCACGTGCGACATTGCACGCCTGGCGCCCGACACCCTCTGCGTGTCCCTGCGCGGGGCGTGGACGCTCCAGGCGCCGCGTCCCACGGCACACCACCTGCACCCCCAACTGACCGGACTGCCCGCGGTGCGGCGCCTGGTGTTTGAAACGCAAGATCTCACGGCGTGGGATAGCGGCCTGCTGACGTTTCTCCTGGCGTTGCATGGGCTCTGTGTGGGACAACAGATTGACATGATCCTTGCGGGTCTGCCGCAGGGCGCCCAGCGCCTCATGGCCCTGGCAACGGCCGTGCCCGAACGCCAGGATGCGCGGCGGCAGGCGGTACGGGATGGGCTCGTCGTACGGCTGGGCAAGGGGGCGTTCGCGCTGCTCGACGCCACACGGGCGGTGCTGGCGTTTGTCGGCGAGGCGGCTTTAGCCCTGGGACAATTGCTGCGGGGCCGGGCGCGTTTCCGGCGCGTGGATCTGCTGCTGATTGTCCAGGCGTGCGGTGTGCAGGCCCTGCCCATTGTCTCCCTGATTAGTTTCCTCGTGGGCCTGATCCTGGCGTTTGTCGGCGCCACGCAGCTTCAACCCTTCGGGGCGCAGGTCTATGTCGCCAATCTGGTGGGTATCGGCATGGCCCGTGAAATGGGGGCGATGATGACCGGCATCATCATGGCGGGTCGTACCGGGGCCGCGTTTGCGGCGCAACTGGGGACCATGACGGTAAATCAGGAGATTGATGCCCTGAAGACCATGGGGGTGAACCCGATGGAATTTCTGGTCCTGCCGCGCCTCCTGGCCTTGGTTCTTATGGTGCCGCTCCTGTGTATCTATGCCGACCTCGTCGGCATCCTTGGCGGAGCCTGCGTCGGCATCGTCGGCTTACAGATCAGCCCTCTGCAGTATTATCAGTACACCATGAAGGCCCTGCATCTGCACGACTTTGCCATGGGACTCGTCAAGGGCGGCGTCTTTGGCGTCATCGTGGCGCTGGCCGGCTGTCTGCGGGGCATGCAGTGCGGCCGCAACGCCTCCGCCGTTGGCACTGCCGCGACCTCGGCGGTGGTGACAGGGATTGTGTGGATTGTGATCTGGGACGCCATCCTCACGGTGCTCTACGCTGTGCTGGGGATTTAACCCTATGGCGCCGACCGCATCAACACCTGGCAGCACGGACGAGGCGCCTATCGTCGTCCAGAATCTCACCATGGCCTACGGCAGTTTTGTTATTCAGCGCGATCTCACGTTTACCGTGCGCCGTGGTGATATTTTTATTATTATGGGCGGTAGCGGCTGCGGCAAAAGTACCCTGTTGCGGCATCTGATCGGTCTGCAGGCCCCGGCCACCGGGGACATTTTCTATGAGGGCCAGAGCTTCTGGACCGCTTCCCCAGAAGAGCGGGACGGCATGATCCGGCGTTTTGGCGTCTTATATCAAAGCGGGGCGCTGTGGAGTGCGATGACCCTGGCGGAAAATGTCGCCCTGCCTCTGGAACAATATACCGCTCTGCGTCCTCGGCAGATCCGTGAGCTGGTGGCGCTCAAGCTGGCGCTGGTCGGCCTGGCGGGTTTTGAGGACTACTATCCCGCCGAGATCAGTGGCGGCATGCAGAAGCGGGCGGGGATTGCGCGTGCCATGGCCCTGGACCCGCATATTCTGTTTTTCGATGAGCCCTCGGCTGGCCTGGATCCAATCAGCGCGCGGCTCCTGGATGATCTCATCCTGGCCCTACGCGACAGTCTGGGGGCGACGGTGGTGGTGGTGACACATGAACTGCCTAGTATTTTTGCCATTGGCACCAATGCCGTATTTTTGGACTCGGACAGCAAAACCATGATTGCTACCGGAGCCCCCCAGGCACTCCTGGCCACCTCGCAAGACCCACGCGTGCAGCGCTTTCTCACCCGTGGAGACCCGCACGTATGACGCGTGCCAACCCGGTGTTCATTGGCAGTTTCATCCTCGGGGCGGTCGTGTTGGCCCTGGCGGGCATCTTTGTTTTCGGCTCCGGGAAATTGCTCGTCGATACGGTGTCGTGTGTGATGTATTTCGATGGGGCTGTGCAAGGCTTGCACCCCGGGGCGGCCGTCAACTTCCGTGGCGTGAAGATCGGCACGGTGCACGACATCCGTCTGCAGTTTAACCCGCAGACCCTGGAGATTCATATCCCAGTGATTGTGGCATTCCCCAAAGGGGCGCACAAGCGTATGGATATGGAGATCACGCCTGGCCACCTCAGCACCCCCCAGGACGCGCTGAAAGCGCTGGTGGAGCGTGGACTGCGCGCCCAGCTGCAGACGGAGAGCCTGGTGACCGGTCAGTTGTTTATCCAGCTCAATTTCTATGGCTATGATCCGTTGGCCGGGAACGGGATGCAAGCCGCCCGCGTCGATCCTACCACCCAGCTGCTCGAGATCCCCACCATCCCCACCACCTTGCAGGAGATCAGTCAGACGGCCCGCAAAGCGCTGGATGTCCTGGCGGAGCTGCCCCTGAAGCAGATGGTGATCGATCTGAGCAATACGCTGCATAGCGTGCGGGAGCTGGTCAGCGATCCGACGATCCCCGCCCTCCTACGCCAGGCCAGTACGACCTTGGTGCAGGTGCAACGGGTGCTGCAGCGAGTCGATACCGAGGTCGAGCGGGTCGGGTCTTCCGCCACCACCGCCTTGCATACCCTGGACAAGCTGGAGACGGACACGCAGCAGCTCGTGCGCCAGTTGAGCAAGGATGTCGGGCGCCTGGCCAGCAGTGCGACCACGGCGCTGGGGGCTGTGAGCAAGCTACTGCAGCAGGCCGAGGCACCGCTGACGGGGCTACTGGGGAAGCTCGGCCAACAGGCCGATAAGCCGTTGACGGAGCTGCTCCGGCGCCTGCAGGAGGTCGCCAGCACCGGGCAGACGACGCTCGGCCAGGCCCAGGACACCCTCATCGGGCTGCAACAGGTGCTGACCCCGCAGGCGCCGCTGGGCTATGAGCTGCTGCAAACGTTGCGCGAACTCGCGGAGGCGGGGCGTTCGCTGCGTGTCCTGGCTGACTATCTGGAACGCCATCCCAGCTCGGTGGTGTTTGGCCGTGACGAAGGGAAGGGCCAATGAGGCGTGCCTCGACTCCCCTGGCACTCTGGAGCCTGCTCCTCCTCGCCTTTGTGGCCCTCGGCGGTTGTCGTCTCGGCTCTGAGCCGCCGATACGGCTCTATGTCCTGACGCCGCTGGCCCCGCACACACCAGCCCTGGCGACGCTCAGTGCGCGGCGAGTGGTCATTGGCGTGGGCCCCGTGACCGTGCCGCGCTATGTGGATCGCTTGCCGATCGTCACAGGCCATGCTGGGCCTGAGCTACAACCAGCCGCGTACGCCCAGTGGGCAGAGCCGCTGCGCGATAGTCTGGTGCGCGTGCTCGCGGAGAATGTCTCCCTGCTCCTGGGCACGGAACGCGTGGTGCTGTTCCCGTCGAAAAGTCCTGGCGCGCTCGACTATCAGGTGATTGTGGAGGTCACCCATTTCCTGGGTGAGATCGGGGGGGAGACGGGCCTGGTCGCGCTGTGGAGCCTGGTCGGCAAACAGGGTAAGGAGGTCGTGGCGCGGCAGAAATCGAGCCTGAGAGTGTCCAACACGGGCCGCGACTATGAGGCCCTCGCCGCAACCATGAGCCAACTCGTCGCCACGCTCAGTCGGGAGATCGCCGCCGCGATCATTGCCCTTGAGCTGCCCGCGTCACACCCATGACCGCCCCTCCCCACGTCGGGGGAGGGGCAGACATTGCCTTAGATATTTTGGACCATCAGCTCCGCCATCAGCTGCGTAAAGCGGACAGGATCATAGAGTTCCGAGCCTTCGGCCAGCAGCCCGTAGCCCAGGAGCAGCTCGGCGTAGTCGCCGAGGCGCGGGTCCGCTTGATCGCGCTGGAAACGCTCCTGCAATTTGCCCAGCAGGGGATGGGTCGGGTTGAGTTCCATAATGCGGCGCTGTTTCGGGGCCGCCATGTTGCTCTGACGCATCAAGCGCTCCAGGTGCGGGCTCCAATCGTGGTCGGCACTCACCAGACAGGCCGGCGAGGCCGTGAGACGGCTGGACAGACGCACCTCCGTGACGTGGGCCTCCAACTTCTGGTGTAACAGTGCGAGCAGATCCTTGTACTGGGCTGCCTGCTGCTTGAGGGTGTGCTCCGCCTGCGCTTTTTCTGCCTCGTTGCCCAGCTGCACCGCGCCCTTGCCGACCGATTGCAGCTTCTTGCCCTCGAATTCGGGGAGGGACTGCATGACAAATTCATCCACCGGATCCAGCAGATAGAGGACTTCATAGCCCTTGGCATGAAACGCCTCAAGATGCGGCGAATGCTCCACCACGTGACGCGATTCGCCGGTGAGATAATAGATGGCGCTCTGATCGTCCGGCATGCGCTCGACATAGCTCTGCAGCGTGGTCAATTGCTGCGCATCACGCGAGGAGGGTAACAGCAGCAGCCCAAGCAGCGTGTCTTTATTGTCATAATCCACGCCGATGCCCTCTTTCAGCACCCGCCCAAAGGTCTCCCAGAATTTCCCATACTGCTCGTGGTCATCCTTCTGCATGGTCGCCAGGGCATCAAGCACGCGCCGGATCAGCCAGGTGCGGATCTGCGTGATATGGTGCTCCTGCTGCAGACGCTGGCGCGAGATATTGAGGGGGATGTCAGCAGAATCCACCACGCCTTTGAGAAAACGCAGGTAGCGCGGGATCAAGTCCGTGCACTGCTCCATGAGCATGACGCGTTGGGCGTAGAGTTGCAGGCCGTAGGCATCGGTGTTGTGGTACAAATCCATTGGCGCCCGCGCCGGGATGAAGACCAGACATTGGAACTCATAGCGCCCCTCAGCGCGAAAGGTCAGCGTCTTCAGCGGCGCTTCCCAGTCATGACTGACGTGCTTGTAAAACTCGGCGTACTCCTCCGGCGTTACCTCGGCCTGGGCGCGGGTCCACAGGGGTTGCATGGAATTGAGCGTCTGGTCGTCAACCACATGGGTGGTCGTGCCGCCGGGTTTGACCTTGCCCTGCTCATCGCGTTCGACTTCGTCGCGTTCTTCTTTGAGCTTGATAGGATAGGCCACGAAATCGGAATAGCGCTTGACGATGCTGCGCAACGTCCACGGCTGCGTGTAGTCTTCAATGCCGCTCTCAGCATGCACTGGTTTGAGGTGCAGGGTGATCGACGTGCCACGCTGGGCCCGGGTGGCCGGCGCCAGCGTATAGTGCCCATCGCCGGTAGATTCCCATTGCGTGGCGCTCGTTTCGCCAGCGCGCCGTGTCACCAGCGTGACTTTGTCAGCCACCATGAATGCTGAATAGAAGCCCACCCCAAAACGGCCAATCAGCTCGCCCAGATGCGTTGCCGCTTGCCCGTCGGCCTTGATCTGCTCCAGGAGCTGGCGCGTGCCGGATTTGGCGATGGTGCCAATGTTGCTGATGAGTTCCTCGCGGCTCATGCCGGTGCCAGTATCGTGAATGGTGAGGGTACGCGCTTGGGCGTCCGGGTCGAGACGAATCTCCAGGGTCGCCTCGTCCGCTAGCAGCTCTGGCCGCGTCAGGGCCTCAAAGCGCAGGCGGTCGAGGGCGTCGGAGGCGTTAGAAATCAGCTCGCGCAGGAAGATGTCTTTGTTAGTGTAGAGTGAATGGATCATCAGATCCAGGAGCTGCGTCGTTTCGGCTTGAAAGGTAAACGTCTCTGTCGTACTCACGGGGTTGTACCTCCTCTGTGTCAGGGGATTGCATCTGTGTGGTGCGCCACGCTGTGTGTGCGGAGATCGTCTCACTCTGGCCAGGGATGGAGGCTCACGCGCCGGGGGCGAGTCTGCCGCGATGCGTGGGCTTCCACGAGGCCGACGTCACGCTCGACCCACAACGCTGGCGTCGGAGTCCACGGTGGCCATCATCATGAGAGAGACTATGCCACATGCGGGTGATTATGCAACGCAGTTTGATCGGGGCGTGGATTGTGCTGCTCGTCATGCTGCCTGCCAACATTATAGTGCAAGGAAAACTTATATAATAGGATTCAAAGCGTAAGGTCGTACTCTCGACAACGCTGCTGTGGGTGCCGCTGTGGTTGTCGGGACGGATTGCAGTGCGCGTTTCCCGGCTGTCTCTGCAGGATGCCACCGGGAAACACGTCGCGACACGCGATGTGCAGGTGAGGCCGGCGGACGCGGCGCGCGTGTCGATCGGCTGAGTGCCGCTTACATCATCAATGTACCTTTATAGAAACATTCTCGGGTGTTGTCCCTCGCTAAAGAGTGCAATTTTGAGCGAAGACGTGCGAGCAAGCAAAGTTTCAGGCACTGGGCAGAGCCAACCTCTTTCATGATCACGTGGCGGTCTCTCGTGTGTATATGCACACTATTTCTTGTAAAATATTTTCATAGTATCACATGGGTATCGCATGATCTTCACTTCTCCAGGTATAATGTATGCGTTTTGGCTTCCTGCCTGGAAGCCTGGGAGGGTATCACGGATTAGATGGTAGGACCGATGTGTAGTGCCTGTCATGGGGATACCCGCTACGAAAGTCTACATGCCGGGCGAGGGTACGACAGCATATGCAGCAAGGCACACCGCTATCGCTGATCATTCTCAGCGGGATAGCGCGCTCAGGCACCAGCTGGTTAGGGAAAATTTTTGATAGTCATCCGCAGACGCTCTATCGTCATGAGCCAGATGGCATCAAGCCCTGGCCAGCCTTCCCTTTCTATCTCAGCACGGACTATGCGCAATATGCTGATGCTCTGCAAAACTTTGTCCGTACGCTGCCTTCCTGGCGTACGGCCAAAGTGTCAGCCTCCCTGCCCGTGTTTGCCAAGGCGTACACGCGGCCTGGCACACACCACATCATCAGCACTACCCTACGTCTGGTGAAAGGCCTGACTGCTGCCGGCCTGGAAGTGTCTGTACCCCGTTATTGCCTGCCTCGGAAGGATCAAGCCCTCACCGTGGTGTGGAAAACGATTGCGTCTTCAGGACGCCTCGGCTTTTTTGCCGAGGTATTGCGTGACAAGCGCATTATCCATATTCTGCGCCATCCCGGAGCCGTCGTGGCTTCTCAGCTGCGTGGGATACGGGCCAACAAATTTGAACAGAATTTCAAAATATACGAGGCCTACGGTAGCTTCGCGTATCTGCTACAAAGCCCAGCCGGGCAACGTTCTGGCTACTCACTCGACGATCTCAAAGCTATGACACCTCTTGAACGACTCACGCACTGTGTCTTGCTCGACATGGAGAATGCCGTCGATGATCTGCGCGGGCGGCACGACTGCCGCTTGGTGATGTACGAGGAGCTCTGTGTGAAACGTTTTGAAATTGTGGAAGATCTTTTTACCTTTTGCGGTTTACGTTTTGATGCTCAAGCGCGCGCCTTTCTTCTTGCGAGTGGGGCTACGCACCGTACGCGCTACTACAGTGTATTCAAGGATCCACTGGAAGCACCCTATGCGTGGCGTAAGGACATGAGCCCTGACGAGCAACAAACCGTGTGCACCCTGCTGGAGCGCTCCCCGCTGGCACACGTGTGGGCTGAGTGATGTTCCCAAGAAGCACGCGCACGCTGGAGGAGCACACAGGTCCACCTGTGGACCATGGAACGCCCGCGGCTCCCCTGTGCATTGTAGAGTCTCTTGTGGAAAGAACGGCGCTCTGGCAAGGCAAGATGATCAAGACGACTGGTCATACGCCCGCACAGCGGCGCTGCGGCGTCTGCCCACGACACCAGCGCCGCTGTCCGCGTGCGTGTATTGGAGCGTGCGTCTGCCTTCCCGCAGATTCGGACCGCGGCGTTCGTCCCCACACGAGGTCGAAGCCACGGCCAGAACGTGCCGCATCTCTCGTGTGGGGTTTCTTCACTGTATGGGGGGATCGCTATGCGCTAGATGTCTGTTTCATGGATACACCACCAGTGCTCCAGGGTGTTTCCTGGGAGCGCCACGCGCCAGCATGGCTGCTGGAGCCGGGCTGGAGCCCGGCGTTCCCAGGGTGGCACTGGCATAGAAGGTACGAAATGGACATCTAGGTACAGCGGACGACAGAGGCTGGCCAGCAATCTCTCGACGGGCAGGGCACCCAAAAAGTAACACAGCTCTAGCGAAAAGCTCTCGCGTCTTGGGGCAAGTGGAGCTCCCCGGGCCGGACTCGAACCAGCGACATGTTGGTTAACAGCCAACCGCTCTACCGACTGAGCTACCGGGGAAAGTGCGGCAATTATACCGTATTCTGCTGATTCGTCCAGAGGAAAATGTCACGATGCCACGGTTGCGCACGGGGGGGAAAGGTGCTAGGGTATCCGCCACCTGAAGCCTTCTGTGTGGACACATATATAGGACATGCCTAAACATTTCGGCCAGTGGAGGCAAGACGCATGGACCTGAGATTTTCTCCTGAAGACGAACAGTACCGACAGCAATTACGCACGTGGTTGGAGGAGAATCGGCCTCAGGACGTGCCTCCCAAAGACCAGGATGCCGAGTTTGCCTACCGCCGCGTCTGGCAGCGGAAGCTCTACGATGGTGGTTGGGTGGGCATCAACTGGCCCAAAGAATATGGTGGCCAGGGCGCGACCCTCATCCAACAGGCCATTTACGGCCAAGAAATGACCCGCGCCCGTGCCCCACAGCCGGCCAATGGCCTGGGCATTAGTATTGTGGGGCCGACCCTGATTCATCACGGCACCGAGGAACAGAAAAAACGCTTCATCCCCAAAATCCTCAACGCCGATGAGATCTGGTGCCAGGGCTTTTCTGAGCCGAACTCCGGGTCAGATCTCGCGTCGTTACAGACAAAAGCCGTGCTCGATGGTGACGACTTTGTGGTCAATGGGCAAAAAATCTGGACCAGCCTCGGGCAATATGCCGACTGGTGCATCCTCCTGGTGCGTACGGACACGCATGCCCCCAAGCATCGCGGCATTTCGTTCTTACTGGTGGACATGCACAGCCCCGGGATTACCGTGCGTCCCTTGAAGCAAATCACCGGCAATGCCGAGTTCAACGAGACGTTTTTCGATAACGTCCGGGTGCCCAAGCAGAACCTGATTGGGGCCATGAACGAGGGCTGGCGGGTGGCGATGACCACGCTGACCTACGAACGCGGCATTTCCTCGCTGGCCACACAGGTGCGGATCAAGCAGCAGCTGGAAGGCATGATTGACTACGCCCGTGCCACGCGTCGGAATGGGCATGTCTTATCGCACGATCCGGTGTACCGGCAGCAGCTGGCGCAGGCGTATATCCGGGTGGAGATCATGCTCCTGAATTTGTATCGCGGCATCACCAGTCGGCTGCGCGGGCAGCCGCCCGGACCGGAAGCCTCGCTCGATAAGCTGTACTGGAGTGAGATGGACAAGTGGATGCAAGAGTTTGGTATGGAGTTGCAGGGGCCGTACTCGCAACTCCTGCACGATTCCAAGTATGCCGTTGCCGGGGATTGGCAGTACAATTTCTTGCGGAGCCGGGCGGGGACGATTTACTCGGGAACGTCGGAGATTCAGAAGAATATCATTGGGGAACGCGTGTTGGGTCTACCCAAGGGCTAGCCCGATCGGTCTGGCTACGACCTGACCAGCCTACTTGTGAGGAGTCACACCACTGTGCCTGACGCCAAGCCAGGATTTGATTCCAACCTGCTCTTTCGTGCGCTGCTGTGTGTGTTCCTCGGCGCCTGTTTGTATCTATATATCACCAATAACGGCCTGTTCACCACTGGGTCGTATCATCTCCAGCATCCTGAAGCATGGGCGATGCTCGCCGTGTTGGGCGTGCCGTGTGGGCTGGCTGTCGCGCATCTGGTGCGTAGTGTGCGCCAACAGCGCGCGGCGAGTGCGTCCGCAGCATCTTAAAGCAGTTCTGTGCCACGGCCAAACAGGGCACACTCCTCCTCAAGCAGGGTACGCGCAATGATGAGCTTATGGATCGTTGGCGTGCCCTCTTCGAGCCAGTTCAAGCGGGCATCGCGGTAGAGCATCTCGATGCGGCTCGATTTCAGATAACCCAGCCCACCGTGCACCAGCAGCGCTTTATCCGTCACACGCCCTACCGCTTCCATAGCGAACAGTTTGCACATCGACGATTCTTCCGGGATACGCTGACCCGCGTCGTACTTGCGCAGCGCATCGAGGGTGATGTGCCGCAAGGCATACACGTCGGTAGCCATCTCGGCCAGATACCCCTGTACGGCCTGGCGCTCAGCAATGGGGCGGCCAAATGTCACCCGCTGCTTGGCCCACGCCAGCGCCAGCTCCAGGGCACGCTCGGCTGTCCCCAGAGCTGCCACCGCGATAAACACACGGCTAATCTCCAGGAAGGCCATTTGCTGCTGCAGCCCCAAACCCTCCCGTCCGAGCACATTGTCCAGCGGCACTGGCACCTGATCAAAGTGCAGGAGGTCGTGCGAAGCCCCGACACAGCCCATGGTATGCGCCATCGGTTCAATGGTGAAACCCGGCATGCCGCGCTCCACGAGCAACACGCTGAACTCCCGCGTGCCCCGTGTGGCGTCTGCGGTGAAACAAAACACCGCAAAGAGATCCGCTTCCCGCGCATTGGTAATGAGGTGCTTGCGACCCGTGAGTCTATACACATCACCCTGCCGTACCGCGTGCGATTGACTGTCGAGGCCGGAACCACTGTCTGGCTCAGTCAGACCAAAACACACGAGAAGATCCCCCGTTGCCATGCGTGGGAGATAGCGCTGGCGCTGCTCGGGACGTCCTGTTTCCATGAGGTGCACGCTGCTATGGTGGACGTGCAGCATGGCGCGCAGACCGCCGTGGACTTTGGCAATTTCTTTGAGCACGGGGGCGTATTGCATGGTGCTCAGCCCGAGACCGCCGTACGCTTCCGGGACCAGGCAATCAAACAAATGGTGTTGGCGGAATTGCGGTCGGAGCTGGTCAAACGGGATGAACTCGTCGCGCTCGATTTGTGGCACCAGCGGGTCAATCTCCTGCCACAAAAAGTCGCGCACTTCCTGCAGGTAGGCACGATACGCGGCCTCGGTGGGGAAAATCATGGCGTACTCCGTGTGTGATGTCTGGTTGGCGTCACCGGCATACTGGCAGCACCTGCTCGCCAAAGCGGTGCATGGACCGCATAATCTGCTCGTGCGTCATATAGCCAAAGCTCATCTGGCACAGCAAGTGCTGCACGCCGGCCTGACGCAGCGCGGCAATCTGTTCCGTAACCCGTTTCGGGGTACCATAGACCGCCCCAGTGTCGAGGGCGTAGCGCACCCCCGCCTCATCCGCCACCAGCGGACTATTCCAGGGATTGAGCAAGGCGGGATCGACGTGAAAATCGGGCGGATTGTAGGCGGCGCGTGCATGGCTCATATGCTGGCGTGTGTGCAGCATCGAAGCGGCGAGGTCATCCTCGGCCTGCGCGTCGCTCTCGGCGACGTAGACGTGCCGCCAGACCGCGGCTTGCTGCATGAGACGCTGCTGCGTGGCGGCATCCTGTCCACTCGCAGCCAGACCCTCCTGATACAGTGCCAGGCGCTCGGGGATACGCTCCAGAGGGAGACGTACGGTCATGATCGGCAGGCCCAGGCGTCCGCATGCGGTGAACGAAGACGGCGAGACCACGCTGCGCCAAATCGGCGGGTAGGGACGTTGATAGGGCCGGGGCCGCAGGGCCGGGAGGTTCGCCTGGAAATACTGGCCATGATAGATGAAGGGCTCTTCGGTCCAGGCGCGGGTCATCACCTCCAGGGCCTCGTCCATGCGAGCCCGGCTGTCATCACTGCGCAGGCCGTAGCCGGTGTATTCGTATTCATTGTAGATGGAACCGCGCCCGACGCCGATATCCAAACGTCCCTGGCAGAGGTTATCGAGCAGGGCCAGCTGGATGGCGAGACGGATGGGATGACGCAAGGCCATCTGAATGACCGCAAAACCGATGCGTACCCGCGAGGTGCGGGCCGCCAGGGTGGCGGCAAAGGGGATGGGATCACAAAAGACGCTCTCGCCCGTAAAATTATGCTCGGTCAGCCAGACATCATCAAAACCCAATTGCTCAGCGTAGCACGCTTGCGTGAGTTGTTGCGTAATACACTGATAATCGTCCTCAGGGGACGGAGAATGCGCCAGGGTCAGCCAGCCAAAGTGCATAGGAGTCACCTTGTGTGTCGTGGACAGGTTGTCGGACTGCGTGCGGCCATGATAGCAGAGTTTTGTCATACCTGCGTGGTAAGTGTGGCACGCGTCCGCTACAATACGCCGATATGCTGCCGCTACGTGTGCAGGAGCCCCAGACGACACGGACCAGAAGACCGGGACATCGCATGATACTGTTGGTGGCAGAAAGCGTGTTGGTGGGCGGCATCACCGGGTTCCTCTCCGGTGTCCTCGGCGTGGGCGGGGGCTTTATCATGATTCCACTGCTCACACTCATTGGCGTGCCCATGCACACCGCAGTGGGCACCTGCTTAGCGTTTGTGGCCTGCACCAGCTCCACCGCGCTCCTCCAGCACATCCGTCAGCACAGTATTGACCCCGTGCTGGCGCTGATCATGACTGCCCCGGCCATCCTCATGACCTTTGTGGCAGCCCGCTTGGCCACGCTGTTTACACCGGCAGTGCTGCATGTGCTCTTTAGTCTCCTCCTGGCATGTATTGCACTTTTGTACCGCCTGCAGCCGCTCCTAGGCTCAGAGCACACGCTGCTGGCCGGTGTGCCTGGGCCAATCCCGTGGTACGTGCTACACCGCCAACGCACTATTGGGGCACTCGACTATGCCTACGATGTGCATCTCATCAAAGCCGTGCTGGGTGGCATGGCCACGGGGACGCTCTCCGGGCTCTTTGGCATCGGTGGCGGGGTGTTCCTGGTGCCCATGCTGCTCCTCGTCCTGCGCGTGCCTCTTGCCGCAACCGCTGGCACCTCCCTTGCCGTGTTCCTGCTGCCCGCCATTGTCGGTTCTGTTACGCACTGGCGTCTGGGGCATGTCGATGTCACCCTGTGGATACCGCTGGTCATTGCTGGCGTGGTGGGCGGCTACGCCGGGGCGCGGTGTGTCGTATATATGCGACCTGCTCTGCAAACGCGTCTCTTTATGGGGCTGGTGTGCGCTGGGGCGGTGTTTATGCTCTGTAAAGGCCTCGCGGAGGGTCTACGCCTGTGAAAGCGCTCGCCTTTGCCACCTCACCGGTGGCCCGCACCATTTATCCCATGCGCTTCCTGCTGGCTTTTGCGCAAGGCGGCTTGCTCAGTCCACTGCTGCCGCTGTTCCGCGAGACCTTCCACGTCAGCCCTGGAGAACTAGGGCTGCTGACCTCTATGGCTGGTCTCAGTTCAGTCGTGATGGACCTTGTCGCCACCGCATTACTGCGGCGCCGTGCTCTGCCCACCCTCCTCCTGCAAGGGATTGGCCTGACGATGGTTGCCCTGTGCTGCAGCATGCTCGCCCCCGGTTTTTACTGGCTGGTGGCGACACAAATGCTGCTGGGTTTTGGCGTCGGGCTGACGCGTGTGGCCGCCCTCACGGTGGTCGTCACTGCCACGCCGCTGGGCGAACAAGGACGCGCCAACAATCTCCTCGAATGTTCCGCCATTGCCGGGACGATGCTGAGTCCCACACTCTCCGGCCTGCTGGCGGCGCTGGTCCACTGGCGTCTGGCGTTTGGCATGGCGGCCATCATGGTCTCGGGGGCATTTGGCTGGCTGCTCTACACCCGGCAGAGTCTGGCCAGCGCCGTGGAGGCCACGACCTTGCGCCGTGCCCCGCAACGTCTCGACGCGACAGGCCGGGAAGCGCCTTCTGAGGCCCCACACAGCCAGCCCTCGCACACTCATGTGATCTGGATGGCCTATAGTACGACGTTTGTGCTATCGTTCGTGTGGTCCGGCTTTCTCTCCACAGCCATGCCCCTCTTCGGTGGCGAAGTGCTGCATGGCTCCACCGCCATGCTGGGACTGGTGTTCACCATCGGGCTCTTGGCAGACTTGCTCCTACTCATGCCCATGGGCTGGCTCTCGGATCGCCTCGAAGCGCGCCTAGTACTCACCCCAGCCATGCTCCTGATGGCGGCCGCGCTGGCGTATTTACCTTCCGCCAACAGCCTCGGGGGACTCTTCCTGGTGTCGATTGCCCTGCACGCCAGCTTTGCCGCCTGGGGCATGCCGTCGGCGGTGCTGGCGTTGTGCGTGCCACGCGAGCAGCTGGCCCGCACCATGGGCCTCTATCGCCTGCTGGTGGATAGCGCCGGGGTGGTGGCGCCGTGGCTTGTTGGCACGCTCATTGGCCTGTACGGCTATGGCCTGCCGACGTGGCTGAGCGCTCTGGGAGTGGGGCTGATGGCCTGTCTGGTGTGGCAGGGCTTGCGCGTGCCACCTCGGCGTGCGTCGTAGCTAGGTCGTGGTACGCGCCCCACAGAAGGCACCGTTTCGCCAGGGCGTGTTGACACGCTTGCTGAAATTTGCCCTGACACCCTGTGGGGTGCATGCGCAGGCCATTGCGTCGGGCGCTGTAATGACGGTACACTCAGCGAGAGCGGCATGGGGCACTGCAAGCCCTATGACCTGGGGCAGGCGTACCGATGAGGCAGGGCTAACGGATGAGTGTTATCACCTTGATCACCGATTTTGGCAATTCGCCTGGAGTGATGAAAGGCGTTATCTGGCGCATCGCACCCCAAGTGCAGATTGCCGACTTGTCCCACACCATCCGTCCCTACGACGTACGGCAGGCCGCCCTGCTGTTGGCGCGTCAGGTGGAGTATTTTCCAGAAAACACCATTCATATAGCCGTGGTTGATCCCGGGGTCGGCACGGCCCGCCGACCACTGGCCGCCCAAATTGGCCCGCAGCGGGTGGTCGGGCCGGATAATGGCATTTTTACACTGCTCTTGCAGCGCGCGGTGCAGGCGGGTTGGCCCGTGCGTATTGTCCACACGCATCGCAGCGCGTACTGGCTGCCCGAGGTGAGCGCTATCTTCCATGGCCGCGATGTCTTTGCGCCGGTGGCGGCGCATTGGGCGGCTGGCACCGCGCTCGAAGCCTTCGGTGATGTCATTGACGACCCGGTGCAGCTCGCCTTGCCACGCCCGCGTGCCACTGCCCAGGGGGTGACTGGTGAAGTCACCCTGATCTTTGCGCACTTTGGCAATCTGATCACCAACATCCAGCGGGAAGATCTCGCGGACTGGAGCCACGTGGTGATCCGGCTGTGCGGCGTGGACATCCCCGGACTCGTCCACACCTTTGGCGACCAGCCCCCCGGTACCCTGATCGCCCTCTTTGGGAGCAGCGGGCACCTGATGATCGCCGAGGTCAACGGGCGTGCTGTGGACCGGTTGCATCCTGCTATTGGGGACGAGGTCGAGGTCATCCGTCAGTAGTGCCAGCCTTGTCGCATCCATGACCACAGAGAGGGTAGAGCCGATGTCATTAGCCCGCGAACGGTTTCGCAGTCTCCTCGTCAGCCCCGGCTGCACCATCGCCGCCAATATCTTCGACCCGTTGTCGGCGCGCATTGCCCACCTATTGGACTACGAGGTGTGCTTTCTCTCCGGTTCGGTCGGCAAAGCTGCCAGCTTGGGGGTGCCGGATATCGTCCTGTATAACATGTCTGACCTGGTCGACCATTGTCGCCGCATTACCCGTATGGCAGACGTAAGTTTGATGCTCGATGGGGAAGACGGCTTCGGCAATGTGGTGAACGTGGCCCGGACAGTCCGCGAATTGGAAGCCGCCGGGGTGTCGGCCATCGAAATCGAAGATCAAATCGCGCCCGTGCAGTTCAACGGGCCAGAGCGCGGCTTGCTCGCGACCGCGGAGCAGTGTGGCAAGCTGGAAGCGGCTGTCGCGGCACGCACCGATCCTACGACCGTGATCGTGGCCCGCACTGCTGCTCTGGCCTATTGTGCGCTGGATGAGGCTTTGGAGCGCATCAAGGCCTATGCCCAGACTGGAGCGGAGGTCATACGGCTGGTGGGGCTGCACACCCGCGCCCAGCTTGCCGCGGTGCATCAGGCCACGGCGCTGCCCTTGACCACGCTCAGTCCGCCAGCCGACCTCAGAAACGATACGGCGTTCCTGGCCGCCCATGGAGTCAAAATCCTCATGCTGGGCAATCCGGCCTTCGGCGTGGCGGTCAAAGCTGTGTATGATTGCTTGAAACATCTGAAGGATGGCGGTGCCATTGAGGATCTCGCTGACCAGCAAGCGTCCACCTCCCTCCTGCGCTTGGTGGATCGCACCGAGGAGTTGGTGCAATGGCAGCAGAGGTTTCAGCGCTTGTAAGTCGCGTGTACCTTCCCGTGTGCGTTGCGAGGCTGGACGCCGCAGGCCCTCCGTGTGGCCCGAGGACCGTCTTGCCCCAGACGTACACTGCCTGGGAGCGCGGGCCGTAGCCTGGGCGGCCTCTCCAGCGTGCCACGGCCCGCCACACGTCGCTTACGCTGGCAGCGCCAGCACGCTGTTAATCTCACTTAGCTCGCGCCAGAACTTGCGCCACGAATCACCGCCGTCATCGCTGCGGTAGACGTAGCCGTACCGGCTACCCGCCACCATCACCTGCGGGCTATCGGGCCGGGCATGCACCGCCCACATGGCCGAGTTGGGCTGCACGGATAAATTGAGACTCTCCCAGGTTTTGCCGACGTCTTTGGTGCGCATCACCGTACCAATGCGTCCCGGCGTGCTATCGCCAATCGTGAGAAACACCGTCTTCGGATCGTCGGGCTGCACCATAATGTTGCGCGGATACCCGAAGGGGAAGATCTGACGGATGTGCAACGGATGCCACGTTGCGCCGTCATCGGTGCTGGTGTAGACCTCGTTGTTGACCACCACGAAGACGGTCTTTGGCGGGCCTTCGGCTACGGCGACGCTGTGCACATCCGGGTTGGGGATGGAGGTGCCGTTGATCGTCGTCCACGTGTCACCGCAGTCGGTACTGTGGCGCAGGCCATCGACCTCAATACCCATCCAGATATTGCGGCGATTCACCGGATCAATGGCAATGCCGGTAACACGCGGGATGCCGACATTGGGGCATTCGTCGGCAATCGTGGCGGCTTTGTCTTCCCAGCTCTTGCCGCCATCAGTGGTGCGGAACACTTTGGAGGGACACGGCGTGCCCGTACCGGCAAACATAATGTCTGGGTTGAGAGGATCAATGGTAATGGCCCAGACGGCATAGGTATTCATCGGGGAATCGACCTGTTTCCAGCTTGCGCCAACATCGTCACTGCAATACAGGCCCTTATCAGTCCCGGCGTAGACCACGTTCGGCCGCCGGGGGTGGGACGCCAGCATGCGCACCATGGCATCAGAATGCATGCCCTGGTAGATGCCAATGCGCTGCCAGCTCTCGCCACCGTCATGACTGCGCATAACGCCTTGACCAATCGTGCCAACGAGGATGGTTGTCTTGTCCATTGGGCCACCTCTCTGTGATGTGGGCGGTCCGCTGCTCTCGCCCGCAGACCGCGACACACGGGGTTTTACTTACACACTCTCAAAGACCTGCTTGGCCACCTGCACGGCGTTGGCCGCGGTGGGCCAGCCGCTGTAGAAGGCCATGTGGGTGATCACTTCGCTGATTTCGTCTTTGGTCACCCCATTGTCCAGGGCGCGGCGGATGTGGCCGCGTAACTGGTCTGTCCGGTAGAGCGCCACCAGCGTCGCCACCGTAATGAGGCTGCGGTCACGCTTGGACAGCCCGGGCCGCTCCCACACATCACCGAACAGGACATTGGCTGTGAGGTCGGCCAGTTTGGGGGACACTTCGCTCATTGCTGATCGTGCTTCGGCCATGGGTGCTCCTTCTCGAGTAGAGGGTCTGCGGTTCTTGGGAGGCTTGTACTATACTACGGCCAGTCGGAGAAGGATAGAGGTACGACGCAGCCGCCAGCGATGGCCACAGGTGGGAAGGGAGGGTATCCAAAAAGCAAAAGGGTTGCAGAACACCTTGTTCTACAACCCTTTTGCGGAGTAGCGGGGGCCGGATTTGAACCAGCGAC
>SXND01000108.1 GCA_005777235.1 Pseudomonadota bacterium
AGCCATCGCGCGTTTTATCAAAGGGTCGGCTCGCCTGTTGTGGTGTCTGGTTGCGTGTCGAGAGGGCCCGCATGGCACAAAAGCCACCAAGGCCGAGCGGGGTAATCGCCGCTTCGCACCCCCCACTCAGCATGACATCCGCCTCGCCACGTTGAATGATTTTGTAGGCGTCTCCAATGGCATGTGTGCCCGCCGCACACGCCGTTGTGACGCAGGAGTTCGGACCGCGCAAGCCAAAACGCATGCAGATGTGTCCAGACGCCATATTGGCAATCAGCATGGGGATAAAGAAGGGTGAGATGCGCTGTGGGCCGGCCCGGAGGAGGCTTTCATGCGTACGCTCCAAGGTCGCCATCCCACCAAAACCGACGCCTACCAAACAACCATAGCGATGCGCGATGTCCTCATGGAATGGCAACGCTGCCGCCTCGACGGCCATGGTGGCACTGGCGAGGGCAAAGTGCGCAAAACGATCCATGCGCTTCATGTCTTTCCGGTCCACGTAGAGGAGCGGGTCGAAGTCGTGCACCTCTGCGGCAATGTGGCAGGGATAGGCACTGGTATCAAAGCTGGTAATCGGGCCAACACCGCTGGTGCCCTTGAGCAGGGCCTCCCAGGTCGCCTGCACCCCGATGCCCACAGGCGTGACCGCCCCCATCCCTGTGATGACCACACGCCGCTGTACGGCGTGCTCACGCTCTGTCATAGTCCCACAACCCTCTTGGCTCCATCGACCATCCGATAGCACGCCACGGCACGTTATTGTGCATCCTGCGGCGCTTTGTCCCTGATATAGCGCACCGCATCGGCCACCGTGCCAATTTCTTCGGCGTCTTCATCCGGGATTTCGATATCAAACTCTTCTTCGAAAGCCATGACTAACTCGACAGTATCGAGCGAATCGGCTCCTAAGTCGTCAATAAAGGAGGCAGAATCGGTGACTTCATTCTCATCCACACCCAATTGCTCGACAATAATTGCCTTAACGCGTTCTTCGATGGCCATGATGGTCTATCTCCGTCCCTAAATGGTTAAACCCCCACTCACGCTCACCACCTCTCCGGTAATGTAACGCGCCGCCTCCGAGGCGAGAAAGAGCACACAGGAGGCGACATCCTCTGGTGTACCCAGGCGACCGAGGGGAATATGGGGCAACAGCGCTTGCCGTTGCGTGTCCGAGAGCTCCCGTGTCATATCCGTCTCAATGAACCCTGGAGCCACGGCATTCACGGTAATACCGCGTGGCCCCAGTTCTTTAGCCAACGCCTTCGTAAAACCAATCAGTCCTGCTTTGGAAGCAGCGTAATTCGTCTGGCCAGCATTCCCAGTCATGCCGATCACGGAGGTGATGGCGATAATGCGTCCCGAACGCTGGCGCAGCATCGTCCGTGCTGCCGCACGTGCGCAATGAAACATCCCCGAGAGGTTCGTGTGGAGGACCGCGTCCCACTCCTCGGGCTTCATACGGACGAGGAGTTGGTCGCGTCGTATCCCCGCGTTATTGACGAGGATATCCAAACGCCCCCAGGTCTGCACGATGGCCTCAAAGGCTGTGGTGGTTGCAGCATAATCCGCGACGTCAAATTGCTGCACCTGCCCTTCATGACCCCGCTGTTGCAGGAGCGCCACGACGTCCTCCGCTGCCGCACGCTGGCGTGTACACGTGACCACGACACGCGCCCCAGCGTCTCCCAACGCCAGCGCAATGGCACGCCCGATCCCGCGTGAGCCACCTGTGACCACCGCCACCTGTCCATCCAACTGTGTCATGGTATACTCATGGTCCTCTCAGGTCAGAAACGTCTCAATCGCTAACACCTGCACCTCGGGAGCAATACGCTTCATCATCCCCGCGAGTGCCTTGCCTGGCCCGACTTCGAGGAGCGCATCACAACCCTGCGCCACCGCATAGCGCATGGCCTCTTCCCAGCGCACCGGCGCACAGACCTGCTGGATCAGCAGATCGGCAATCGCCTCAGGGGTCGGATGTGGGGTGGCCGTCACATTCGACAGTACCGGGATAGACCACGGACGGAAGGTCACCTGGGCCAATGCCTGCGATAACCGCTCCGCCGCGGGTTGCAGCATGCGACAATGGAACGGTGCACTGACCTTGAGCGCAATGGCCTTCCCTAAGCGGCGGGTTTTGACGACGTCCATCGCGGTGGCGACAAGGGAGGCCTCTCCAGCAATGACAATTTGCCCAGGATCATTGTAATTCGCTGGTTGGAGCACCCCGTCTCCCTCCAGTTCCCGACATAAGGTCTCGACGTCCTGACGGGGCACCCCTAGCACCGCCGCCATACTGCCTGTTCCAGGCGCCACAGCCTCTTGCATAAACCGGCCCCGCTGATGCACCAGACGCACCGCATCCCCAAAGCCTAACGCCCCAGACGCCACTAACGCCGAGTACTCCCCCAGGCTGTGTCCCGCCAGTAAGACAGGCTGCAACCCGCGTCGTATCGCACACCTCCACGTCGCGATACTATGCACCAGGATCGCCGGCTGTGCGTTCTGCGTGAGGCGTAGTTCTTCCTCAGGACCTTGAAAACACAGTCGTTGCAGATCATACCCCAGCGTGTCGTTGGCTTCTTGATAGAGAGCCTTGACCGCGTCATCTGCCTCCCAGAGGTCCCGGCCCATGCCAACGGTCTGTGAGCCTTGCCCTGGGAAGACACAAACGATCTGCGTTGTCATAGCGTAATTCCGTTGCCAACGTCCTTAGAGAGCCGGGACGCGAGGAGGTTGCGGGTCCGCGCCGTTGTCTGGGTCGTCGTCCTCCGGGGTCCGCTCGCCCCGAAAGGACATATGATTGCGAATCTGGTGCCAAATTTTCTGGCGCCGCGTGGTGCCGATTTCCTGGATATCGCCGTTGCGCTCAATATCCTCCTGGATGTGCTCGCTCACACGGCCTTCGACAAAACGTTGCGCCATATGGATGGCATTCTTGACGGCTTTCGGGGACGAACTCCCGTGGCCGATGATACACGTGCCGTTAATGCCGAGCAACGGCGCCCCACCGTATTCTGAGGCATCTACACGCTTGCGAATATCATTCAAGGCCGGACGCACGAGGGAGGAGGCCAGACGACGCCAGAGGGTATTCGTCAGGCCGAGCTTGAGGGATTGGCCATACATTTCCGCCAGCCCTTCACACATTTTGAGGGCGATATTGCCAATAAAGCCATCGCACACGACCACATCGGCCACCCCACGGAAAAACTGCTTCCCCTCCACGTTGCCGACAAAGTTGAGGTGACTTTGTTTCAACATCAGGAAGGCTTCTTTGGTGACTTCATTGCCCTTGGTGTCTTCTTCGCCAATAGCCAGGAGGCCCACTGCCGGTGTCTGTTTCCCAAACACATACTTAGCAAACACATGGCCCATAATGCCAAATTGGAAGAGTTGGGTAGCTTTGCAATCGACATTGGCCCCGACATCTAGCAAGATGGCAAAACCTTTTTGGGTGGGCAATAAGGTCGCAATAGCTGGGCGATCAATCCCTGCCAGCGGCTTGAGGATCATCGTGGTGGCGGCGAGCGCCGCCCCCGTGTTCCCGGCACTGACCACCGCTTGCGCTTCCTGGTCGTGCACGAGATCAATCGCCACACGAATCGAGGAAAAGCGTTTTTTCCGCAGGGCCATGCCCGGAGCTTCTTCCATATGCACGACTTCCGCGGCATGGCGAATGACAATAGGCAAATGCCGCGCTTGCAAACGGTCCAGCTCGTGTGTTAAACGCGCCTCATCCCCGACGAGAATAATCTCGGCCTGATGCTCACGTGCCGCAAGGACTGCTCCCTCTACGATTGCCTGGGGAGCGTAATCCCCCCCCATACCATCGACAGCAATTTTCATTGAGCGTGCACCCTTAGCAGCGCGGAGCTGAGGATGGCTAGGCGCATACGGATAGCCCCCTTAGGCTTCCTGTCCAGCCAAAATTTCGCGACCTTTGTAATAGCCACAACTCGCGCAGATACAATGGGGCAGCTTGCTGGCGCGACACTGTGGGCATATCCCCAAATTGACAACGGACAGGTGGTGATGTGAACGCCGTTTATCCCGGCGCGATTTGGAAGTCTTGCGCTTTGGCACACCCATACAGGCTCAACCCTCATGACGTCTTAGGAAAACGCAGTTGTTGGAGTGATGCAAACCGTAGATCGCCCGCCGCGTCACACGCACACGCTACTGCGTTGCGATTCTCACCGCAGACCTGGCACAACCCCAAACAGTCAGGACGACACAGGGGTTGAATGGGCAAAGCCAGGGCCACAATGTCGTGTACGGGCGGTCGTAAGTCAAGCGTCATGCCGTCATGGCTATAGAGATCCAGCTCTTCATCGGCATCCACGCCGTCCTCACCGTCAATCTGCACATGCGCTGAAGGTGGGAAATAGATCACACGCATCTCCATACTGAACGGGCTCTGCACCACCTCCAGACAACGACTGCAGAGGACCGCGAGCGTCCCGCTGGTAACCCCGTGGAAATACGCTTGTTCCCCGACTTTGGTCAAGAGCCCCCGCACCAGCACCGGGACCGGAAACTCAACCTCAGCGACCTCGGGTAATCGCAGATACGCCGCGGACACCTCGGCCTGAAAAGCCAAGCCTTCCTCGGGAATCTTCGCCAGACTTACCTCTAAGGCGGCAGACTTGCCCTGCTGCGACACAGCCACCAGCACGATCCTTTAATTGACGAGTGATTGCATGATTGTGGAATGCGATAGTTATCAGCGATGGGTGCGCAGAGTATAGCGCCCCCTTCATCGGATTGTCAAGACTCCCACACGCCTTGAAAACTCGTGACTTACCTAGCCGTTCGTGGGACGGACACGCCCGTCACACCCCGCACAGCGTCCTGCCGCAGTGGCTGTTGCGGGGTGCTGTGGCACGCGCAGCTACGGCTTCAGGCGCACCTCTTCATACGGCCCAGACCAGTTGTAAGTTGGAATCAGCCCCAGGCCCGACTCAGCCACCCGTGGACCAATGCCACTGAGGCCGGCAATCTCGTAGATCGGTGCGAACAGCACGCGCTCGTGCACCAGGCGCTGCAGCTCGTGTAGCATGGCCTCGCGCTGCGTGGGATCGCGCTCACGGGCCTGCTTCTGGAACAGCGCATCCAGGTCAGCCTCGCCGCCATAGGCAAACTCCCCCGACGACACCACATAGTTGTCCAACCGCGTCGAGGCACTGCCCAGCGAGCCACTGGCCGCCAGGATGATGCCCTGCAGGCCCTTACTACGCCAGGCCGCAAACATCGCTGGACGCTCCATGCTGCGCACCCGCGTTTTGATCCCCACCGCACTGAGATAGCCCGCCGCCGCCTCGGCCATCGACGTCCACGGTGGCGTCGGGGTCAGGTCACCCGCGTCAAAGCCATTGGGATAGCCAGCCTCTTTGAGTAACTGGCGGGCTTTGGCTGGATCGTAAGGATGCGGTTCGATAGGCAGGGCATAGAGAAAGCGATGAGGAATAATGCTGCCGGTGAGCTTGGAAAAGCCCAGCGTCTCGGCGTCGTTAATGGCCTGCCGGTCCAGCGCATAATTGGCCGCTAAGCGCACCCGGCGATCATGCCAGGGCGATTTGGGGTTCCATTTGTCTGTAAAATCCAGCCACAGCGGCGTCGGCGGGGCAGTAATTTTCAGTGTCAATTGCGGATCTTTGCGCACCGCATCGGCCAGATCCCCCGGCAGCGAATAGGCAATGTCGGCCTCGCCCGTCTTCAACACGGCGAGACGGGTGGTGCCTTCCGGAACGCTCTTGAACACCAGCCGTTTGACTGTGGGCATCTTGCGCCAATAGGTCTCGTTGGCTTCCAGCACCAGCTCCAGTCCGGCGGTGTGCGACACAAATTTATACGGCCCGGCGCCAATCGGGTGCTGCTTAAATGCCTCATCGCCTACGCGCTCCAGGTATGTTTTCGGCACCACGAGGCCCGCCCCGGTGGCCGGGGTACCGAGAAACAGCAGGAAATCCGGCCACGCCTCGTGGAGACGAAAGCGTACATGGTACGCATCAATGGCTTCGACCGCCTGGACTTTGTCTTTCAACAGCTTGGCTCCTGCTCCCTTATAGCGCTGAAAGCTGAACACCACGTCCTCGGCGGTGAGCGCATCGCCATTGTGGAAGGTCAGGCCCGGACGCAGGGTAAAGTCGTACACCAGCCCATCGGGGCTCTCGGTCCACTGCTCCGCCAGGCTGGGCGTCAACAACCCCTGCGGCATAGGTTTGAGCAGGGCATCGTGCAGGGCATACAGGAATTTGAACGGCGTGGCAATGCCCGCCGCCTCGGCCGGATCGTAATACGTTGGCGACATGCTGAAATGCAGGGCCCAGGTCATGGTGCCCTCGGGCTTGCCCTGAGCTGCTACGAGGCTGGGCCCGGCCCACAGCCACACGGCGCCCAGCAGGGCGGCAAGCGGGGTGAAACGCCATAAACGTCGGTGCATGGATGCTCTCCTTGCTACAAGGCTTCTGGGTATGGTGCGGGCTTTTGTAGCAGATCACGGCCTGGGGGGCAACGTTATCCCGGTTGCGAGCGCTGGCGTGGGTAGGGCATGCAGCCTGTGGGTTGTCTGGAGCGCTGCGGCTTCCGGTGCTGCAGGCATGGCTTGCGAGCCATGCGCCGCGCCATACGCTCTCACTTTGCGGTGCGGTCGCACAGGCGACAGCTCTGCAAGAAACGCGTGCCTGCCAGAGAGCTGTATCCGGGCAGGGGCTGTAGCGCTGATACTTCAGAGAATAGCTTCTATACATCCATCATGCGGGAAGATTGTCAACCCCCGGCAAAAGAGGAAGTTTCAGTTTCCTACCTCTCGAGAGCGGAAAGCCCACGCATTGAAAGAACGGAAAGGTTCGTTGCCACTGTAGTTTCTGGTTTCAATTTCCTACCTCTCGAGAGCGGAAAGCCCACAATGGAAAGACTGCAAGGTCACCGCCCCTGCAGAATCCTGTTTCAATTTCCTACCTCTCGAGAGCGGAAAGCCCACAGTACTATCTACTCGGGATTTTGCCTGCGAGAGGAAAATGACAACCACTCTTCATGGCGACTTTCCCTTGTATTCTCGCTAGGATTGAGTAGTGTACCACAAAAGTTCGCAAATCCCCTGTGCCTCATACCCTGAAATTGTACTGACAACATGGGAAAATCTTCTAAGATTTTGAGATATCAACACTTTTTTGCTCACGAATTGTCGCGAGACATCACCCCCATGGGCGCTGGAAAGAGCATTTGCGAACAAAGCACGTTTTGACCATTTTGACGATATTTTGACACCAATTGAATCCATTGATTTTTCAAGCCTGGCGAGATAGTCAAAATCTTGACAGATATGCCAAAACACCGATTGTCGCGAATGCCATGTTGCCCATATCGGCAAACCCCCATTTGCGACTTTTTTCTAGCGCTGCACGCGAGACCCCCAGAACGAGAAAAATATACATAACCTATAATTTTTCAATACTATACCGCTATTTTTGGCTGCAACCGCCATTGTCGCAAATCTCCAACACCTTGCTAGTGCTTTGTCACACTTCTAATTTGGGGTAAATCGACTGCAGTTTCACGCGGGCATCGTCGACCTTACACTGCCAATCGACGGTGCGCTGTCGAGCATTACTGTGCTCATGCCACGCGGTCGTTTGTTGGCGGAGTTCCTCGACCACCGCGAAGCGACGCCCAGTGACGCATTGCCGGGTCATCGCACTCAACTCGTTTTCGGCCATGTTTAACCCACTGCCGTGCGTGGGCGTGTGACAACAGTCCACCCGTCGTACCAGCGACCGCGCGGTCACGGGTTCGCATGCCTCGTAGCAGGCGCCTTTGGTATGCGTATTCAGATTATCACAGACCAAGATGACCTTCTGCGCTGCCCGGTAGCGCGTGCGGAGTATGTGCGCCATTTCTTGCGCCCAGTCCACCTTGGTGCGTCGTGCGCGCACGGCGACCTGCCGCCAGCCTGCCAGCGGTTCGCAGAACATAAAAATGCTGGCGGTGCCCGCGCGTTCATATTCGTAATCCACGCGACGCGGAGGCTGGGGCGTCCCAGCAAGCGGTATGCGCGTTTCCTTGAGCAACTGCATCGGCTGTTCATCCATGCACACCACGGGGTACCGTCTATCGTAGGGCCGGGTGTAGACCTCGATCACTTCCTCCATGCTCGCGGCGAACTCGGCATCGGCATGCGGCGGAATGACCCAATAGGCGATCTTCCTGGTCGTGAAATGGTTTTTTTTAGCGTCCTCCGCAGGGTCTCGTGGCTGACGGCCTCCACGATCTCCAACGTGACGGCTTGTTCCGCGAGGAGGCGGAGGGTCCAGTTGGCGAATCCTGGCGGTGGTGCCCCCAGCCGCAGAGCTATGATCTGGGCTTCGTGCTCTCCGTCGATGACCTTGCCACGGACGCGCCGCTTGGGGTGGCCATGGAGCGTGATCTCAAAGCCGTCTGTCACGAAGCGCTCCCGCATGTTTTCGATGGTTTGCGTGCGACAGTCGAACGCGTGAGCAATCTCGGCATCAGTCTAGCGGGGACCATCCACATCGGTCTTGAGCAGAACCCGGGCACGCAGCACCTTTTGCGCCGAGACCCGTTGCTTTTTGACCAGACTGTTCAAAATCTCCCGCTCGGCATCGGTGAGGCGAACAACATACTTTTTCGCATGGCCCAACCCTCCTCGGTTGGGCGTACATTGCCCCAAATTACTCGGGAACGCTACCCTCATTGAGAAGTGTGACAGAGCACTAGGCTGGCAGTGAGCGGTCAGCCACCAGCCCCTCACCAGCGCGCAATAAACGGCCGATAGCGCCCCTCGCCGTGCAGGTGCGCCGCCAGCAGTTTCGCCTGCAGGTGGATAATCTCCTGCAACGGCCTCTCCTGACTGCGGTAGCGTATTGGCACTGCCAGGCGTTCCAGCACGTTTTGCACCAGCTTACGCACCGTGTCTTTGGTAACTCACCTTACGCGACTGGAACGAAAAAAGTGTAGAATCGCCCGTATGAAATCACAACCGATAGCAGATTTGTATTCCGACTACTTGCTGGCGTCGTTTGGGGCGACCACGGCTACCGGGCTGAGCGCACTGCTGG
>SXND01000109.1 GCA_005777235.1 Pseudomonadota bacterium
CGATCCTCCAGCCCGCCAAAGTGATCCAAAAATGCTTCCAGTGCTACCTCCATCAGGCCCTCCTCAGTTGATGAGCCTTCTCCTTACCACATAAACGCGTACGACGTCCCCCCTCAAAAAATCTCATGAGGCCGCCCTGGCGCTCGCGTTTTTCGCTTGCGACCCTTCTAGGGGCTCGCTACAATCTCCCGGCTTTCTTTTATGCGCCGTGTAGGCAGACCGGTGCGTTGATAGGCTTCAGGTGTGAGAGAAACGATGGAACCAGGTGACCCTGGTCGATCATGTGGGGACAAGCAACAACACCCCCCGGTGTTGCGGGTGCAGGAGGTGGCGCGCCAGTAGCCAGCCACTATGTGAGGGTTGGACACGACCGCACGCTGCCCGGCATGCAGGGAAGTGTTGCGGTTTTTTTGTGTCTGAAGGAGTCATGGCATGGCCCTCGAAACGGTTGGGAAAACGCTCAAATTTACTGGTCGTAATCGCCAGGAGGCGAAAAGTAAAGCGCTACACTTCTGGTATACGCATCAGGAAGCCTTGCATGAAAGCATTCGGGATTTCGTGAAACATTGCACACTCAGTCCTGATCAAAAGGTCATTACCTACCGGCGTCAAGCGATGTCCTAGGTCTCATACACCCCTGCCCTCTCTCTCAGATGGTCATCGAGCAACGCTATGCTGTCCTCCCCAGCGACATTCCCATTCGTCCGCGCCCTCCAGCAACGAGGTGCGCGGGTGTATATGGTCGGGGGGACAGTCCGTGACGAGATCCTCGGCCAGCCGCGTAAAGATCTGGATCTGCTCGTCACCGGCCTGCCCCAGCCCGAATTGCTGCGTTGCTTGCGCGCCTATGGGCGTGTGCAGCTCACTGGGCGCACCTTCGGTGTCCTCAAATTGCTGCCGCGCGGCTGGGATGGCCCCCCCATCGATATCGCTCTGCCGCGCACCGAAATCTCCACGGGAATCGGCCATCGCGATTTTGAGGTCACCTTCGACCACACCTTGCCAGTTGAGACCGATCTCGGACGCCGCGATTTTACCATCAATGCCATGGCCATAGACCTGGCGCAGGGCCAGCTCCTCGACCCCTTGGGCGGACACCGTGACTTGCAGCAGCGCTGTTTGCGCCAGGTGAGTGAGCACGCCTTTCCTGAAGATCCCTTGCGCATGCTACGCGGCATCCAGCTCGCGGCGCGTTTTGCCCTGCGCCTGGAGCCGGTCACGCGTGACGCCATGCGCATCCACGCGGCTTCTATCAGCACCGTGGCTGCCGAACGTATCGCTGAGGAACTCCACAAGCTCTTCCAGGCCCAGGCCCCGTCCCAGGGTTTTGTGGCCATGTACGCCGTGGGCCTGCTGGCGCCGCTGTTCCCGGAACTCGCCGCCCAAGCCGTCCCACATACGTTGGCGCCTGCGATAGAAGCCCTCGGGACGGCCACCAGCGTGAGCCCAGCGTTTGCCCATACCATGCGTCGCCTGGACATCGTGCAGCAGGAGACGCTGCTGGATTCCCGTGGCCATCTCGATCTGCTGCTGGCGGCGCTTTTCTGCGACAGCCCGCTGTTGGCGTCCACCGTGCCGCTGGCCGTCCAACGCGCCAGGCAACGGCTGGCCGACCTCAAGCTCACCACTATCGGCGCCAAGTCAGCGCTAATCCTGGCGCTCATTACGCACAGTGCCTTTGTCATTTCCGCCCTGGCAACCCCGGCGGCGTTGCGTCACTTTGCCCATGACGTTGGCCCCACCACAACGTGCATGCTGTTTGACTTACGCCTCGCGGATCATCTGGCGCAGCAGCTGTCCATCGAGGCTCTCCTCGACCTGCGCCAACGTCTGCACCAGGCCCTCGACCAACACACGCCGCTGAGTCTGCACGCCTTAGCGGTCAATGGCGACGACTTACAACGTCTTGGCATTAGCGCGGGGCCGCAGATGGGTCAGATCTTGCAGGCGTTGCTGCACCATGTGCTCGACGAACCGGCTACGAACACGCGGGCACATTTGCTGGCCATGGCACAGGAGCTGCACGCCACACCCCGTGGGTAACACGCCAGCGCTCCACAGGACAGGCCGCCCAGGGGAGTGCCACCATGGCTTGGTTGATGACGTCACCGGGGCCCGGCAAGGTGAGCGTGTATGATCCAGTGACGGGCGCGTTCCTACACGGCTTCAACAACCCTGGCGTCGGCACCATTGCAGGCATCAAGCGGAGCTCCAGACGCCTCGACGGGGAACCGCAATGACCGTCTTGCCAACCCTGGCCCCTCCTTACCTTACGGAGGGACCGGCCTGACGTACATCGGTGGCAACAACAGACCTCGAAACCACAACGCCTTTTCCCCAGTTTGCTATCCACACAACAGGAGCCTTCATGACTGTGGAAGGTTGACCTTCCTCTGGGATAGGGGTACATTTGCCATCATATACGTGCGAGTCAGCCTGGATATCCATGTTCGTGTTGCTGCCCTGCGCTCGGACATGGGAGCCGTGTCTCCCCTTGTAGCACAGTTGCCGTCAGAGCATTTTGAGATGGTATTGACGACACCCAGATATCTGCAGTATCAGGCCGTGTGCACACGGCCTGAGCACATGACTGGACATAGTACACCCAACGATATTCGTAATTTTTTTACGCTACTTGGGGAGTGTCACACATCACCAACGTGTCTTATTTTGTGGCATTTTAGGATAGAATATTCAAATAGTGACATAGTCCTGGAAGCCGCCGTGGCGTCCTACAGTCGGTACATTATGCCGCATAACCTGCGCGACTTTACCTGGTGCGGTATTACCCCTATGCAGCCCCGCAAGTTTTTACACGGTCTCAGGAGTGGAGAGTGATGCAGACGTTCACCGTCCGATTCCCGCAGTCCTGCCATGCCAAAATGAAGGAGTGGGCCCAAGCGGAAGGCATCTCCATGCATCAGTTCCTTGTCATCGCGGTGGCGGAAAAGATGGCAGCCCTCGTAAGCCGTGCCACATGTTGAGCCAAAGGACTACGACCGTCTCTGCAAGACCACGACCTCACGCTGGCGCTCACCTGACTGCCTCCAGCGTCCGTTTGTACGCCGCTCCCGCTTCCGGCAACAGGTGAGCACCAGCGTGAGGCACCACGTACGGGCACCACGTCCCAGTTTCTTGACAGGAGAAGTGCATGAAAGTATTCCGTCTTGGTGTCGCATGGCAGGGTCGTGCTCTCCTGCTGGGGCTCTTGCTGTGGAGTCTGTCCCTCACCCCAGGCGCGAGTCAGGAACTAGCGGACCCGCTACACACCCCCAGAATGGCGATACCAGAAGACCAACGGCGGATCGCGGCCGCAGTGCGGGCCGCCGCGCAGTTGGGGCACGCGTCCGGCTCGATGTCTGCCCAGACACGGGTGGGATCGGTGCGCCAGGGCCAAGCGGCCCAGGGCCTCGACGTGTATCTCTATACCACGGCAGTCACTCCCGCCACACTCGACACCTTGCGTCAGGCCGGGGTGCAGGTGTTACAGAGCGATACCGCCTCTGGCATGGTGTATGCCACGGTGGACCCCGGACGCTTGACGCAGATCGCGGCTCTGCCCTTTGTCCGCTGGGTTGGCCCACCGTCCTACGCCGTACGCCGGCGCGGCAGTGTCACCTCCGAAGGGGACGCCGCCATGCGGGCCTCACTGGCGCGCACCGAGCTTGGCCTGAGCGGCCAAGGCGTGCGCGTCGGCGTTATTTCCGATAGCCTGACGGATCTCGGCACCTCGGTTAATAGCGGCGATCTCCCCGCGGCCCTGACCATTGTCAACGGCCAAGACGGCAGCCTTATCTCGGACTTATCCAACGAAGGGCGGGCTATAGCAGAGATTATCCATGATCTGGCACCCGGAGCGCAGTTGCTCTTCCATACGGGGTTTCCCACGAGCCTGGATTTTATCAACGCCGTGCGCGCCCTCACGGCCGCCGGGGCCCACGTGATTGTCGATGACCTTGGCTTTTTCAATGAGCCCGTCTTTGAAGACGGCCCTATTGCCCAGGCGGTCATCCAGGCCATCCAGCAAGGAGTGGTGTTTGTCAGCGCCGCGGGCAATGATGCCCAGCGCCATTATCACGGTGTCTTCCAGGACTTTGCCCCGCATGCGACGGATCCCAGCATGCATCTCCACGACTTTGGCGGCGGGGACACGCGTCTTGAGGTGCGCATTGCCCCGAACGCGCTGGTGGTCATCTTTCTGCAATGGCCCAATCCCTTTGATGGTTCTGCGAATACGGCGGACTACGATCTCCTCCTCGCCGATGCGGCGGGGAACACCTTGGCGATTAGCAACGATCATCAGATCAACACCAAGGCGCCGCCCTTGGAGGCCATTACCTTTGAGAATACCACGGGGCGGACAGTAACCGTGGGCCTGGTGATCACCCGCATCGCGGGCCCGGCCCTGCCGCTTTCCCTCCATTTTAATACCTTCGGACGCGTCACCGTCGCCAACCATAACGTCCCCAGTCACAGCGTGTTTGGCCACCCCTGTGTGCGGGACGCCGTGGCAGTGGGAGCCATTGACGCTAATGAACCAGATTTTGACATGCTCGAAGCGTTTAGCTCGCGTGGCCCCTGTGAGATCTTCTTCCCAACCCGTGAATTCCGCACCAAACCTGACGTGGTTGGCGCGGATGGGGTGATGACCTCGTTGCCGGACTTTACTCCATTTTTCGGCACGTCAGCCGCCGCCCCGCATGTCGCCGCCGTCGCCGCTCTGTTGATTGAGGCCTCCGGTGGCCCTGGGAAAATTCCCCCAGCTCGCATCGCCAACACCCTGCGCCTCGCGGCCGTGGACCGTGGGCCGACAGGCGTGGACAACCAATTCGGGTACGGTGTTGTCGATGCGCTGCTGGCCGCGCAAGCGGTGCGGGCCACGGGGAATACGCCTCCGGCAAGTAGCATTGACGCACCGGGGGAAGACCTGACCGTGGCCCCCAATACCGCCGTGCTGTTTCAGGGCACCTGTGTGGACGTGGAAGGCCAGACGCCTTTCACCTTTGCCTGGGATTTTAGTGGGGTTGCTCCACCGAGCACCCAGCAGCATCCCGGTGCCATCACCTTTCCGAGCGTCGGCGTGTTCCCCGTGACTTTTACCTGCACCGACGCGACGCAGCAGAGGGATCCCACCCCGGCAACGCGCCTGGTGACGGTCAACAACCTACCAGACAGCCGCATTACGCGCCCGAACTCTGGCAGTGCGGTGCCTGCCGGTGGCAGCATCGAGTTTGCCGGAATCTGTAGTGATCCAGACGGGACCGGGGAGTTTACGTTTCTCTGGAACTTCGGCAGCGGTGCACAACCGCGCACGTCTACCCAGCAGAATCCTGGCCGGGTCGTCTTCCAGACGCCAGGCACCTCCGTGGTGTCGTTTGCCTGCACTGATGCCCAGGGCAGCACCGATGCCACCCCAGCGCTCATCGAGATCGTGGTGAATGGAACCAAGGCCGGCGGTGGGGGGAGTGGAGGGGGGTGTACGCTGCTCCCCGGTGGGCGTCTCAACGGCTTCGACCTCGTGGCAGCCATCGGCAATGTGCTCTTACCCGTACTAGTGCTTGGTCTGCTGCGCCTCTGGCTGCAGGCGCAGGCCCGTCGACGCCAGGCGCGACAGGCACCTCGCACGATCACGGCAGGAAAAACGCTTGCATAGACTGCATGCTCTTCAGGAGCATCGTGCTCAGGTGCACACCCCGCCAAGACAGGCTCGGCAGTGGCGAAATCTCTTGTGTCTGGCCTGAGCATCGTCTATCGTTTTCTTGTACGGTGTGCTCGCCTCACACGCCATGGGCGCTGGGAACAGTGACCTGGCCGCGATCATCATGCAAGCCCCCTTAGCTCAGCTGGCTAGAGCATCGGACTTCTAATCCGATGGTCGGGTGTTCGAGTCACCCAGGGGGCACTCTCCGTCGGCAGAGTTTGCGGAGAGTCTCCACGCCGCGCCAGGAGGCCAGCCACTGACACCCCGCAGGCCCCAACACCCACGTGCAAGGCGCCCCCGCCCCATACCGCCAGTTGCGATGTCCTCGGACTGATGGACATTTGCAACTCCCCGCGACATAGAGTACATTCCGCCTTCACATGTCTACTCTGGCTGACAGAGTGCCACACCATTTCTCGCGATGATGATGAGGGGCAGATTCATGACGACAGCCACGTGCGGCAGGCCGCAGGCCACCGCCCGGACACCATACCCACAGGGTCAACGGGGCGCGGCCCTGGCGCTCGGCCTGGGACTGACGCTGCTCGCGACCCTAGCACTCGGCGGGTACAGCCTGGCGCACGCGGCGGACCCGGCAGCCAAGCCTACGGGTGACCTACGCCTGGCCATGGCGGGCATTGGCAACATGCGGCCAGCACCCTGGCTGGAGACGGCTTTTGGTAAGGGCTACCTGGTGCTGCTGTACGATTTCCTCGTGGGGGGCAAGGCTGATGGCACGCCCTCGGCAGAGAATGGCGTGGCAGAGCGCTGGGACATGTCGCCCGACGCCAAGACCTGGACCTTTTGGCTGCGCAAGGGTATTCGCTTCCACGATGGCTCGGAACTCACGGCTGAGGATGCCAAGTGGAGCCTGGAAATGGTCATGAAGCCGGAGTCGGTGGCGGCGTTTGCCGCCCGCTTCCGCGATGTCATCCAGGACATGCAGGTGCCGGAGCCGCACACGCTGGTCATCCATACCAAAAACCCGGCGATCTTTTTGGCACAGGAACTCTCCATGGCCACGGGCGCTGAAGGGGCCATCCTGCCCAAAGCCTACTACGAGCGCGTTGGCATGGACGGCTTTACTGCCAAAGCGGTCGGCAGCGGACCCTATAAATGGCTGAAAGGCACCGCAGGCTCGGTGATCCAGCTCGAAGCGCTGGACACCCACTGGGCCGAGGGCGTGCCGAAGTTCAAGACCGTGACCTACCGCGTGGTGCCGGAAGAGAGCACGCGCATTGCTATGCTCCAAACCGGCGAAGCCGACATTGTGGCGGTCAGTCGCGAGCGCGTCCCGGAGCTCAAAGCCAGTGGCTTCAAAGTGTTCATCAAAGAGCAGGGCAGCGTCATGGGGTGCTACTTCCATCAGCAATGGGAGCAAGTCCCGGTGGCGGACAAGCGCGTGCGTGAGGCCATGAACCTGGCGGTCAATCGTGACGAGCTGATCAAATTTATCTTTGCCGGCCAGGCCAAACCGATGGCCATGTATCCTATTGGCTCGTTTGCCGTCACCGCCGGGGCGGATCAGAGTTTACCGCCGTATCCCTACGACCCCGTGCGGGCCAAGGCCCTCTTGGCCGAGGCCGGGTATCCCAACGGTTTCGAGACCACCATCTATTCGTATGCCCGCGAAGATGTGCCCGAAATGCCCCGCATGATCGAAGCGCTGGTGGGCTATATGGCGAAAATTGGCGTCAAGCTGACGATTTTTTCGACCGAATACTCCGTCGCACGCACCAAGCGCATGACCGGCAAACTGCCGGGGCATATCTCCTGCCTGGGCACGCCCAATCGCTCTAATGCCGGTGACCTCCTGGTTTTACTGTTTAACTTGCATCACTCCAGCTCCAAGTTTACCGATCATAAGTCGCCCGAGTTTGACGCGCTGATGGAGAAAGGCACCACCGCCTCCTCACTAGACACGGTGAAGGTAGTGATCGGGGATCTACATCGCTGGACCTACAACGATCACAGCACTATGCCGATTGCGGAAGTGAACAATCCCTATGTCGCCGACGCCAAGAAAGTGCCGCAGTGGGAACTCGGGCGGACGTTGTACGATAACAATGACCGCGATCTCATCCGGCGGCGCTAAGGGACTATGAAAATGTATTTTCTACGTTGTCTTCCCTGGGAGCGCGGCCATCTTGGCCGCTTCCGAAGCGGGCGGGACGCCCGCGCTCCCAGGCACGGGGCTATAAAAAAGAATTTTTGCAAGTACTGAGGACACAGGAGAGGGGCAGCCCATGCAGCGCTATATTCTGCGACGTCTGTTCCAGTCGGTGCTGGCGCTGCTGGCCTTGTCGCTGCTCATTTTTCTGATGAGCCGCTTGCTGGGCGACCCCACGGTGCTCATGCTGCCAGACGATGCCACCAAGGAAGACATTGCGCAGTTGCAGCGCGCCCTTGGGCTGGATCGCTCTCTGCCGATGCAATACTGGGTGTTCATCAGCAACGCCGTGCAGGGGGATTTTGGGCGCTCCATTAAGGGCCAGATGCCGGTCCTCGACATGCTCGCCGAGCGGCTGCCGCAGTCGGGCAAGCTGGCGGCGGTGGCGCTCGGCATTGCGGTGCTGCTGGCCTTTCCCCTGGGCGTCGTGGCGGCAGTCAAGAAAGGGACCTATCTGGATACCATGGCCAATATGATTGCGGTGCTGGGGCAATCCCTGCCGCAGTTCTGGGTCGGTATTATGCTCATTCAGATTTTTGCCGTGCGGCTGCGCTGGTTGCCGGTGGCTGGAGCGAGCACGGGCTGGCACTATGTGCTGCCGGCCTTTACCCTGGGCTGGTTTGTGGTGGCGGGTATGATGCGGCTGCTGCGTTCGAGTATGCTCGATACGCTGGGCAGCGAGTTTGTCAAACTGGCGCGTGTCAAAGGGGTGCCGGAGCGGACAGTGATCTGGAAACACGCCCTGCGCAATGCCTTGATTCCCGTGCTGACGTTTGGCGCCACCTATCTGGCCATTTTAGTTACCGGGGCGATCCTGGTGGAAACGGTGTTTGCCTGGCCGGGGATTGGCCAGCTTATCTACCAGGGCATTGTGTTTCGCGATTTTCCAGTGGTGCAGGCTGTGGTACTGCTCACCGCCGGGATTGTCATCTCGGTGAATCTATTGGTTGATATCCTCTACGCCTATGTGGATCCCCGAATCCGTTACCAATAGAACGCCTGGGGGATTGGCGGTTCGCCCCGCGGAAGAGGCAGGGCGCGGATTGGAACAAACATACATACATGGCGACTGCTGCATTGCTCCACGACCATGAAGCGCCACAGCGTCCGACGCGTTGGCGCCTCGCGGCGCTCCGACGGGCGCCGCTGCTGCCTCTGCTGATTATTCTCCTGCTGGTCTTTACAGCAGTGTTTGCCAATGTGCTCACGCCCTATTCCCCGGTCAACATCTCGCTGCCGGATCGCCTCAAACCGCCCTTTTGGGAAGCTGGCGGCAGTCTGGCCCATCCCCTGGGCACGGACCCGATGGGGCGCGACCTGCTGACCCGTTTGATCTATGGGGCGCGTATCTCCCTGTTGGTGGGCATACTGGGCTTATTAGCTGGGGGCGGTGTCGGCGCGGCCGTGGGCCTGATCGCGGGCTATGCTGGGGGCCGGGTGGATGCTTTCCTCATGCGCGTGACCGATACGGCGCTGTCCTTTCCGATTATCCTGTTTGCTATCCTCCTGGTGGTGATTCTCGGCGGCAGCTTGCCGACTGTGGTGTGTGCCATGGCCCTGGTGCTCTGGGCGCGCTTTGCCCGGGTGGTGCGCGGCGAGGTGTTGAGTATCCGGGAGCGCGATTTTATAGCCCAGGCCCGCATTATTGGCGGCTCACCCCTGCGCATTATCCTGAAGCATCTCTTGCCCAATGTCCTCAACACGCTGGTCGTGCTGCTATCGCTGCAAGTGGGCTGGGTGATTATTGTCGAAGCCTCGCTCAGTTTCCTCGGAGCGGGGGTGCCACCGCCAACGCCGACCTGGGGCTCGATGATTGCCGAAGGCCGCGACTATATTGCCAGCGCCTGGTGGGTATCGCTGTTCCCCGGTTTAGCGATTCTCGTAACGGTGCTGGCGTTCAATCTCTTTGGCGATTGGTTGCGGGATGCCCTCGACCCCACCTTACGCCAGCTCTAAGACGATGCCTGATAGGAGGTGCCATGCGGAGGAAGATACAGTCTGGGCGGCTGAGAGCACTCCTGGTGCTCCTCGGTCTTGGAGTGGCCCTCGCCCACGGTGCCTGGGCCGCGGATAAGCCCACTGGAGAGTTACGGATTGCCCTGGCCTTTCTGGGGGCACAGCGCATGATTCCCTGGGTAGAAGTGACCTCTGGGGGCATTAAGCAATACCAGATGCTGATGTACGATTACCTGGTCGGCTGCACTGATGACGGCCAGCTCGCAGCCGATAACGGCGTGGCACAGTCCTGGCAGGAAGCCCCGGACAAGCTGAGCTGGACGTTTACCCTGCGGCCTGGCATCACGTTCCATGACGGCACGCCGCTGACCGCCGAGGATGTGAAATTTAGCCTCGAGAGTTTCTTAGATCCCAAGGCGGTCACGCTGCTGGCGCCCTCGGCCCGCGCCGCTTTTAAGGAAGTCGTGGTACACGATCCGCTGACCGTGGTCATGCACCTGCACCAGCCGGTGATTTTTTTGCCGTGGAACTTCTCCTGCGCCACTGGCAGTGAAGGCATGATCCTACCCAGCAAGTATTTTCAGCAAGTCGGCGCGGACGCTTTTGCCAAGAATCCCATTGGTAGCGGCCCCTATAAAGTGGTAAAAAACGCCGTCGGGTCGCAGATCCAGATGGAAGCCCTGCCAAAGCACTGGTCCCTTGGCGTACCGAAATTCAAAACCGTCACCTTCCTGCTGGTGCCAGAAGAAAGTACGCGCCTGGCGCAATTGCGTACGGACGAAAGCGACATTATTGCTGTGAGCCGCGAACGGGTGGCCGAAGTCAAGGCCGCCGGGTTTAATGTCTTCTCCAAACTCAACGACCAGGTGATCGTGATTTACATGCAGCAGCAATGGGACCAGGTGCCAGTCAACGACAAGCGCGTGCGCCAGGCCCTCAACCTGGCCCTCGATAAAGAGACCATCCTCAAATTCGTCTTTGCCGGTCAAGGCGTGCCAGCGGCGATGTACCCCATTGGTTCCTACGGGGTCGCGGGCGGGGCTGATGCCACGCTCACGCCCTATCCCTACGACCCGCAGCAAGCCAAGCAGCTCTTAGCCGAGGCGGGCTACCCTAATGGTTTTGACACCAAGATTTATGCCTATGTTACCGGCGACTTGCCGGAGCTGCCGCGCTTAGCAGAAGCGGTGGCCGATTACCTGGGCAAGGTGGGGGTACGCGCTAAAATCACCACCATTGATCGGGCTGCGCTGTCAACGAAGCGGCTCGCCAAAGCCCTCTCCGGCGAGTTGCTGCCCTGGAGCACGCCGAATCGCAGCGTGGCCTTTCAGATCGTCACGATTATCAATGCCTTACACCATTCCAAAGCGCAGAATAGCTCCACCGTGGTCCCGGAACTTGACCAGCTGATTGAGCGCGCCCTGGCCTCAACGGATGTCAAAGAGGTGGAGAAGCTGGTGGGCGAGATGCATCGCTTTCTGTATGACAACGCGCATAACATCACGATTGGCGAAATCCATACGAACTATGCCACGAACAAGAAAGTCCCGGCGTGGAATTTAGGGCGGAATTTGTATGATACCAACCTACGGCACGCCGTACGGCAGTGAGCCAGGGCAGTACGTGAGGGTGTAGGCAGCAGACGAAACCGCCAATGTCCCTCTAGCACCATCTGAGTGGGGAGCATTGGCGGTTCGACTCTAGGAGCGTTCAGCCTTTCTGCGCAATCAGCAGCGCCTCGTTGCGCAAGCCTTGTGTGCGGTCACCGATGTCCCCCTCTTCGCGGTAGACCACGACGTGCAGCCCACGAAACAGAGTCAACAACTCCTGCGGGGCTAAGCGATACGCCGGGTTCCGCGGCCCGTAGGCTTCCCCGACCGTAACCGCCGTGAAGGTCTGATACAGGAACAATCCCGCGGGTCTGAGCGCGTCCATCAACGCCGGAGCCAAGGCGCGTTCAAGAAAGCGGCTTACCACAATGACATCAAAGCTCGCAGGCGCTGGGGGCGCGGCCACGACATCGCGTACCTCCGCATGCAGCGTCAGGCCGCGCTGCTGTGCCAGGTTCTGCACGCGTGCCACCGCCACATCCGAGACATCCCAGGCCCAGGTGTCCAGACCATGTGCCGCCAGGCACAGCGCATTGCCGCCCAGGCCACAGGCCAGATCAAGCGCGCGCCCCAGACGCGGCAGTAAGTGCTGATAATCCCTGAGCACTGGCGCCACGTGCGGCGTGCTGGTGTGCTCGCTATAGCGGGTGTTCCAGGTGTGCTGAGCGGCCAACCCGGCAGCGTCAAGATCGGTCATTGGGGCTAATCTCCAGGGGCTGCAGAGGGCCGTGGAACAAATCCCGTGCGTGCTTCCGCGGGCAGCTCGTCCTCCCAGGCGGGTATCTGGAGCTTTGAGGTGCTGGGCAACAGCAGAATCGACACCGTCCCCGCCATACTCAGGACAAACGAACAAAACAACGTCAGCGTATAGGCTCCCGTCAGGTCGCGCAGCAGGCCACCCACGAACGCGCCGCTTGCCATGCCAATGCCGGAGCCCAGCATCTGCCACCCGTACACCGTGCTGGTGGGGGCATGCCCATAATACTGCCGATTAATGATGGGAAAGGCACTCATTTCACCACCGAAACCAATCCCAAAGAGCACCGCAAACAGGTAGAACTGCCAGGCTTCATGGGCCCAAAACAACAGTAAAATCGGCAAGCCTTGTAACGTGAAACATAACCCCATGGCCAGCTTACTCCCCATCCGATCCGCCATGATCGGCACGGCGAAGCGGGTAAAAGCGCTGACTCCAGACATCGTGCTCACTACGAGGGTGCCTGTTGCGAGAGATAAGCCCTGGGTGCGCACTAAGTCCACGAGGTAGACCACGATAATCGCATGGCCGGCACAGCCCCAGTAATGAATGCCAATCAGGTTCCAGAAGGCCATCGTACGTCGGGCTTGTTTCAGAAAGATGTTGGTGCGGATCTTTGCCGACGCCCGCGGTGGCACGGGTTTGATGGGCGTCCGAGGATCCACACCCAGGGGATGCAAGCCAATGGCCGCAGGCTCGTTGTAAAAGAAGCGCGCCAGCCCCAACAGCAGCAACCCACCGACAATCCCCGGCCACCAGAACGCCCCACGCCACCCTGAGGTGATGAGGAGGAAGGCCATCAGCGGTGCAAAGATCAGCGTGGCGACGCCCTGGGCCGACTGTAGCATCCCCATGGCGACACCGAGATGTTTCTGGAACCACATGGTGACTGCGGAGACCAGTGGTACCTGGAAAAAGGCTAGCGACGCACTCATGAGGATACCGTAACAGACAACGAACTGCCACGGCGCGGTCACGATCCCGATGAGCAGCGAGGCCACGAGAAACAACACGGCGCCGAGCCCCATACTCAAGCGTATGCCATACCGATCCCCCAGCCAGCCGGCCGGCGGCCCAAACACGCCGGAAAAAATCCATTGGCAGGACAACGCCAGCCCCACCTCACTCCGGCTCCAGCCAAACTCCCCTGTCGGGTCTACCAGGTAGGCGAGTAAGACACCGGAAGCCGTGCGCTCTACGGAGCTAATAAGGCGCATGGCGATGGCCACGACGAGCATTACCCAGGCATAGTGCATGGTACGGAGCTGGGACAACCAGGGAGTAAGTGTCACGCGGTGCTTCCTCAGGGATGAGCTGGTCTCTCAACAACGAGCCGGTGCGCTAACCGCACGGCTGGCAGGACACAGGCGGAGCATACGGAGCGGACAGAGCACTGTCAAGCCTTGTCGGGCGCCGATCCTGAGCAGGGGTTGAGAGAGCGTGCGGGCTAGGCCACCAACGCGGTGTACTTTTTTGTTGTGTCCGGCACCGATTAGGGGTAGAAAGTTTTGAGGCTGCTGGCAGGGGCACGCCACACAGAGGGTGCGCTGCATGCAGCACGCGGTGCGGATATTTTCCTCAATGAGGAGGGCGAGGTTATGGCGCAAGATTATACGCTCTGTGTGGGTACCGTTGGGGGTGGGTTGTCCTGCAGCCCGGATGGGGGCACCACCTGGAATCGCATCCGCAATCCCATTCCCTCGGAGTGTAATGTCAGAGCCCTGGCTGTGTACCCCGATAATGCGCATCGGCTGCTCGCTGGCACTGATGTGGGGCTGTTTCGCAGCGAGGATGCGGGGAATGCGTGGGAGAAGCTCGACGCGCCCATCGGCGAGCGGCAGATCTGGTCGGTGACGGTCGATGCGGCGCATCCTGACACGATTTTCGTCGGCACCCGGCCTGACGCCTTCCGTTCGCGCGATGGGGGCAAGAGCTGGGATACCCTGTCGTTAGGGGTGACCCTGCCCTGTCCGATTGGTATCCCGCGTACGACGAACATGCTCGTGGACTCCAGGGACTCCAACATCATCTGGGCCGGCATCGAAGTCGACGGCGTGTACCAGAGCCGCGATGGGGGGGATAACTGGGTGCACCTCCCGGCCTTGGGGCCTGATCCCTTCGAGGGCGATATTCACGGCTTGGCCCTGCGCACTGGCGCGACTACGTCGGTGTATGCGACGACACCGTTCGGCATTGCCACCAGTACGGATGAAGGCGAGAATTGGTCCTATCATCATTTCCCGAAGTTCCACGCTGAGGATCGGCGTTCGTACTGCCGTGGCGTCATGCTCAAGGCCGATGATCCTAACGTCATCTTCGTCGGCAATGGCGACGCCATCCCTGGGATCACCGGGACGATCCAGCGTTCGAAGGACGGCGGGCAGTCGTGGGATGCGCTGCAATTGCCTGTCGAGCCCAACTCGGTGATCTACTGGTTTGCCACCCACAAAGAGCGGCCCGAGGTGATCGCCGCCGCGAGCCTCTATGGCTATGTCTATTTGAGTACAGACGGTGGAGATTCCTGGCAAAAGCTGAAGAAGGAGTTTGGGGAAATTCGGACAGTGGCCCTGCTGCCGAATTAGACAGCCTAGACAGCCCTGTCTGCGTCTCGTTGGCGTAGACAGGACTGCACACGCTGGTCGGCTCTCTCTCCACCGTCACCATCTACGAATCTGCCAGGCAGGCGCAAATCTTCAGCGCGGTCGCTGTGATGCTGACGGCCTGTTACGCAGTTGAGATGAGCTTGAGAGACGTGAAAGGACTATGCCGGGGGACGGAATTGAACCGCCGACAC
>SXND01000110.1 GCA_005777235.1 Pseudomonadota bacterium
AACAACGAGGTCGGCACCATCCAGCCCATCGTGGAGATCAGCCGTATAGCGCGGACCCATGGCGTGCTCATGCACACGGACGCGGCGCAGTCCGTGGGGAAGATCCCGACGCTGGTGGACGCACTGAGCGTCGATTTTCTGTCCATAGCCGGTCACAAGCTCTATGCGCCAAAAGGCATTGGCGTGCTGTACATACGCACGGGTTGCGTACTCGAACCGCTTATCCACGGCGCGGGCCATGAGGCAGGACGTCGGGCCGGCACCGAAAATACTCTCCTCGCCGTGGGACTGGGCCAAGCCTGCGAGCTTGCCCAGGCGGACTTGCCACGCTACCAGCGTGAGGTGCGCCAGCTCCGGGATTTTTTCTGGCAGGAGCTGGAGAAACGCTTTGGTGAGCGGGTGGGGCTCAATGGGCATCCTGAACACCGTTTACCGAACACCCTGCACGTCAACTTTCGGGGCATCATCGGCGCAGAATTGTTAGCACAAATGCCCGAGCTGGCTGCGTCGACAGGCTCAGCCTGTCATGAGGGGGTCGTGGCGCTGTCCGCAGTACTGGAAGCGATGGAGGTCTCTCCAGCGCTCGGTATGGGTGCCGTGCGCTTTAGCTTGGGACGGTACACGACGCGTCAGGAGATTGAACAGGCGGTGGCAGTGATTGAGCGAGCGTTGGCGCTGTAGTCGCGGACACACGCACGATGCGCTGGTAGCACCTAGCCCTGGACGCCGCTAAAATACCGTCGGACTTGGCCGAGCACAATCTTCGGGATGTCCTGGCGTTCCAGCACCGTGAAAATCTGCAAGCGCGGATGTTCTCGGGTTGCGGTGCGAAAACGGTCCGTCGCACTGTTCTCGCCGATGTGGATCACAGTAATACGCCCCTTGACCCCGATGAGATACTCCACGACATCATCCAGGTTGGTCAGTTGCATATCGGTAATCAGGAGCACATCCGGCGTGGTGCGCGACACCGTGAGGCGCAGGGCATCCAAGTCACGCGGACGCAGGGACGTGCCGCCGCCGTGATATACGCACAGGGCCTCATAGATAGCCTGGTGGTCACGTGTAAAGGGCAACACGGTGGTGCCGCCCATCAGCGCATCGCTAAAATTATACACGGCCACACGGGCTTCACAGCGCAGGTAGGCTTCCGCAGCACACGCGGCGCCAAGCACCGCCTCAGAAAGTTGTGTGCGCGGGTTAGGCATACTCCCTGAGGAATCGAGCACCAAGAGGCAATCCGGCGTGCCTTCCCGTTGCCCGTAGACGAGGCCCTGACGTCGTTTCCAGACTTGTGACAGGCCAGGTAACAGCTTGCCAAAGCTGGTCCAGATGTCGATGTCGTGCACGGGCTGGCTGGCTTCCCAGGGCGCATGGCTGTAAGGTTCGAGCACGCCGCTGCGCTCCAGGGGCACACCACGCACGGGCAGGTGATACGTGCGCGCCAGCTGCATATAGTACAACGCCTCGGCATCGACCTGTGGCCCCACCCCCGTCCCACCATCGTTGCCGTACCCCATGGTGGCAAACTCACGGGCAAAATCCTGGACAATCTCGCTAAATTGTTGAATATCGTCCACTTGTTGCGCAAAGGCCTGTAACCCCAAGGTCACTTCCGCCGCTGAATAGCTTTCCAGGCTGTGCGAGCCCAAGGCGGGTGGTTGGGGAAGCTGGCCGCGGCCTTCCGCTTCGAGCAGAGGACGCAACAGGTGCACAAAACGGTCGAGACTCTGCGGCCATTGCTGGCGATCGAGGTAGGGGATACGCGCCAAGCGCCGTACCAGGGCCGGATCACCACTGCCGTGCAGTTGCATGCCCCAGATCTGCGAGTACAACGCTGTCAGGGCGCCTTGCAGGGCGCCGCCCCCTAAGTGACGGTACACCTCGGGAAGAGGCGTCTCCATGTCCTTCACACAGGCGGTATTGGACACCACGTCAATAAAGCTATCGGTGGCGAGGCGGGCTAAGGAGCGGCGCCCCAAGGCGGCTTTGGCGGTGGCGTAGAGTTGTAGGTGTGTGGCAAAGTCCCAGGGGCAGCGGGTGTAGTGACTCACCCCATGATCGAGTAGGGCTTCGATGACGGCTTCCGGCGGCATGGACTCGGCGAGTTCATCACAGGTCGCGGTATTCAGGGTAATGAGCTTCTCCCGCATCTGCATGGCCACCGGGGCCTGGATGGTGCCCATCTGCGGCGTGGGTAACTCGGGCCACCGATGCTTCTGGCGCACCCGCGGCCAGAGATCAGCAAGGATCTGTGCCCAGTCCATACTTAGCGAACCGTACTGGTGCGAGATTTTTTCTTGGGCGCTGGGACGAGGCTGGGGGCGGGATCCGGGCTGGGGGCAGGAAACACTTGCTGCGTACCTTCGTAGACCTCGCCCTGTTGCACCCGCCCGAGGGCCGCGATACGTCCCCCGACGCGCAACAAACCACCGCGCATGCCCTCGCCAGTATGTTTGCCCGTGCTGTAGCCAATGTGGACCGTGCCCGTTTTCATGCCAACGCCGGTGTAATTGCCGGCGTTGCCTGTCACCACGATGTCGCCGCCTTCCAGCAAGGCCCCGACATAGTCCCCGGCATCCCCCTCGAGATGTAGGCGCCGTCCCTGCGGCAGTTTGTATCCCATAAAGGGCCAGCGGTGGCGGAATAAACGCAAATTCAAGGTAATATCCTGTGCCGGCACCTGATTACACAACGCGGCGATAAAAATCCCGGATGGCGCGCCCATCGATGTCGTGACCCCCTCATTGCTGTCCAGCTCTAGACACACATCTTCGAGATCTTCAAGACTGAACTCGACGCCGTGCAGCGCGTCCACCGCCGTGGTATAGGCCCGTGACAAGGCGCCCTGTTCCACCAGCCAGACGACCTGTTTACTTTCTTCCTCAATGAGCGCTTGATAGCTCTGCATCAGCCGGTGGAGCACCGCATCACGCCGGGCCAGAATACGATCGAGCGGCAGTTCTGGCCGTGCTGTGCCGCTGTACGAGCGAAAAGCCTCGAAGGGATTCATGCCAATTCCAGTCCTAAGTCGCGTCGGATTTCGCTGTACAATGGGTGATCGCCTTGGGGAAACGCGAGCGCTTCGCCATCGAGGATGCGCGCTGCCGTACCGAGATGGGCGAGCAGCTCGTGGCGTTGTTCGTGGAAACGCTGCAAGACTAAGGCGGTGGCGTAGCGGGCGGCGTGAATGAGGAGTGGTTCCTGCCGGCGCTCGCGGTCGCGCGCCACCAGGTAGGATTCACGCCATTGCGCCCGATGCGCTAACGCATACGGCAAGATGGTGCGCACGTGCTCGACATCGACGTGGGGGCTGCCACACCACCACGCCAGGGCCTGGGCATAGCGATAGATCGACGCTGGCAGGCGATTCGAGGCACAATTGCGGATTTCGTAACACAGATAGCCCGTGTAGTGGCAGCCTTCATCGCACACATCGCTGGAGCGCTTCTGGCCGTACTTACAGCAAAATGAGAGTTCTGCCAAGGCCATGCGCAGGAGGGCATTGGCTTCCAGGGTCATCTCCAGACTGGCAATCGTCTGGCGCACCACTTGACGCTCCTGTCGGCTGAGCATGACCACACCACAGCGTTCGTGTACCACACGCGCAAAGCGCTGATACAAGGGATCGAGGTCGCTGAGAGCATGGCCGTTGGGGGAATGATGCAAGGCCTCGAGAAAGGCCTGTTCGCTGTCCGCATGCCGGAGGAGGGGCTCATGGGAGGCAGCCTGGCCAATGAGACTGGCGATGTTGGCACCGGGATGTTTGGACTCGACAACTACGTCAAAGCGGTCCAGCAAGGGGGGCACCAGGGTATTCGTCCCTTGATCCTGGTAGTTGGCGGTGGCGAACAGGCAAAACTCGTCGTTGATCAGATTTTGGTTGAGATATTCCCATTTGCCTCGTTCGAGGCCATCGAGGATGAGACTCTGTTTAGTCTCGGGCAGACGGTTGATCTCATCGACGATTTTGACTGGGAGGCGGGCAAACGTACTCCAGACGACCACTTCTTCGCCCTGATTCAATTTGCCGAGGTTCGGGCGTCCAACAATTTTTTCTTCCGTTTGCTCAGGATGCCCGCTCACGCCACCACTCCAGAGTACCCCCAGTGGCAAGCAGTACAGCAGTGAGCAAATATACTCCGCCGCGGTGGTTTTCCCCAGCCCTGGTTCGCCAATGATGAGGGCTTTCCCCCCGATGAGGGCCGTGAGCAGACTGAGTAACAGGGTCGCATTCGCCGACTCGCCTTGTATAGACATATCCGGACGATTAAAGTACAGCCGTTCGCTGATGAACGTGTACATGTCGCGAATCGTACTGCGATGCTCCTGCACAACCATACTGGCACCTGCAAATAAGGAGAACGATCATGAGTGGTTAAGGGTGGCATGGACGCGGGAACCTTGTCAACCCTATTCCAGGGCCCGGCAGGTGCGGTTGTGGGCTCAGAGCAAAAAGGAAGCGCCACGCACCAGAGTCCGCTGGCGTTCACACTGCACAAGAAACGCGGTCATTGCATGGCCGATGTGCAGCGCCAGACGCTGGACGTCTCCAGAGGCTGCCGGGCCTGCGAGCACCTGGGTTGTACACCGTGGCAGGTGGGTACGCAGCCTCTCCACGACGGGACTGGTCGTGCGCACCTCTGCCGTCATAAGGAGCGCGGTCGGGACGGACACCGTTGGCAAACGCGGGACCAGGGTGGTGAGGTGCTGCTGCACGTCTGCCTCGACGGTATGCGTGCCCACGAGTACGACCCCTTCCACGCGATGGGCGCAGCGCAGCGTCACTTCCAGGGCCAGGGGCCAACTCGGCACCTGGCTGGCGACATAGCAACGTTCCAGCCCTAGGACCTGCATGAGGGCCTCGACCAGGGCGGCAGCTCCCATGCCCTCTGGCACAGGAAGGGGGGCTGTATAGGTGATGACCCGGCACAACTCCCCCAGGAGCGCCAGCGTCGGCTCCCAGACACCAGGGGGCCCGGGGAGCAGCAGTAACGGGAAACCGTCGCCCACCGTGTCATAGACCACTGGAGTACCCTGGAGGTATACTGTCGTCATAGAATCCCTGCCTTGACGTGAGACACCCTGCTACCCCCCAACACCGGCGCGCTTGCTGAGCAGAAAAAACAGGGCTCCGGTGTGCTGCATATGGCCAGCGGCCATCTCGGCAACCGCACCGTTCCCCCAGAAGAGATCGACGCGTCCAGGGCCAGTAATCGCACTCCCAGTATCATGATTAAACACCAGGCGCGACGCCGGACGCCAGGCGGTAATCTCGCCCTGCGCATTCAAGACCGGCTGTTGGAACTGCACAAACGCCACGCCACCAGCGGGAAAGAGCGTCTGGTCTGTGGCAATGGAACGGCCAGGGACAAGCAGCAGCCCCAGGTTGCCCTGCGGGCCATGCTCCACCTGGCGAAAGAAGATATAGCGTGGATTACGCTGCAACAGGCGGGCGGTCTCCTCTGGGTGGCTCTGCACGTAGCGCCGTAAACTCTGCATGGACATGCCCTCACGTGGGACACGGCCTTCGTCGAGCAGCATACGTCCCAGGCTGTAGTACGGATGCCCATTGGAACCGGCATACGCGACTCGCTGGACACGTCCATTCGGGAGTCGAATCTGCCCTGAACCCTGCACATGGAGGAAAAAACCATCCACGGGGTTGCGTAGCCAGAGCAGTTCAAGTCCTCGGCGACGTAGCTTCCCGGCGCCATCAATTTCTTGGCGCGTATAATAGCGCTCGGAAGACGCCGGGCCTCCCGCGTTGCCAAACTCCGGCGGACGCTTATAGAGTGGGTAGGGGAACTGCGGGCTCGGCGTTAAGCTGCCTTCGAGCTCAATCTCATAATATCCCGTGAAGAGCACCTCGCCCTGGCCATCTCTGCCAGGGGATTGCACCACCTCAAAATGAGTCTGCAGGGCCTGCCACAGCGCTGCCGGCGTGGTGGCGGTGGCGAGGATCTGCTCCAGTGTTTCCAACGTTTGTCGTAACGTTGCGGCCGGAATCTGACGATCGCCAAAGGCGAGGGGTTTGTCGGGCGGTAGCCGTCTGGCGTATGCCAGACTCCGTTGTAACGCCTGGAGGAGGGAGGCACGATCCAGATCATCAGCCCATGCGACGGGGGCTGGACGTGTCAGCCAGAAACCCGCGGGCGGCGGTGGCTCCGACCCTGGCTCTGGCGTAGGGACAGGAGCACGGCAGCTTCCCGCGCTGATCAGCAGCAACAACACGACCGATAGCCATCTATAACACGCGTAGAAGTGCCTCATAGGTTATTTATTGGCGACGGCTTTGACCTGGGTGAGGTCCGTCAGGCCCTGGAGCACCTTGAGCACCCCATCCTGCAGCAACGTCGTCATCCCCTCCGCCCGCGCACACGCCCCCACCTCGGTGATCCGGGCCCGCTGTTGCACCAACCGT
>SXND01000111.1 GCA_005777235.1 Pseudomonadota bacterium
ACCTGGCGCATCTGCTCCAGGCCACCAACCGCCTGGCGCAGGCCGAGCCGCTGCTGCACCGCGCCCTCGCCCTCGATGAGCAGGCCTACGGCCCCACCCACCCCGACGTGGCCAGAGACCTCAACAACCTGGCTGGGTTGCTCCAGGCCACCAACCGCCTGGCGCAGGCCGAGCCGCTCATGCGCCGCGCCCTCGCCCTCGACGAGCAGGCCTACGGTCCCGCCCACCCCAACGTGGCGATCGACCTCAACAGCCTGGCACATGTGCTTCATGCTACTAACCGCCTGGCGCAGGCCGAGCCGCTCATGCGCCGTATGGTGGCGATTTTTGTGGATTTCACGCACCGTACGGGCCACGAGCATCCCCACCTGCAAGCGGCCCTGGCGAACTATACCGGGCTACTCAAGGCGATGTCGCTGCCAGACGCAACGGGGCAAGAACGCTTGCAGGAGGTCCAGACAGCGCCGAGGCCGCAGCAGCCCATCCTACCCGACGTCGAGCAGATGCTCGGTCCGGCGCAACCCGTGGCGGAGGTCTTGGCGGAGCTGGATCAGCAGTACAAGGAGGAGGGCAGGCCCGCCATCTATTTTCTGGGGCCCGAGCAGGCGCTGGCGCCGCAGCTCGACGCACTGCTCAAGCCGTCTCCCGGGGCGCTGAATGCCGCAGGGGTCGGGGCCTATCGGCAGGGCGAGCACGCCAGCGCCATCGTGCACTATGACGAGGCGCTGACGCTGCTGACTGGGCAGCCCGACGCCGCGGCCCTCACGTTCACGGTGCGCATGAACCGCGCCGCAGCTCTGCGCGAATTGGGCGAGGTGGCCGAGGCACGCACGGCCCTGCGGACGTTGCTGGCGGAGCCAGACCCCGAGCCCGCGATCACGGCCCTCTCCAAAGGCCGGGCCCACTACCACCTGGCCCTGTGCGCCTGGCGCCTCAACGACCGCGAGGCGGCCCAGCAGGCGGCGGCAGCCTCGCTGCAGGCGTATGGCGACGACGCGGACGCTGCAGCGCTGAAAACACAGACCGTGCAACTGCTGGCCGATCTGCAGGCGCACACCCCCCCGCCGGCGCTGGCCCAGGGCAACGCCGATGTCGCCTTGCAGCAGGCGCGCACCCGCTTCCGCGCCCGCTTGGAGCTGGCAACGCTGCCCGCCGCGCAGTCGGCCCTGCCCCTGCTCGACCAGATGCTGGGTCCGGCGGAGCCGACCGCTGAGGTGTTCGAGCAGCTTGAGCGCCAGTACCGCGCCGACAACAAGCCAGCGCTGTGGTTCTTGCCCCTGGATCAGCCGATCACGCCGCACCTCGACGAGCTGCTAGGGCCTGTGCCCGTCGAAGCCAAGCCAGAATAAGCACGGCGCCAACGTCCTGGGGCCGGGGGGGCAACGCCAACTGACAACGGCCGCTAGCGCTGGTCGCGCTGCCATCCACCACCCCTCACGAACCAGTCCTGGCGCCTCGTCCCCGTCGGACCGCAGGGGCGACGATGGCCGGGGCAGGGGGTGTAGCTTCGGGAAGAAGTCAGAGCACTGCGACGCGGGTGTGGTGACCCGCGCCTCACATCCGGGCTGGGTAGGAGCCTGCCTGTGGGCTTACGGGGTGGCGGGGAGAAGGGCGAGCCAATCCTGCACGGTGGCGCAGGTCTCGGTGGCAGTCTGTAAAGCCTGCAACTGGCGCAGATCACAGGATGCCAGACGCTCCGGCAGGTCTGCGGGGAGCGTCGCGCCGTACCTGGCACGCAGGAGCACGGGTAAGACCTGGCGCAACGTCAGTGCGGCGCCTGCGGCCATCCCTTCGGCGATCCAGGCCTGGGCAACTTCACCCGCCACCGTTTCAGCAGAGGCTTGCGCAGCGAAGATATCGGCCATACGACGGCGCCAACCGGGCAGCAGGGGTTCACAGTCCAGGGTATCCGCCATGCTGTAGCGTGTCGGTCGCTCGGGGGCCGTGGCACGGTACACCCAGATGGTTTGGCGCGGCTCATCGACATCCCACACGATGTCCACGTGGTTGGCAAAATACAGCGCACGCTTCCGCCGCTCCTGGGCGCGTCGATTGGAGGGCGAGCGCACTTCAATGACCAGCTCCGGCCCACCATGTAAGATGGAGCGCTGGCTCGGACCCGTCGGATGGACCGCGGTGCGCAGGCGGGCCCACGACACCAGGCTAGCGTCCGGTTTCACCACATCGCCGTTATCGAGCAGGCACTCCACCTGATCGGGCAGGGCTTGTCCATAGCCCATCTTGCGGGCGGAGAGACTGAGCATGTCTTGGAGGGTCGCCACGACGCGTCGTTCAGGCAGATCAGTCATATCTTGCCATACCAGCCAGCCGTTGTAGAGTTCGAGGGGTTCGTTATCTAGGAGTGCTTCGGCATTGTCAATCGTATACGGTCCGAGATCGCGCGCATAGGCCTCAAGCACATCCCGTGGCCAACGCCCGGGCGTCTCGGGGGCGTCCATGGACCCAGGCGCCTGGTCAGGCAGCAGACCGACACTGACGGTGGAGGTTTCCATACGGTGCGTACCTTGCAAGAGGTGGGCGGACATCTCAGGATGCTGGGATCTTAACGGATGCACCCGGAGAGCGTCAACAGCGAGGCGGGTGCGAGGCGGACGTAGCGCCCACCTGGGCAGCGGGGGGATGGGCGGGCAAACGCGGGTGGCTACTGCCTTAAGCACCGCTTGCACCGAGGTGTCCTGCAGGCTGGGCACGGTACACGTCAACGTGGTTGAACCCACATAGGGCCCGCCGCTCCACGGCACGCCGCTCTGGCCGGCAGGCGAGGTGGCGGACCACGACATCGTGGGGTCACTGGGCTGCACCATCGTGCCGGCATTGGCCGGCTGCCGCAGGCCCCCTGGCTACCAACCCGCTCCAGCGGCGTCTAGGATGCGTCCCCTCGCCAAGGCAGTGTGGATTTGACAGATGACCGTCCAGGCATATAATACCTTGCCTCTAGCCACACGATGTCTACAGACCGTTGCGAGGCCAAGGCGCTCCGGCCCACCGTGTTTGGCAAAGCCTCGACCACTGCGGAGCCCATGGCTGCCTGGGATGCTCCACCTGCTGGATGGCCGCGCCTCACCACGCTGGTGCCGCGCTTCCCCGCTGGTTGTAATGCGCTGACCCAGACGGTACGCACCTGGGCACGCTCGTCAACAGAGAAAGACGCCCCCCATGAAACTTTCCGTCGAATTCCCCAATGTGTCCTACCGTGAAGGCCCGAGCGGCGTCATACGCCTCGCCAAAGCCATTGAAGACATCGGCTATGATCACATTGACATTTTTGACCACGTGGTCATGGGCTATCCCACCCCGACGCGCCCGGCCGGGCCGTACCCGCCCGGCATGCCGATCATGGAAGCCCTTATGGCCCTGTCGTATATGGCGGCCGTCACCTCGCGCGTCACCCTGGGCACCGAAGTGCTGGTGCTGCCGCAGCGCGAACCAACGCTGGTGGCCAAGCAAGTGAGCACCCTGGACACGCTGTCCGGCGGGCGCGTGCGCCTGGGCATTGGCGTCGGTTGGCAGGAGGCCGAGTACGAGGCCCTCGGCGAGTCCTTCCACACCCGTGGCAAGCGCATGGACGAGGCCATCCAGCTCCTACGCACCTACTGGGGTGAGCCCCAGGTCGATTTTGCCGGGCAGTACTACCGGGCCGAGGCCATGGGCATGGAACCCAAGCCACCGCAAGGGGCGCGGTTACCGATTTGGATCGGCGGCAACTCCCCGGCCGCGCTACGACGTGTCGGACGCCTAGGCGATGGCTGGCTGGCCAATCATATTGACGACGCCACCGAGGCCCAACAGGCCATGGACACTATCCGGCGTCATGCCACCGAAGCCGGGCGCGATCCCCAGGCCATTGGCTGGCAGGGCATGGTGGCCTCGCCGCCGCGTGATGCTGAGGGCAAGCGCTTTTATATGGAGCATGAGCGCGTGGTGGCACGCGTCGCGGCTCTCCAGGCCATGGGATTCCAGTGGGCCTCGCTGAATGCTACGGCGATTTTCCAGTCCGGGGCGCGCAGCATCAGCGCCATCATTGACGTCCTAGCGGCGCTGCACAGCCGTTTGAGAGCGGCAATAGACTAGAATGCCTCCCGCCAGCCCTGACATAAAGGATGACCGCAGTATGTACAACGAACTTTTTCAGTTTCCCCCGGGCCGTGAGGGCTACTACGGCGCCTTTGGTGGAGCCTTTATCCCGGAGATCCTGCATGAAACCATCGTGGAACTCCAGGAGGCTTTCCGTGCGGCCCAGGCCGATCCCACCTTTTGGGAGGAGTATCAGCGTCTGATGTCGAGCTATTCCTGCCGTCCGACCCCGCTCACCCTCTTGGAGAATCTCAGTCGTGAGTTGGGTGGGGCGCAGATTTACGTCAAACGCGAAGACCTCAACCATACCGGCGCCCATAAAGCCAATAACGTCATGGGCCAGGGTCTGCTGACGCGCCGTATGGGCAAGCGCCGGGTGATTGCCGAGACCGGGGCCGGACAGCACGGCGTGGCCACGGCGACCATGGCGGCGCGCATGGGCTTTGCCTGTACGATTTACATGGGAGCGCACGACATCGACCGGCAGCGTCCCAACGTCTTCTGGATGGAGCAACTCGGGGCCGAGGTGGTCGCGGTGGAGGATGGCACGCGCACGCTCAAAGACGCCATTAACGCCGCGCTGCGCGACTGGTCGGCATCGATGGACAGCACACACTACGTCATGGGCACGGTGTGTGGTCCGCATCCGTTCCCGCAGATGGTGACGTATTTTCAATCGATCATTGGGCAGGAGGCGCGGGCGCAGATCCTGCAGGCCACCGGGCAACTGCCAGCACGGGTCTATGCCTGCGTTGGGGGCGGTTCCAATGCCTCGGGGATCTTTGCTGGTTTTCTCGACGACCCGACGGTGGCTTTGATCGGTGTTGAAGCTGGCGGCTTGGGGCTGGAGACCACGGCCCACGCCGCCCGTCTGGCCCAACACAAAGGTCGTCCAGGCGTGGCACAAGGCTATAAGACCTATTTCCTGCAAAATGACGAGGGCCAGATGCTGCCCACGCACTCGGTGTCCGCTGGTCTGGATTACATTGGTGTGGGGCCGATCCTGGCTTACCTGCACGAGATTGGGCGTATCCGCGTTGAAGCCGCTACCGACGCCGAAGTCCTCGACGCCCTCAAGCGCGTGATGCGCCGCGAAGGCATTATCCCAGCCTTAGAGAGCGCCCACGCCTTTGTCACCGCGTTGCACGAGGCGCCGCTGTTGTCGCCGCAGGAGAGTATCGTGATTAACCAGTCGGGCCGGGGGGACAAGGATATTTTTACCATTGCCGAAGCTCTGGGTGATGTCCGCTGGCGCGACTTTCTGCGTGCCAAAGTCGCCGCCTGGGAACAGGAAGGAGCGCGCCCATGACGCCGCTTGAGACGTATATCCGCCAGCGCCTGCAACGCAAAAAGCTCTTGCTCATGACGCACGCGGTGGTGGGCGCTCCCTCGCTCGATGCCAACATGGCCATGCTGGAGGCCATGCAACGCGCCGACGTCGATGTGGTCGAGCTACAATTGCCCTTTAGCGAGCCGATTGCCGACGGTCCGGTGTTCGTGCGTGCCAATCAACAGGCGCTAAATGCGGGCCTCAATTGGCAGCGCTATTTTGACTTTATGCAGCGGGCCCGGGCCGCCTTTGATATGCAAATTCTCATGATGGGCTATTACAACAGCGTGTTGCAAATGGGGCACGAGACGTTCTGCGCCTGTCTGGCGGAGCACGGCGGCAGTGGCTTTATTGTCGCGGATCTGCCGCCGGAGGAAGCGGGCGACTTGTTCCAGCACGCCGCGACGCACCAGCTGTCGCCCATTATGCTGATGACGCCGACCAATACGCTGGCGCGTTTGCACACCATTGCCCAGCAGGCGCGTGGTTTTATCTATTGCGTCGCTCGCCGTGGGGTGACTGGCCAACGTACCGCCATTGATACCAGTCTCGAGGCCTTTATGGCGCGTTGTCGCCAGGCCACCACGCTGCCGCTGGCCTTAGGCTTTGGTCTGCGCACCGGGGCGGACTTGCGACGGCTCCATGGACTGGCGGATATGGGCGTCTTCGGCACCATCTTGCTGAACACCTGGGAACAAGGCGGGCCGACGCAGTATGCGCAGCTGTTGCAGGAACTCAAAGCCGCGACGCTGGCCTAAAAGGCGGGGGGTGGGCCCTGTCCGTACTGTAGGGGCGACCGGCCGGTCGCTTCTCCTAGCAGAATAGACATTTAATGCTGCAGAATCTTCGACAAAAACTGCTGTGCCCGTTCACTACGCGGTGTGGCAAAGAAGGCCTCGGTTGGCGCATCCTCGATAATCTCACCCTGGTCCATAAAGATGATCCGCTGCGCCACCTGCCTGGCAAAGCCCAT
>SXND01000112.1 GCA_005777235.1 Pseudomonadota bacterium
GTCTGGCAGGAGATCAAGGGCGGGTTTCAATTGCCCTCAGGCAAGTCTCTTCATGGCAACACAACACGAGGCCCCAGAGCGAAATTCTTGACGAGGTTTCAATTGCCCTCAGGCAAGTCTCTTCATGGCAACCTTACCTCCTGTCAACGAACAAGTTACCACGATGTGTTTCAATTGCCCTCAGGCAAGTCTCTTCATGGCAACCTTGCGCGGGATAGGCGGAGATCAGAGGGTCTCCACCGTTTCAATTGCCCTCAGGCAAGTCTCTTCATGGCAACACGACTACGTTGTGGGATGTGGACGGCTCGTATCGGTTTCAATTGCCCTCAGGCAAGTCTCTTCATGGCAACCCCTGCCCCTTGGAGCCCTTCAAAAACAGTAGCTTGGAAGGCCATTTCCGTACACCTCGACTTTTCCACAGCCCACAGAGGTTGGTAAAACACCTAACGCCTTATAATTCATATACCTACATCTCATTTCCACAAAAACCCTCCTAACCCTTTACTTTTCCTTATCATACAGCCTTTACGAGGTATCCGATGGGCAGCAGCACCGAGGTGTACGCAGACAGTGTAACAAGCTGAGACACTATCACATTGATTTTACATGCTTTCCAGAGAAGTCATGTTTTTCCCATCGCCATTATTTTCTTACAACTTATTGATAAATAATGACTTGTGTTGATATAGCTCCATAATGTTCCCTTTATATCCACATATGCTTACTATAGCAGAGACTTCTCAGCCATGCTAGCCCAAAATGATGGGGGCGCCCGACTCGTGCGGCGCCCTCCCTCAGCCTAGAGTGTGCAACCTCACACATCACACCACGTGCGTGCGCGGCGCCTGCGTCACCGTGCCGCCCAGGGCGGTAATCCGCGCTACGCACTGCTCGCACAGGCGATAATAGCGTACGTGATCGGCATCGGGCGCGATGCGGCGGCGTACCAGGGCCTGGAGACGCGCCACCTCGCGCGCCTCCAGTACACACTCAAAGACCGAATATTGTACCCGCATACCAAAACCCTTCAGGTCGCGGTGCAGACGCGTACGGCGGCGGTCATCCGGGATATCGTAGCTCACGACCAGAAACATCCTGCCCTCCTTTAGCGTACGGCAAACGGTTGATACGCCAGCTCTTCCCCGACAATCACCCGGGCCAGGTGGCGCACTTGCAGCTCAAAACAGTGCTGATACGACGTGCGGCCCTGAGCCAGCGGCGCCGTCACTATCTCACTGACGCGCGCATCGTAGCGCTGCACAAAGCGCGTCAGGGCCGCTTTGGTGAGGCGCAGTCCCTGCGGCGTGGTCTGAAAATCTTCCTGCTGGATCTCACGACGATTGAGCACCGTCAGCACCACCGAGTCCACAATGGTGGCCCGCCACTCCTCCACCAGATCCGAGGCCAGCGCGGCATGACCGCGCCGTAGTTCATGCAAGAAGCCCTGATACGGATCCAGCCCCACCAGGTTCACGGCGGCATAGAGATGGTTATAGAGCAGCGTATAGCCCAGGCTTAGCAGGGCATTCACCGGGTCCGGCGGCGGATGCGCCTGACGGCGCTGAAACCCCAGCGGCACCTGCAAGAAGTGCCGGAAGAAGCGGAAATACGTCGCCGAGGCGGTGCCCTCGTAGCCTAGCACCTGCGCCCGGCTCGTGGCCTCGGCCAGGCGCGGGATCAGCCCCTCCATGGCGTCCAGGCGCTGGCCCTCGGCGGCCTCAAAGCGCCGCTGGCGGCGGCAGAAGGCGCTCATGTTGCGAATTTTGCCCGCGACCACTTGCTGCGCCACGCCCAGGCAAAACCGTGCATTGCGGGCGCGACGGTACTGCGCCTGGCGCAGGCTGGCGTCGCGGGTCCACTGCGGTTGCAGGCGGCCGCGATAGGTGCCACGGCTCGACAGGTAGGCCACATCAATGCCCTTGTCGAGCAGAAACGGCACCACCGGTGCGGTCAGGGTGGCATTCCCCAGAATAACGATCTGGTCCACCTGCACGGCGGGCAGTTCCTGGAGCACGGTCTGGCCTTTGCGAATGATCAGGCGCTCGCCGGTGCGCCCGATTACGGCGCCCTGTTCGGTGACATAGAGGGTTCCCATGCGTCGTCCTCCAGGGTGGCAGCGGTGGTGGCCGTGGCCGCTGGCAAGGCCAATGGCGCGGCTTTAGGGGTGCGCGGACGCGGCACGTGCACCAGCTCTTCGTACGGACCCCGTTTCTTTAACAGCAAGCGCTCGCCGAGGTAATACAGGCCCTTCTCGGCGTGATAAATCGTCGTTTTGCGCGGGTTAATCTCCAGATCCAGGCGTGCCAGGAATGTGCGAGCCTGCCCCAGAGCCGCCTCGGCTTCGGCCTGGCTGCGACAACAGAACAGGCAATCGTCGGCGTAGCGCACGTGCTTGAGGCCCTGCTTCAGGGCCATTTTGTCGAAGCGATCCAGGTACACGTTGGCAAACAGGGGCGACAGAATGCCACCCTGCAACAGCCCCCGTGCCTCGGGACTGCGCCAGCGCCCCTGGCGCTCGACGGCAACGGTCTCGGCCTCGAGGCAGGCCCAGACAATGCGGCGTAGTTCGGCGTCTTTCAGCTGCTCTTTGATGAACGTGAACAGCAGCACGGTGTTGATACGGTCGAAGCACTGCGCGATGTCAAGGTCCACGACCCAACCGTAGCCTTGGTTGATCAGTCGCACCACTTGGTCCAGGGCCGTATGCACGGAGCGTCTCTTGCGGAAGCCGTGGCTACACGCCTCAAAGCCGGCGTCAAACAGCGGCTCAATGGTCAGGCTGACTGCCCGTTGCACAATACGGTCCGCCACCGTGAGGATACCCAGCGGGCGCCGGGTGCCATCGGGTTTGGGGATGGAGAGGCGTTTCACCGCCTGGGGATGATAGCGGCGCTGCTGCAAGAGGCTTTGCAGGGCTTTCAGATTGGCAAACAGACGCGCCTGAAACTGCACCACGGTCACGCCATCAACCCCGGCCTGGTCAGTGCCGACGCGCACTCGCCGCCACGCTTCGGTGAGCGTCGTATCGCTGTAGACCTGCTGGTAAAGTTGTGAGGCTCCGATACCGAACATATTGTGCTCCTTCGTGAGATGTCTGGAAGTCTAGAGAGCCATGTCGTACGCCCTGCACCAGTGTATTGCCCTTGTCTGGTAGAGACGCCCGACTCCCCTGGAAAGCTAGCAACACCATCGAGGCGTATTGTCCCTCTCTCGGAGGGGCGACCGGCCGGTCGCCCCTCCTGTGATTGGCGAGGGAGGCATGCAACAGACATCTAGGCCTCACGTTGCGCCGCCGTACGTGCTCCCTGCAAGGTGGCCTGCAGCAGAGCCAGGAGCAGGGCGCGCTGCGGCACGCCCCACCAACGCACCCGACGGGTGACGGGGTGCTGGCCGATAAAGCGCAAGTGCAGATAGCCCAGCCGCCGGCCCCAGAATGGGTGGCGTATCTGGACCTTGTCCAGCTCGGCCAGCGCGATATCGCTGGAGTGTCCTCCCTGGCGGGTGCTCAGGCGCTGCGTGGTCAGGCTATACGACGTGCGTAGGGCGCGCCGCAGCCGCACCAGCAGGAGCAGGCCGGCACTAAGCGTCCCTCCCAGCAGCACGCTGGGCAGGGCCGTGTCGAAAGCCGCCGGGCCAACGAGCCAGCCGACGCCCTGCTCATACCACCAGGCGAACTCGAAGGCGCCGTGCGTGAATAGCCACGCCTGCGCCTGCCCGTGCCAGATCTCCAGATGCGCTGCTACGGTGGGCGTCTGCCCCAGCGCCACCACCCCGAGTCCGGTCCAGGTGGCGGCGGCGAGCGCGCTCCAGGCTGAGCCCAGGAAGCTGGGACGCCCCTGCCACAGGGTCTCTTCGGGGACGATCGCTCTGGGGGCTGGCATGGTGAGCGCGCGGGCCGCCTCTGGTGGCGCGGTGCGCCAAGCAGTGCGGGCCAGGTGCTCGACATGCTCTAGCCGTTGCAGCAGCGCGTGGTCCTGGGGCGCGTGATAGGCGTGTGGTTCGTGGTCACACTGCGAGCAATACTCAGGCTCTGGGGTCTCGGTCATGGGTCCATAATGTTTGGCGCGATGGCGCATGGGGTCATCCTCCCTGGGTGCGAGGGTGTGTGTGTCGCATATGCAGACAGGATAGCGCGATCTCAGGAGCCAGAGGAGTGTGGCAAGGTGGCTGGCAAGGTTGCTGGAGTGGGGTGAGCGCATCTTCTGGAGTGGGGTGAGCGCATCTTGAAGACTGGAGACCTAGGCTTAGACAATCCCCAGGGTAAACAGGATGCATCGTTCCACTGCAGCCATCGTGGTTGCGCTGATCACCCCCAATAGCCGTTGTAAGCGGGTTGTATCCAGAGCACGTACTTGGTGGCAGAGTACGACAGACGGACTCACAAGCCCTCCTTCACCGGCGGCGATCTGTACGCATGAAGGTAAAGCCGCACGACGAAGATTGGTGGTTAAGGGGATGGCGAGTATCGTCGTGGTGAAGCGATTAATCGCGTCGTTTTGCAACACGAGGACTGGACGTATTCCTTCTTGTTCCGACCCACCTAAACTCCTTTCTGGGTACTCCTGCCAGACTGCACCAGTTGGCGGGAGGGGAAAGAAAGGTTGAGCCGCATCGGCTCAATTCCTGCTGGCAACGAAGTTGCCATTTAACAATGCCGTATAGCACCAATATACTTATAGGCATGAAACTGACCTTGCAACTCCAACTCCTTCCCGATGACACCCAGGCCGATGCCTTGCGATCTATCGTTGAACGCTTCAATGAGGCAGCAACGTGGCTGGCTCGTGTGGCGTTCGCTCACCAGTGTGCCAATAAGGTAGGGCTGCAAAAGCTGGCATACTATGAGTTGCGCGCGCGGTTTGGCTTGCCAGCGGACACCGCGATACGGTGTATTGCGCAAGTCATGGAAGCGTACAAACGAGACAAGACGTTTGCTCCTGCATTGCGTCCTCAGGCCGCTGTGCCGTTCTCGATGCGCAAAAACTTGGGCTTCAAAGGGCCAGACTGGGTGAGCATCCAGACGCTAACAGGCCGTGTGGTGGTGCCGTACCTCATGGGCACCTACCAAGCGCAACGCTTTGGCTTCGCGCATGGTAAGACCGATATGGTCTAGCGTCGGGACGGGAAATGGTTGCTGCTGGTGACCGTGGATGTGCCTGATGGCACACGCATACCCGTGCGCGACTTGCTCGGTGTCGATCTCGGCGTGGTCAATCTGGTCACAACGTCTGACGGGGACACGCACAGCGGCGAGAGGATTGAAGCCTGCCGTACCAGCTATGCGAGACGCCGTCAACGGCTCCAGCGTGCCGCGCATGCCGCCCAGAGGGACGGCATGCGTCCCAAGAACATCCGGCGGGCGTTGCCGCGTACCGCCATGCGAGCAGCACGGTTTCGCCGGGACGTGAATCACTGCATCAGTAAAGCACGCGTTGCGGAGGCTACAGGCACCGGACGCGGGCTGGCGTTGGAAAATTTGACGCCTATCCGCGCACGGACTCAGTTCAGGCAGCCGCAACGGGCCAAGATGAGTGGGTGGAGCTTTGCGCAGCTCAGGAGTTTTGTCGAGTACAAGGCGCAACTGGCAGGCGTGCCGGTGGTCCTAGTGGACCCTCGCAATACCAGCAAAGGCTGTAGTGCTTGTGGGCATGTTGCGAAGGCCAATCGACCGAGTCAAGCGCGCTTTTCCTGTAAGCAATGTGGCTATACGGCCAACGCGGATTTCAATGCCGCGCTCAATATCAAATATCGGGCGCCAGTCAATGCGTCTCAGGTTGCGGGTCGCGTCCCTCAGCAGCTCTGGCTGCTGGCTGGCGTCGGCGCCAGCGACAAGCTCTCGCGCGATCGCTTCCCAGCGATTAGCGAGAGTCGTTGACAGACGCACTGCTCTCGTCAGGCCCATGGAGTCACAGCCAGGCCTTCCCGTGTCCTCCCAGGACGCGCAGAGGCCCTGGTGATGAGGCCGCGCGGCAGGCGCATAGCGGGCGCCTACGGCGCGCTGGCCAAGGCGCGGGCTGCCGGTGTGTCCTAGTGGGGCTGTGGGAGACGGCGCACCTGGCCCATACCCATCGTTGTTTTATAACCGACCCCGGTAAAAAAGGCCGCCTCCAGCAACAACTGCATGCCCCGGAGCACCTCCACGGCGCGGCGACGTGGCAGGCCAAAGGTGCAGGAGCCGACAAAGCCCACCTGGCGATAATGGCCGAAATCGCCCATCTGCGTGTGCAACGTATAGCGCAGGAGGTCGAGTTCCGTGCTCAACAGCGGCAGCAGCGCCGGCGGCAGGGCGAGGGGAGCACAGGCGTGCCAGGCTTCCCACAGCGAGGAAAACAGCAAGCGCGGCAAAGGCAGCACGAGATTACGCCCCTGCGAGCGAAACACCGTGGGCGAGGCGAATTCCACCGTTGCCTGTGCGGCTGGGGCCTCTGCCGTGGCGCGGGCCTACAGGTGCGCATAGCTCTCAGAGGCTGTTTGAAAAGTGCAGGCTGCCGTGAGCCGACGCCACCTCAGACGCGTCATCGCGAGGGACATCCTGGCCTCACTGCTCTGGGGCAACCGTGCAGAGTCTGTGCGCAAGCGGCGCGACTGGTTGAGCCA
>SXND01000113.1 GCA_005777235.1 Pseudomonadota bacterium
GGCCCCGCCGGCGGTGCAGGAGCCCATGACCACGGCAATCTGCGCAATGCCGGCGGCGGACATGGTGGCTTGATTGTAGAAAATACGTCCAAAGTGCTCACGGTCTGGAAACACCTCGGCCTGCAGTGGTAAGAAGGCCCCGCCGGAGTCCACCAGGTAGACGCACGGCAAACGGTTCTCCCGGGCAATGTCTTGAGCCCGCAGATGCTTTTTGACGGTCATGGGGAAGTAGGTGCCGCCTTTGACTGTAGCGTCATTGGCCACGATCATCACCTCCATGCCGTGTACGGTGCCAATGCCGGTGACGATGCCCGCGGCGGGCGCGGCGTTGTCGTACATGTCGTGGGCCGCCAGCGTCGATAGTTCCAGGAACGGTGCGCCTGGATCGAGCAGCGTGTCAATACGCTCACGCGCCAGCATCTTGCCGCGCTGCCGGTGCACGGCCACGGCACGCGCCCCGCCGCCCTCGCGCACCTGTTGTAGATGGGCGCGCAGCAGGCGCACCTGTTCCAGATTGTGGGCCATGTTGCTGGTGAAGGTGGGGCTCGATGGATTGACCTGGGACGGCAAGACTTCCATGCGGCGTGTCCCTTCTCTGTGGTTACTGCGGCACGTCCATACGTCGGAACGCCTCAGCGTAGCGACTGCCAATTTTGGCTCCGCGCTGGCCGGCCATCTGGCGCACGTAGGTGGCAATCTCGTCCGGATTGGGCAATTGGCTGCGGTGACTGAGCAAGGCCTGGAGCTTGAGGTCAATGGTCGCTGTGATGTCGATATAGGTGTTGGGACGCGACGAGCCACTCCAATACACTTCGCGCACCTTGTGGGCCGGCAAGCCCTCGTCGGCCTGCGGCACGTAGCAGGGATTGCCCGCCGCCGGGTAGATGGCGTCAAACACCGCCGTGGCGGTGGCCCGGTGATCCGGGTGGTACAGATAAAAACTGTCGAACGTCCAGGCGCCAGGGTCCATGCTGATGACAATCTGGGGCCGCAAACGGCGGATGACATTGACCAGCTGGTCCCGCAGCGCCAGCGTTGCTTCAACCCGTCCATCGGGCTGGCCGAGAAAAAGCACCTCTTTGACGCCGAGCAGGTTCGCCGCGATGCGTTGCTCGGCCTCACGGATCTCGGCCATCTCTGCCGGGGGTAGCACCAGACGGCGTAGGTGATCCTCACCACCCTCGCCGCTGGTCAGGAGCACAAAGTAGATTTCTTTGCCCTCGCGGGCCCACGCTGCCGTTGTCCCGCCACAGGCCCAGTCCAAGTCATCAGGGTGGGCGCCAAACACTGCCACAACATCGTGTGCCATAGCGTATCCGCTCTCTCCGTTAGATATTTGAACGCGACTGGCAGCCATCGACATTGATGCAGGCCCCGGTCATCAGCGAGGCGCGTTCGGAGGCCAGAAACACCACCATGGCGGCGATTTCTTCCGGTTGTCCAAAACGTCCGAGCGGCATCTCCGTGCGCACAAAATTCTCGATGAACACCGGGTTGTCCTGCTGACGTTTCTCCCAAGAACCACCAGGAAAGAGCACTGAGCCTGGCGCCACGACATTGACCAGGATGCCATCTTTGGCCAGTTGCTTGGAGAGCGACTTCGACCAGCTATTCATGCTGGCTTTGACGGCGTTGTAGGTCATGGCGCCGCCGGCCTCGCGGCCGTAAATCGAGGTAATGTTAATAATCCGGCCCCAGTGCTTTTGGCGCATAAGTGGCACGACCAGTCGTGATGTCCGTACGGCGGCAAATAAATTGAGATACAAAACTTCGGCCCAGTCTTCATCCGTGGTATCCCAGGTCTGCCCACCGCGTGAGCCCCCGACATTATTGACCAGGATATCGACCGTGCCAAAACGTGCCACGGTCTGCGTGACCATCTGCTCAATATCCGCCGTATTGGTCATATCCGCCTGCACGGCGCACACCTCGGCACCTAGCGCGGTCAGTTCTTTCTCGGTGGCACGCAGCACCTCCGTGCCACGCGCCGAGAAGGCGACGCGACAACCCTCCTTGGCGAAATCGTGCACGATGGCCCGCCCAATACCCCGGCTGCCGCCAGTGACCAGGGCTACTTTACCTTGTAAGCCAAAATCCATGTACAATCCTCCAGCAGCTCAACCGACGAGCAGGAGATACATATCCATAACATTGGTGCCGGTCGGCCCGGTGATAAGCCCATCATTGAGGGCGTGAAACACATGATACGCATCATGGCGCTGTAAAAACGTTGCTGGCTGCAGCCCCAGGGCACGGGCCCGCGCCACCGTTGTGCCATCGGCGATGGCCCCCGCGGCTGGTGTTGGGCCATCGGCCCCGTCCGTGCCGCCGCTCAACACCACCACCTGCTCCAGGCCAGCAATATCGAGCGCTGCGGCCAGGGCAAGCTCTTGATTACGCCCGCCACAGCCATTGCCCTCTGCGAGCAGCGTGACCGTGGTCTCGCCCCCGAGCAACACACAGGCTGGAGGCCGCAGCGGCGTGCCGTACTGTCGTATCTCGCGGGCAATCGCCGCCAACACCCGGGCCACTTCCCGCGCTTCGCCCTGCACCATGGAGGAGAGTCGCAGGGTGTGATAGCCACGTGCCTCGGCCTCCGTGCAGGCGGCTGCGAGCGCCATGTGATTGTTACCAATGAGCACAGTCTGACACTGGGTCAAGGCCGGATCATCCGCCTTGGGTGTCTCGGGAATCTCGCCAGCCTGGCCGCGTTGTAGATGTCTGCGAACATGTGCCGGGAGGCGGTCGAGCAGCGCATAGCACTGCACAATCTCAGCGCAGTCACGGTACGTGGTGGGATCGGCAACGGTCGGCCCGGAGGCGATCACATCGAGCCGATCCCCCACCACGTCCGAGAGTACCAGCGTCACCAGTGTGGCTGGAGCCACCAGACGGGCCAGTTGGCCGCCTTTGAGCTGGGAGAGATGTTTACGGATAGTGTTGATCTCATCAATACTGGCCCCACACGCCAGGAGATGGCTGGTGACCTGCTGCTTTTCCGCCAGCGTGATGCCGATGCTGGGCGCGGGCAAGAGCGCGGAACCGCCGCCTGAGAGCAGACAAAACACCAAGTCATCCGCGCTAGCCTGCTGGGCGCGCTGCCCCAGCGCTGCGGCCCCCTGCACACCGGCCTGATCAGGCACCGGATGTGCCGCTTCGTGGATGGTCACCCGGGCGACTGGGGCGCCATGCCCATACGGCACCACCACGTCCCCGGCGGTGAGGTACGCCCCCAGCACGTCTTCCAGCCCCTGAGCCATCGTGGCACCGGCTTTGCCCGCACCCAGCACGTACACGTGCGCATAACACTGCAAATCATAGAGCACGCCGGCAATGTGCAAGGTATCGCCCTGCCGGATGATGTGCTGCCGTACCGCCGTACGCGGGTTGACCGCCGCCACCCCAGCGGCGAAGAGGGCACGGCTGTCCGTGTGGAGTTGGGGCAGGGTCCGTCGCATAGCGAGGTCCACTGGTTGGTGTCCTTACGCGCTGGCGACGGACTCCAAAAAGGCAAAACTGGCGGAGAGATGGTCAAACACCTGTGCATCGGGTGGAATCTCCATCACCGCCGGTCCCGCAAAACCCTTGTGCTGCAAGATGTGCATCATGCGGGCACAGTCCATATCCCCCGTGTCCACCGAGGGATGGGCTCTGCCACTGCGCGCTTGCTTGAAATGGACGATTTTGAGCATATCCGTTGGCACGGCGTCCAGCTCTGCCAGGGGGTCACTGTCAGGATAGCGCCGCAGTTGATTGGTCGGGTCTGGACACAAGCCAAGGTACTGGCCTTCGGCTGGGGTGAGACGGGCACGTGCCTCTTGTACCAGCAGGGCCATGCTACGAATAGGCAAGCCAGAATTTTCCATAGACAGGATGACCCCCTGCCGGGCCGCCTCGCGGGCGAGGTCGGCAACGTGCAACGCTTCTGCCGGAATATCGGCAGGCTGCTCCCAGGCGTGCTCGAACGGGGCGGGATCAACGAGACGCAGATGTGGGGTGGCGCCACCGACGAGCTTGGCGCCTTGCAACGCGGCTTGGAACGGCTCCCCGGCGGGATCGCGTGGCTGCGTCAGACAGGGCCAGGACATGGCCAAATCGAACGCGAGATCGGGGAATGATTGCACCAGGGTGGCGAGCTGCGACAGTACGGGCCGCCAGTCCTCGCCCTCGCCGCTTTCGCATGTTCCCAGGCAGGTTTGCCGTAACTCGATATGCCGTGCCCCACGCGCCTGCGCTTCTTTGACCAGCTCTGCGAGATCCTGGCCGTCCAGCTGGAGCTTCCAGGAATTGGTAATGGCGCCGAAAATCATGATGTTTCTCCTGTGCTCATTGTGGCTAGTGCCTCAACCGCGCTCAGTTGAGGGGTATCTGGGAGCGCCACGCGCCAGCGTGGCTGCCGGAGCCGGGCTGGAGCCCGGCGATCCCAGGGGACAGTAACGAGCACAACAGCACGGTTGAGGCACTAGGGTTGCGTAAAAAAGGCACGCTCCATAGCCTGGATGTGCTGCTGTTGCTGCCCGGCTGCCGCGTCACCACGCAGTGCCGCGGCCTCGCGCTCGGTGCTGAGATACTGCTGCATGGCCTCACGCACCAGCCCGCGCGCATCCTTACCATAGGCAGCGAGCTGCGTGTCAATCCAGGCCGAGATCTCTGTCTGTGTCGTGTCCCCATCGCACAGCCGCACCGCCTGTGCCTGCAAGCCAGGGATGAAGCGGGCGACAAAATCGAGGCGTTTATCCAGCGCCACCAGCCCCGAAATACGCAGGGCATACTCTGGCAGCGACACGCCAATCAGCTGCAGCATCTGCCGTGTCACATCATCGGCAATGCGCTGCGCCAGGGCATCGGTCTCCACCTGGCAGCGTGCCAGGGCTGTGCGTCCAGCCTGGAGCCCCACCGGGGCGGACGGCACTTCAATATACACTTTATTTTTAGGCTCCGTACCCGAGGGACGCACCAACACCCGCGCCCCGTTGGCTAACCGAAAGCCGAGGACATTGCGCGACGCGCGATCCGTCTCCGACAGAAAGCGCCCGTGCCGGCCCGCTTCATCCCAGTGATCGCTGTACTGCGTGACCGCCAGGCCAGCCAGCTCCATCGGCGGCTGCCGGCGCAAGCCCTCCTGAATGGCCTGGATGTGCGCCGTGCCTTCGGCACCGGTCATCACCATTGAGGTGCCTAAATTGGCATAGTACCCATACTGCATATAAATGGTCTCAAGGTAGTCCAGCAGTGTGGCCCCCTGCTGACGCTGTTGGGCCGCCAGCTCAGCCAGTAACAACGCCGCTCCGGCGGCATCCTTGTCGCGAATCTCGGGCGTGACCAGCAAGCCGTGACTTTCCTCGACCGCAATGACAAAATCGTCCAGGGTTCCCTCAAAACCGCCAAAACGCCCATGCCGCTCCAGGTGATCCAACACATCGGCGTGGTACTTAAAGCCGACGAGTAAGTCTCCTACGAGTACGCCATCAAAGGCGTCGGTAATCGGACGGAGCAGTGCGGTGGTGACTTCGGTTTTAATGACCAGTGGTCGCCGTGGTAAACGCCCCAGGCTTTTGAGCTGCGTCAATTTATGATGCGTGGCAAGCACGGCAATCTCATTGCCAGTGAGGAAGCGGAACGTGCCATCCGCCGTGCGTGAACACACGCCCAGGCGATCCGCATCCGGGTCGCAGGCGAACACCACGTCAGCGTGTAACGCGCGCGCCAGGTCCATACCCTGCTGCATAGATTCCGGTACTTCAGGATTCGGCGCTCGGTACGGCACGGCGGGAAACGTGCCATCCGGTGTGGCCTGCGCCGCCACCACATCCACCTGAAACCCCGCCTGCCGCAACACCGTGCCCACGGTCGTGTTGGCCGTGCCGTGCAGCGGCGTAAACACCACATGCGCCTGACGCGCCGGGGAGAGAGACTGCCGCAGATTCAGCGCCACGTAGGCCTCGTGCACGTCCGGCGTGACCCAGGTGAGCAGCCCGGTGGCCTTGGCGGCGGCGAAATCCAACTGCGCAATATGCGTCACACGTTCGACGTGCGCCGCCATCGCCTCATCATGCGGCGGTACTTCTTGACCGCCTTGCTCATTATAGAATTTGCCACCATTGTCATCAGGATGATTGTGCGACGCCGAGATATTCAATCCAGCGGTGGCGTGGAGATGGCGGATGGCGAAGGACAATTCCGGGGTGGAGATATACGTTGTGGCGCCTTCAGGCAGCATGACCACCCGGACCCCATTCGCCGTGTACACCCCGGCGGCCACCTCCGCGAAGGTCCGGGAGGTCATGCCCAGCAGCGGATTGGGGAGAGCACGGTTATAGAGCCCGCGTAAATCGTGAAACACCCGCACGTCGTAGGCAATGACGACCGTGAGGTCGTGGTCAGGGTCCCGCTCACGCAAGTAGCGCACATGCCCTTGCACCGAGGCCGCCAGGGTCCAGGCGTTGAAACGCTTGGCCCCGAGGCCGACTGGGCCGCGCCGTCCACCTGTGCCAAAGGGTAAGACCCGGTAAAAGCTGTCAAGCAGGAGGGACCAGTGCTGCTGGGCGATGAGCCAGTCGAGTTGCGGACGGTAGGGGCGAAATGCCTCGTCGGTGAGCCAGTGTTCCAGGTGACGCAGGGCCGTCTGTTGCGTAGGCTGTTCGACAGATAAGCCACTGAATCCCTGCGCCACTTGTTGCACGATTGCACGCATCGTTATCCTCCTTGCTTGCAGAGGCGAAATTGTCGCAAACATAGCACAACTTGTCAATTTTCCCCCGGGCGTGACGTGACTCGCACTGTCGCGGGACGATGTGGTACCATGTCCCAGCGGTAGGGCATCAATGCACCCCACCATCTGGAGCAACAACGGAGGGCACATGCAACGACGCATCCTGCTCAAAGGTCTGATGGTCGCGCCTGTGCTGATGATCGTCGTGCGTCCCGGCGGCGCGGCACAGTCTGGAGGAGTTCCCGTGAGCGTAGAAACACTGCAGAAGAATTGGAAAGACTATCTGGTGGACGGGGCCGATGTCGAGCTCAGTACTCAGCCGCTCAAGCGCTCCGAAGCCGAGTGGAAACAACAGCTGGCCCCGGCGGCCTTTGACGTGCTGCGCCGCGACGGCACCGAGCGCTCCTTTAGCAGCCTGCTGAATGACGAGAAGCGCCCTGGCGTGTTCGTCTGTGCGGGTTGTAGCCTGCCGCTGTTCACCTCCGCGATGAAATTTGACAGCGGGACGGGCTGGCCGAGCTTTTTTACCAGTATCCCCGGCTCTTTGACGACCAAGCGGGATTTTAAACTCATCTGGCCACGCACAGAGTACCACTGTGTGCGGTGTGGCGGGCATCATGGCCATGTGTTTGATGACGGTCCGCCCCCCACAGGCGAACGCTGGTGTAACAACGGCGTGGCGTTGCGTTTCATCCACAAGGGTGACAAAGCCTGATGCCTGACGGCGTGGGTGGTGTAGCTCGGGCCGAGGCGATGCCTACGACAGATACTTCCAATGAGGGAGAGAGAGCGCGTGAGTCTTGTGACCGATACGACGGTGCAGATCGGCCCCGGCACTGAGGTGACCCACAGTCTGCTACGCCACGCCACCATCGGACGCAACTGCCGGATCATCAATACCGTCATCGAGGGCCATCCAGCGTGGCCCGTGCTCATTGGCAATCACGTGACCTTGATCAATTGCCATGTGCGCTCCACCGGTACCCCCAACGCCTTTCGCTTTGCCGGCTGGAAGGTGGATCAGCGTCAGACCGTGATCGAAGACGGGGTGACCTTCAGCAATGCGCGGCTCGCCAATGCGGCTATTGGCGCCGGGAGTCAGGGCTTTGGCAGCGCCGTCGAGTCCAGCCGCATTGGGGCGCACAACCATTTACGCAACTCTTCGAACATCGTCTGCACGACCACGGCCGCCTCGTGTAACCTGGGCTCAGAAGTCAGTAAAACCTTCCTCCTCGGCGCCGGGTTTGTCAGCGAGCACGGCAGCAGCTACCTCAGCTTAGTGGCACCAGCGGAGTATCCGATCCTGACTGCGGCTGGCCGTGAAGAGGTGTTGACGCAGCTCCCCAATGTGACGAATATCGGCGCCGGCACCGTTTTTGCCAACTACGGTGGCGAGCCCATACCAGCGGCCTCACTGGCGGAAAGCTCCGGCAGCGCCAAAGGCACGGCAGTGGTCTACACGTCCTTTGTGTGCATCAACTGTCGGGTGATTAATCGCTATGGCCAGCCTGATTGGCACGCCAGCCCCTTTGATCTGCTGCGGCGCCGTGATCTGACCCTGCTCGGGTTCGGCAGTTTTGTCGAAAACAAGCTGACCGGACGTGTGCCGGCCTTTGCCTATGCCAACGATCTGTCACAGCGCAGTCACAAACTGGGCTGGGTACTGGCCCAAAAACCCGGTATCCTGTTAAATTTTGTCAAAAAAATGCAGAGTGTCCTCGGGGACGACTCGTGGCGCTTACAGCCGCTGGTGGAAGGCACCATCCGCCTGGAATGCCAGCTCCTGCAGGAAGAACTGGAGGGCATACGTCCCACACTGTACAGCCGTGAGCAATTGCAGGAAGGGCTCGGCGTGCTGGCCACGCATCTCCGTGCGGGGTATTGGGCCATGGATGAATCGGGCCACTGGCAACATACCTGGCGCTTTGACGAGCCCAGCCAGCAGTGGGTCTGCGACGTTGGCTAGCCTCCCGCACCGCACACTGCATAGGCAGCATTCGCAATGGCGTACAGCAGCAAACCGAGGCAGCCTTGAGACGGCTTCCTCATCCTTCGTTTAACTTCACCACCAGCACCGGGCATGGGGCCTTGGCCGCCACCGCATTGGAGATACTACCCAACATCAAGCGTTTGAAACCCGTCAGGCCACGCGAGCCGACTACGATCAGATCACAGGCGCGCTCCTGCGCCACGCGACAGACCACCTCCGGCACTCGTCCCCAGACGAGTTCGGTATCATACTGGACATTGGCCTCCACGGCCCAATCCGCGGCCTCGTCGATAATGCGTCTTCCGGCCTCCTCACTCCCTTCCAGCAGGCTATCGAGGGATGTGCCGGCCTCGGCAATAAAATAGGGTGGAGTTTCGGTCAACACGTGCAGAATCACCATAGGGATATGATAATCCCTCGCGAGACCGATAGCATACTTGACGGCGTTCTCTGACCAGGGGGATCCGCCTGTGGCCACCAGGATGCGCTGCAACATGATATACTACTCCCCAGTGATGAATGCCCTCGAGGGCCCGCATAGGACACCGGCTGTAGAGTGCGGCAGGCATTGTTCCACAGCCTCTCCCGCCTGTCAATGTGTGCCCCCTGAACCTGGGCTGTGGTCCGCGACACGTGGGCGCCACGGCTTTGTATTGTGGAGTGATGGAGTACCTGTATGTTACCACAGAGAAAAAAGACAGGGCTGCGGTGGGGCCGAAACCTGGTGCTGAGCGCGCTGACTGGTGTGCTCCTGTGCACGTCAGCGCCACTCCGCGCCGAAGAGCTCCCGGCCGTCGTCGCCACCGTGCAAGGCGA
>SXND01000114.1 GCA_005777235.1 Pseudomonadota bacterium
CCGCGTGGGTTGTGCTTGGCAGGGGGGATCAACGGCTGGACAATGGCCCATGGCTCATCCGTCAGATCTGCAGTATATTTTTTCCTATAAAGTTCTTCTTGTTCCATTGTAGCACACTCCTCTACTCTGGAGATATGCGCTAACTCTCTCATACATGTATATTTTCTGCCAATCAATGTTTCCGGACAGCCTCTGAGTGTATCAAAGGCTGCACCCATCACTGCATGACGGACAAAATGCACCTCTTCCTCGGCGCCAATATCGACAAAACCGTACCCCTGGTCTCGGGCGAGCGCGACCACCGTGCCCGACCACCGTGTCCCAACCTTGGCGGTCTTCAGTCGCTGTTTGTCCACCTCGCGGCGGCGGTCACGGTAGTCTACTAATTCGCGATGTACGGCGTCGAATGCATTGTAGACAGCGTCCTCCACCGTTTTCCCCACCTTTACCGCCTGCAAGACTTTGCGGCGATTCATGGAGAGGGTAATCCGCGCCTCATCGCTGCCGTGCAGATGATGATTGCTCTTCACCAGCGCCACGCGCGCATGGATGATGTCTGCATGATGCGCATTGAGTTTCTCAAGCCGCTCGACCATCATGCTCCGCATGGCGTCGGGGACGTCCACATGCTGCCCTTCGATGTGCAGTTCCATAGGATTCCTCCTGCCTGGGCATTACGGTTACTGGCGTCTACTACACGCTTGGACAGAGGAAGTATACCCTGCTAGCACGAGCGGAGGAAAGTCTTGCGGCATGTCGCTACAGTGTCTAAAATAGGAGCGTTGTGCCCCTGATGCCGCAAGAGCAAAGCAGACCGCAGGACGCGATGGGAGGCCACATGCTGGTGGCGCTGGCTGGTGGAGTGGGAGCTGCCAAATTGTTGCGTGGTTTGGTGGAGGAGATTCCGTCAGACACGTTGACCATCATCAGTAACACTGGCGATGATATTGAACTCTACGGGCTCTCCATCTCTCCAGACATTGACATTGTGGCGTACACGCTGAGTGGGCTGGTGGACGAAGAGCGCGGCTGGGGCCTACGGGGTGACACGTTTGATTGCCTGTCCATGCTGCGGCGCTATGGTGCGGCGGCGTGGTTCAACCTCGGCGACCGTGACCTCGGCACCCACATCCTCCGCACCCAGCGGCGGCGCCTCGGGCAGACGCTTACAGACATTACGGCGGCCTTCTGCCAGGCCCTCGGGGTCCAGGCACGCATCCTCCCCATGTGTGATCAACCAGTGCCCAGCCTGATTCGCACCCCGGCAGGCCTGTTTCACTTCCAGGAATACCTGGTGCAACGCGGCGCTCAGGAGGAGGTGATCGAGGTCATCTATCAGAACATTGCGCAGGCATGCCCCGCGCCTGGCGTGTGCGAGGCGTTGGCCACGGCGGACGCCATTCTTCTTTGCCCGAGTAACCCGGTGATTAGCATTGGCACGATTCTCGCCGTGCCTGGTGTGCGGCAGGCCATCACGGCCAGTCCGGCCCCGGTCGTCGCCGTCAGTCCCATTATCCAGGGAGCGACGTTAAAAGGCCCAGCAGACAAAATGCTGCGCGGCCTAGGCTTTGAAGTGTCCGCCTATGGCGTGGCGCAATACTATGATGGTCTGCTGGACGGCCTGGTGATTGATACACTCGATGCCGCGCTGCAGCCCCGTCTTGCTCAGCTTGGCTTGCATGTCGCAGTGACCAATACGATCATGCACACTCTCGCCGACAAACAGGCCCTGGCGCAGACCATGTTAGCACTGGCCCGGAAGTGTCACGCATGACCTACGCCGTGATTCCCGCCAAAGGTTTTGACGGCGCCAAGCAACGCCTGGCGTCGTTTCTACAGCCCGAGGAACGCCGTGCCCTCATGCGCGCCATGCTCACCGATACGCTCATCGCCTGTACCCAGGCCAGGAGTGTATCGGGCGTGGGCGTGGTGACCAGTGACCGGGAGGTCGCCGAGATGGTGACGACACTCGGAGCAGAAGTGCTCTGGGAACCTGAGGCGCAGGGCCATAGCCAGGCCGTGGCGGTGGGCGTCGAGGTGTGCCGTCAGCGTGGCATTGCGGCCATGCTCACCTTGCCTGGGGATCTGCCGCTGCTGACCACTGCCGATGTGCAGGCGATTCTCCGCCCGTCGGTGCCAGCCGTGCCCGTGCTGTTGGTGCCCAATCACGATGCGTTGGGCACCAACGCTGTGGTGCTTTCCCCGCCGGATTGCCTGCCGCTAGCCTTTGGGCATGACAGCTTCCAGCGCCATCTGCACTTGGCGGCGGCGCGCCATCTCGCTGTCGAAGTCCGCCGACTGCCCCGTGTCGCCTTAGATATTGATGAACCCAGTGATCTAGCCGTGTTGATGGCGCAACAGGCGACGTGCCAGAGTGCCCAAGTGCTGGCGGCACTCGGTGTCCTCGACCGCCTGGCGCAGGCCTTTCCCCCTGCCCATGGATGAGCATGTGTCTTGATACTCCCCATGGCTCAAGCCAGGGGATTCTTGACGCCTCTAACGAGGCGGGCAAGCGTTTAACCTCTCTCTGTACCCCAGAGCGAGGATATTCTGAGCGGCGTTGACATCGGCATGGGACGTGTACCCACAGTCAATACAGGAGAACAGGGCTTGTTGCGGGCGATTCAGTTTCGATACACATCCACACGAGGGACACGTCTGGGACGTGTAGCGTGGGTTGACCGCAAGCACCACACCCCCACGCCAGCACTGTTTGTACTCCAACATACGGCGAAACATCCCCCAGCCCTGGTCAAGAATGGCCTTGTTCATCCCGGATTTCTGGGCCACCTGACTCCCTGGTGCTTCCACCGTGCCTTTGGCCGACCGGGACATGTTCCCTATCTGCAAATCCTCAACCACAATCACCGCGTGGTTTTTGCTGATGGTGGTGCTGAGTTTGTGCAGAAAATCCTTCCGGCAGTGGGCAATCGTCGCCTGAATACGGCGTATCACCGTCTGGCATTTCTGCCAGTTCTTGGAGAATTTCACTTTCCTCGCAGCACGTTGCTGCGCCTTCGCCAGCTTCGCTTGCAGGCGTCTAGAGGCGTTCAATGGGGGGTACAGCGTCCCATCGGACAGTGCGGCAAAGGTCGCAATCCCCAGGTCAATGCCGATGGCGCTGGTGCTCGGATGGACGGGCGTGTCCACCGCGCGTTCCGTCTGAAACGCGACCGCCCAGTGCTTCCCATCTCTACGGATGGTCACATTCTTGATGGCACCTTCGATCTCCCGACTCTTCCCAAACCGCATCCATCCGATTTTCGGCAGCTTGAGTCGATGGCCATCCAGTTGGAAATCCCTAGGAAACCGGAAGCTGTCAGACAAGAACTTCTTGCGAAAACGCGGCGGCATGGTTCTGCCAGAAAAGAGATGCTGATACGCGCGCTCCAAGTCTCGCAGGCCGTGTTGCAAGGCATGGATAGAGACGTCTGCCAACCACCCGTATTCCTCACTCAGACGCCATCGGGTCAACAACCACGCGGCTTCGTAATAGCTCAGCCGTGGGACACCGGCGAGGTAGCGCCCTTCGTTCACCGCCAGCACTTTGTTCCAGACAAAGCGACACGCCCCCGCGTACTGCGCAAACGAACGGCGCAACGCTGGCGTGGTCTTCAGCCGGTAGTGATAGCCTTGGCGCTGGATCACTTCACCCCCTCACGTTTCGCTTTGTCCCTGAGTGCCAACTCTAGTACCGCTGTCTGGCTTATGCCAAACCTTTGGGCCAGCAAGGCTAACAAGCGCTTGGCGTCAGGGCTCAGGCGCATGCTCGCAAGCTGTTTCTTTTCCCTAGGGAAATTGTCTCACATTGTGTGATACAAGGTAACGCTCTTGGCGCGGTGCGCCAACGGGGAATTGCCCATAGGCATGGGCAAACCTCTTTCCTCCCCATGGCTGAGGCCAGGGGTTTCACGAGGTATTGGATGAGCCTTGCCGAAGTGCGTGTGATCGGTCTCCCCGGTATGCCCATTGTCACGCCAGGAATGCACCTGGCCCCGTTGATTCAGCAGGCAGCGACCGCGGCGTCCTTGGCGTTTGAGGCCGGGGATATTATCGTCGTGACGCAAAAAATCGTCTCCAAAGCCGAGGGCCATCTCGTGGTCCTACGCGATGTCACGCCGTCGCCCTTTGCGACATCTTTTGCCCAGCAGTGGGACAAAGACCCGCGCCATGTCGAAGTGGTGCTCCAGCAATCGCGTCGCATCGTCAAGATGGACCGTGGCGTGTTGATTACCGAAACGCACCACGGCTTTATCTGCGCCAACGCCGGGGTGGATCAGTCGAATATGGAAGGCGAAGACGTGCTCGCCGTGCTGCCGCCGGACCCGGATGCATCGTGCCGGACCATCCGCCAGGGGCTCCGCGCTAGCCTGGGGTTTGACGTCGCGGTCATTATGTCCGACACCTTTGGCCGTCCGTGGCGCGACGGCCTGGTGAACGTGGCGATTGGCGTCTCGGGCATCGAAGCCATCAAAGATTACACCGGCCAGCTCGATGCCCAGGGCTACGAGCTGCGCGTCACCGCTCTGGCCATTGCCGACGAACTGGCTTCCGCCGCGGAGTTGGTGATGAATAAGCTCGATAATGTGCCGGTGGCCGTGATCCGGGGCTATGCCTATCCGCATGGCGAAGGCAGCCTGACGCAACTCATTCGGGATCCTGCACGGGATCTCTTCCGCTAACCAAGAGGGAGACGCGGCGTGATTGTCAGTATTATAGGCGGGACAGGCGAGCAAGGACCGGGCATGGCTTTACGCTGGGCCAAAGCCGGCGTGGAAGTGATTATTGGCTCCCGGCAACAGGCGCGGGCCGCAAGTGTGGCGGACGAGCTGAACCTGGAGCTGGGCACGGCGCTGATCACCGGCATGGCCAATGCGGAAGCCGCCGCGGCGGCGGACGTGGTGGCGCTGACCGTGCCGTTTTCGGCACATCGCAGTACCTTAGAATCGGTGCAGGCCCAGCTGCAAGGGAAAGTGTTGATTGATGTGTGCGTACCGCTCGACCCGGAGAATCCGCGCAAGATGCTCATGCCCCCGGCGGGTTCGGCCACGGAAGAAGCCCAGGAACTGTTGGGCGACAGCGTCAAGGTCGTGGCGGCCTTTCAGAACGTCTCGGCGTCTGAACTGCGCGCGCTCGAGCACGTCATCGACTGCGATGTGCTGGTGTGCGGCAATGACCGGGCCGCCCGGCAAACGACCATGGATCTGGTCACCAAGATGGGCATGCATCCCATTGACGCTGGTCTGGCCTTTAACGCCAGGGTGGTAGAGAGTTTGACGGCGTTGCTGATTGGGCTCAACATCCGCCACAAAGTGAAGGGCAGCGGCATCCGCCTGACGGGGTTGCCGTCCTAAAGGAGCAGGCGCACGTCTAAGCCAACCGCCATGGACGTCTCCTGCGGCTTACACACACAAAGGATACCTGGTGTACAAAGCGTATTCCGTCTCCTGGAACCTCACCCAACAGTGTAACCTCCTGTGCTCCCATTGCTATATGAGCGCCTTCTCCGGTGCCGATACGTCCCAGGAGCTGTCAACGGCTGAGTGCCGCCGGGTGATGGACGAGATTGCCGAGGTCAACCCACAGGTGTTTCTCATTCTGACCGGTGGCGAGCCGCTCCTGCGCAAAGACATTTTTGAGCTGGCCTCCTATGCGTCCGCCAAAGATTTTACTGTGGTCTTCGGGACCAACGGCGTGTTGCTGCGCGAGCGTCAGGCCAAACTGATGCGCCAGCATGGGGTGGTAGGCGCGTCGATTAGCCTGGATTCCACCGACGCGGCCAAGCACGACGCCTTTCGGCATCTTCCCGGCGCTTGGGACGGTGCCGTGCGTGCCACCAGGGTGCTGCGCGACGAAGGCTTAGATTTTTCATTACACATGTCGGTCACGGACTGGAATGTGGCGGAAATTCCGGCCATGATCGACCTGGCCAATACCCTCGGGGCCAAAGTGCTCAATTTCTTTTTTCTGGTACGCACCGGACGTGGCGAAGATCTCACCGACATCACCGCCATGCAATACGAACACATCCTCACCTCCTTGGCACGAGCGCAAGACGTCGGCAGCACGGCGCGGAGTCCGGCCTCCGCGTTGGCCACCCACGAAGACCCCTGGAGTTTGCCCATCGGCACGGCTGGCCCCCTACTCATTCGCGCCAAATGTGCGCCGCATTTCCGGCGCATCCTCTGGCAGCTCGACCCGACCTCACCGTTGTTGCAAAATTATGCGCATGGCTCGTGTCCAGCGGGGAAATACTACTGCCGTATTACCCCAGAGGGCGATGTGACGCCGTGTCCGTACATGCCGGTAACGGCTGGCAACCTGCGCCAGACCTCCTTCGCCAAGCTCTGGAGCGGTGCGGAGGTCTTTCACGATCTGCGCGAGCCCCATCTCGGCGGGCGTTGTGGGGCCTGTGAGTTCAGTAAGATTTGCGGCGGCTGTCGTTGCCGGGCCTACGCCACCCACGGCGATTATCTGGCGGAAGACCCCGCCTGCGCCTACGAGCCGGGCCAGCACGGGGGCCAGGTGATCGACCTCCCGGCTACGCAAACCTTCGGACTAGACGTGACACAGGAGTTGCGCTGGGAAGAGGCAGCACGCACGCGCCTCAAAGCGATTCCATCTTTTGCCCGTGGCATGGTGGTAAAAGGTGTCGAAGCCTATGCCCGTGCGCATGGTCATCCGGTGGTCACCGAGGCCTTACTCACCGAAATCCGCCAAACGTGGGGAGCACGTTTCCGCCCCAAGCGCTAAGGGAGAGCGGGACGCTGGCGGAGGCACTACCTGGAGGAGCCTTACAGCATCTTGTGGGAGTGGATTGGTGATACACAGGCAACAGCACGATACCAAACTTCCTGTGTCATTTGTGCGTGTTGCGCGCTACACTTGGCATATTGTATCATTACTCTCAAAATACCTCATAGGGCACAGGAGGTAGACATGATGCCTAGGTTATGGAATGTACGTCATGAGCAAGGCGCAGTGTTAGTGGTGAGCGTTTTGGTGGTTGCCGTGCTCATGGTGGTGGGTTCGGGGAGCTTGACGACTAGCCGGATTGAAACACAGATGGCACGCCATGATGTCACGATGCGCCAAGCACATCTTGCCGCAGAATATGCCCTTACTTTAGGCGAAAGCACGATAGAACAAGCACTGAATGAACAAGATTTGCAGACCAGATTTCGGGATGGCCCTGGGTTTTATCACAAGAGAGAGCAGCCAGCATGGAATAGGTGTGTGTGGGACGATAGAGATTCCGTAGAGACGGGGGTCTACTTTCGGCCTCTGAACTCCAATGTCCCGGCACATTTGCCACCGCTGCCCCCTCCCCTCAACGATGCCCATGCGCGGCCACGCCTCATGGTAGAACATAAAGATACGAGGACTGATAATCAAACACGCGGCAGACAGTATGGTAATCCACCTGGCCTGGTCTATATGAACGTCTCGGCTCATGGGGCACGTGCCACATGGACAGCCTTGAGCAATGGGGCCCCCGACGACAGACCCGGTGGCGGGGTCTCGCCACCGACGTACAGTGAGCGCTATCCAGGGACACGTGTTGTCCTGCAAAGTGTTTATGCAAAGCGTTATAAGTGACACGCCGCAGGGGCGCAAGGTCAGGTGGCGGCACGTGCCACGGCGCGACAAGTAGGCCTGGCAAATTCCTAGAGGAGTATACATATATGGCACGTCAAGTTTCTATTGCCAGTGGCATGGCGCTGCTTTCCCTGTGGGGCAGTCTAGAAGGCGCAAGTCTTGCCATGGCGGCTACCATCGATTTAGCCTCGACGCCGCTCTTCCTCACCAACAAAGTGCCGGCGAATATCGTCTTCGTTATTGACGACTCCGGGAGTATGGATTGGGAAGCTATCACCATAGATGCGGCCCGTGATGGCCTGTTTACTGGGCTCCAGATCGATGGCTCGCGACGGCGGAAACATCGCGACAATGATCGTGACGGCAGGCGTGATTGTGGTCCGGACACCGACGGACGTCAGAACTTGTCTGGCTATGCGTATAATGTCGAATTTCCCGGGAATAACGATCCCTCACCGGATAACAATAACTGTCATACCGCAGACGATGAAGAGTGGCGCTTTCGCACCTCGGCTTACAACAACCTCTATTATAATCCTACCTTCCAATACCTGCCGTGGGCTGGAGTGGATGCCGCCGGCAACCCCTTCCGGGCTATGCCCGTGACCGCGGCTCAGGACAACCCCTATGATCCCAATTCACCGACAATCGACTTAACACGCGAGAGCTCCCGGCGTGTGGTAGAAGGGCAGGGTTTTCGCTATTACACCTGGGAAGATAAAAATCATAATCAAATTTTTGACGATCCCAGGGAGCGCGACGGAGATCAAGAGGCGGTAGAAAAAGAGCATACAGAGTATTTGATTAGGGATGGATCGACGGCGGAGCAGCAGAATTTCGCCAACTGGTTCAGCTATTATCGCAAGCGCCAATTGGTTACCAAGGCGGTCTATGGAGACATTCTGGCGAAGATGACTGGGGCGAGGGTGGGACTGGTCACCTTCTTTAACAATACGAACGAAGGGCGACCTCTCGATCCTTACAGTCCCAACCGGACAGTCACCTCCATCAATCTCCCGCTCCAGGATATTGACGCGACGCCCCAAATACCTAGGCCTAGGACTCCAGATCCTACCCAGGGCACACGACGCACTATGTTAGATGCCTTATACTCCTTCCGCCCGCTACGGGGCACTCCGCTGCGCGAGACCTTAAAGAAGGTGGGGGATTACTTGGAGAATGTCCCGGGGCGACCCTTGTTCCCAACACATGACGCCTACCTCCCTGCAGCGCAAGGCGGTGTCTGCCAGCAGAGCTTCGTGGTGATGATGACAGACGGTATAGCAGACGGCGGCGGTGGTCTTGGGGTGGGCAACGTCGACGGCGGAACCTCGCCTCCTGGTCTGCCGCAGTACAATGGTGTCCCCTATGCTGATACTTTCCCCGACACGCTGGGGGATGTGGCGATGCATTACTACCAGCGTGATCTGCGCCCAGATCCTCGTATGCTCAACCAGGTGCCGACCAATCAGTTTGACAGAGCCCCCCATCAGCACATGGTCACCTACACCGTGACCTTCAGCGGTCTGCATGGTACCAGAGACCGGGATCCCCTCCCCACAGAAACCAATTTCTGGCCTGATCCTGTGGGGAGACGTGCCACGTCGCAGGCCAAGATTGATGATCTCCGGCATGCGGCGTTTAACGGACGTGGGCAGTTTTTCCAGTCGCAAGATGTTACGGCCCTGTCGGATGCCCTACGGCGTGTGTTGATTAACATTGCGCAGCGGACGAGTTCGTCTGCCGCCGTGGCGTTAAACACCGGCACCCGGACTACCAATAGTCGACTGTTTCAGGCGCGCTTTGATAGTTCTGACTGGAGCGGACAACTACTCTCGTATAAGATTGATCCTGCCACCGGGGCCGTGTTGCAGACGCCGCAGGACACCATTGATTCGGGCGCGCTGCTCGATCAACGCCTGCTGGAAGCGCGTTACAATACGTCTGTCCGGAGAATCCTTACTTATAATCCCACGACGTCCGCTGGGATTCCGTTGCGGTGGGCGGAGTTGGATGGCACGCAACAACAGGCGTTGAACACGGATCCGCAAAGTGGTAACCCCGATACCCAAGGCCCAGATCGCCTAGACTATGTGCGCGGCAGCAATGCGAAGGAGGCACGGGACTTTCGGGCGCGCACGCATCGTCTCGGCGATATTATTAACTCGGATCCGATCTTCGTCGGTCCACCGGAGTTGCCGAACGACGTTGATCCCTCTTTCGGTGTGCCCGGGGTGCCCAACGCCTATGCGGCATTCCGCGATAGCCCAAGTAATCAGGCCCGGATGCGGCTGATAATGGTCGGCAGCAACGACGGCATGTTCCATATATTCAATGCGAACGACCCGCTAAACCCCGATACGGGGCTGGGTGATGCCAACACGGGTCACGAGGTGCTGGCGTATGTGCCAAATGCCATCTTAAAGCACACCACGGCTTTGACCGTACCCACGTATAACCTGAGCCATCGGTATTTTGTTGACGGCTCGCCCTCGGCTGCCGATGTGTTTCTCGCGGGCAAAGGCTGGCGGACCGTGGTCGTCAGCGGGCTTGGCGCCGGTGGGCAGGGATATTTTGCTCTGGATATTACCAATCCAGGGGCCTTTGACGAGAGCAGGACGGCAGCGCGGGAAGTCGTGTTGTGGGAATTCACCGACCAACAGGATCCTGACCTCGGGGTCGCCCTGAGTCCGCCCTCTATCGTCCGCATGGCGAATGGGCAATGGGCAGCAATCTTCGGCAGCGGTCCCAACAACACGGTCGACGACACGGCCGACGGTGGCCGTGTGAGTACTACTGGCCATGCCGTGTTCTTTGTGGTCTTCCTTGATGGTCCCAGCGCAGACGGACAGTGGATTGCAGGAACGCATTATATCAAGATTGACACTGGTGTGGGAAGCCTCGCCTCGCCGAATAGCCTCGCCACACCAGCGGCGGTAGATAGCGATAACGATTTTACCATCGATTACCTTGTCGCCGGCGATCTAGAAGGCAACCTGTGGCGTGTAGATGTGAGGAGTCAGAATCCCGACGATTGGAAACAGTCGGCGAACATCTCACGGCTGTTTGTCGCAACCGATGGACAAGCGCCCCCCACACCACAGCCTATTACGGTACGCCCCGAGGTGGGAAAACACCCCGAAAATCTTGCGGGTTTTGTGGTGTACTTCGGCACGGGGAAATATCTGGAACGGTCCGACAACACTGTGACGGTGGACGGCACCCCGACGGGGCGGCCAGTGTCGACGCAGACGTTCTACGGCATTTGGGATAAAGACGAACATGGTGCGCAAGTAGACCGCAGCCAGTTGGTGAGACAAACGCTCGACGCTGCGCCCAGCATCACGGATGGGCAGGGCAGGACACGTCTCACACGTGTCACCAGTAACCACCCCATCGAGTGGGGGGATCTGCAACGGGGCTTCTACCTGGATCTGAATTCTCCCGAACTACCAGGAGAACGGGTCGTCAGTGATGCGGCCCTCCGGGGGAATCGCGTGGTTTTTAGCACCCTCATCCCCAGTGTGGAGTCCTGCAGTTTTGGCGGGACAAGTTTTATTTTTGCGCTAAGTATCCGCAACGGCGGGGGGGGGCGGGATCCATTCTTCGACCTCAACAAGGACCGCCTGTTTGGCGAGGCGGACAAGGTTCCCGTTGGTGACCAGACATTCGTACCCAGCGCCATACAGTCAGAGGTCGGCATTGTGAAAACCCCAACGTTGCAGCATTCCGGTGGGACCGACATGTTCTACATGAGTGGCACAGATGGGGGTACAGCAGGCGATAGGACGGCGCGTGACGAGCCGAAGGAACGTCAGGCGTGGCGCAAAATTACCCAGTAATAAGCCCTATATGGGGCAGGGAGAGCGCATGAGACCACACTTCACCGTCTGTCGTAGTATTGTCCTAGGCTGTCTGCTGCTCAGCGGTAGCGCAGCCTGGGGCCAGGCGCCGGTTGTTCCGTCACGGACGGCCTTGTTTCAGCGTGTTGGCATGATTTCCGCCCTGGATCAGACCGAGGGTATTATCACGGTCAATGATACCCAGTATCTGTTGTCACATGCACTGCAGGTCTATAGCTATGACCGGACCGCACGTGATCCGCAATCCCTACGGGCGGAGACCCGGAAGAAAGAGCGTCACGCCCTCCGCAAGGGTATACGGATTGGCTTCACCGTGATCAACGACGAGGGGCAACTGCCTGGCGAGATCCCCGAGGTCTGGCTCCTGCCACCAGGCAAGCTTCCTGAGGTTGATCCTCCCGTGCGGCCCCTAGGCACCACGGCGAGAAGCCCAGGAAGCCGCAAAGCCCAGCGCACCCCCGCTAGCCAGTGAATGGGGAGGCACGATGACAATGCAGCGACACGTATGGCAGACCTGGCCTCGTTGTCTCACGTTCGTCTTCCTCGCGCTTCTGTGGCACGTGCCCTCCTGGCAGGCCACCGCGGTGCAGGCGGCGACGCAAACGGTGACCTATCCCAATGGCGATGAGTACACCGGCGACATCGTTGACACCAAGCGTCAGGGAGAGGGAGTGTATACCCACAAAGATGGCAAACGCTACACAGGCGCCTGGCAGGATGATAAACGTCACGGCGAGGGGACACTCACCTTCCCGAACGGCGATAAATATGTCGGGGTGTTTGCCGAGGGTCTGTTCCACGGCCAGGGTACCTACACGTCTCATGATGGAACACAATATAACGGGCAGTGGCAGGCAGGCAAACGTCACGGCCAAGGCACCTTAAGCTACGCCAACGGGGATGCCTATAGTGGCGCCTGGCAGGACGATAAACGCCATGGCCAGGGCCTCTATGTCCTCCGCGATGGCCAGCACTACAACGGGGCCTGGCAGGACGATAAACGTCATGGCAAAGGCACGTGGATCTACCCCGACAAGCGCACGTACACGGGCGAATGGCGCGAGGATAAGCAAGTCGGCCGTGGCCTGATGACCTTCCCCGATGGGACGCAATACCAGGGGGAGTGGAAAGACGCGCCCCTCAGCGGGAAAAGTGGGGACAAATAAAGCGCGTATGTGGTTTGTACTCCTGGAATCTGGTGACGCCGGCTCAGCAAGATAGGGCTGGCGTCCACGACGGCGTCTCTGTATACTCCCGCCTACACACCTCCTAGACGTGGAGACTTTTCGATAGTGCCTGGGAGCCTCTATGCGCTTCTTTTGCTTTCACCTGATGCCGTGGGCGCATCTGCCTGAAGATTTTGCCGAGCACTACGATAGCGCTTGGGTCACCTGCCCGAACACACTCTACGATCCGCAGCGCGGCCACCCACTGTACAACCGCTATCTCGACGAACTCGAACTGGCGGACCAGCTCGGCTTTGAGGGCATCTGCGTCAATGAGCATCACCAGAACGCCTACGGCATGATGCCATCCCCGAATATCATGGCGGCCTGCCTGGCGCGTTGTACAAAGCAGGCGAAGCTCGCCATCCTGGGCAATGTCTTGCCGCTCTACGACCATCCGCAGCGCATCGCCGAAGAGCTGGCCATGCTCGACGTGATCACACAGGGGCGAGTGATTGCCGGCATGGTGGTGGGCACGGGCATGGAGTATTTCTCGTACAACGTCAATCCGACGTACGCGCGCGAGCGCTTCCACGAGGCGCACGATCTCATTGTCAAAGCCTGGACGCACGACGGCCCGTTTGCCTGGGAAGGCAAGCATTACCGCTTCCGCTATATCAATCTGTGGCCCAGGCCCTACCAGCAACCGCATCCGCCCATCTGGATTCCCGGCTCCGGCAGTAAGGAGACCATGGAGTGGGTCGCCAAGCAGCGCTACACCTACATGGTGCTCCCGACCCTGGCCCCGTTTGAGCTGCGGCGCCAGAGTGCGCAATACTTCCGTGAGTGCTGCGAGCGCGAGGGCTATACCGCCCGCTATGAGCAGATTGGTTGGGGCATTGGCGTCTACGTGGCCGAGACCGATGAGCAGGCTCGGCGTGAATACGAGCCACATTTTTGGTACTACGCTCGTAACCTGTTAAAAACGCCAGCGCCGTTGAGTCTCCCCCCTGGTCACACGTCACTGCCCACCATGCTCACCATGGCCGAGCGCCGCTTGCGCTCGCGTCCGGGCCATCTCACGACCTGGGACGAGGTGGAGCGCGGCGGCTATGTCGTGGTCGGTAGTCCCGAGACGGTGCGACAGCGTCTGGAAGAGTATGCCCAGCGCGTCGGGTTTGGGGTGCTGGTGGCGAATTTCTCGGTAGGGAATGTCCCCACAGAGTTGACCAAGAAGAGCATGACCCTGTTTGCCCAGCAGGTGATGCCGCATCTCACCCAGGTGAATAGCGATGCCCCGGTGGCCACAGGAGCCCTGGCATGAGCTATCGTGAGACCACTGTGACGGTACGGGAGCGCCGCATCCGGCTCATGCGGGCCGGGGCCGGGCAGCCGCTGCTGTACCTGCATGACACGTTTAACGTGGCGTGGACGCCGGTCCATACGGCTCTAGCCGAGCACTACGATGTCATCTATCCGGTGCATCCGGGATGTGCGGGGTCTGGCGACTTGGACGATATGGAGGACATGAGCGACCTGGTGTTCCACTACCTGGATGTCTGCGCCACGTTTGGCGTGCAACGCCCGATTGTGCTGGGGGCGTCGTTGGGTGGCTGGCTGGCCGCGGAGTGGGCCGTGCGCTATCCCGAGGGGCTGCGGGCCTTGATCCTGGTGGATGCCTTAGGTGTGCGGGTTCCGACAGCGCCGGCCACGGATGTGCTGCGGCTTGATCCAGCCCAACTGCGGCGGGCCCTGTTTGCCGAGCCCCAGGCGGCGCTGGCCCAGACGCTGATCCCCGATGTGCCGGAGCCGGAAGCTCTCGAAGCGCAGTTACGCGCCCGGCAGACGCTAGCACGCTTTGCCTGGCAGTTTCCCGACAACCCCAAGTTGGGGCGCTATCTACATCGCATCAAGACGCCGACGTTGCTGGTCTGGGGCGCACACGATGGCGTGGTGCCGGTGGCCCATGCGCAGGCGTATCTGCGCGGCATTGCCGGGGCGGAATTGGTGGTGTTGCCCCAGTGCGGACACCTGCCGTTGGCTGAGCAGCCCGAGGCGTGTGCAATGACGATACGCCATTATCTGGCCCGTCTGGGGGCGTGAGGCGGTATAGATGGCTAGAGATTTCCGGGGTTTACTCCCTCCCCCCCCGGGAGAGGGTTGGGGTGAGGGGGAGCCAGCCCAGGGGTTGTCCTGCCCTCACCTTCGATGCCCATTTCGTCAGTCCTGCGCCAGTCCCCCCTGGGACCGCCGGGCTCCAGCCCGGCTCCGGCAGCCACGCTGGAGCGTGGCGCTCCCAGGGCACACCCTGGAGAACTGGTAGTGCATGTATGAAACGGACATCTAGCCCTCTCGCAGGGGGCGAGGGGACAAGACGATGTGCCGCCGCTTCTGTGGTACTACGTGTGTTCCGATACTGCTGCCTCGGGCTCTGCCTCAGCGTGATATCCGTGGTGACCGCCCAGCCCGCGCGTCCTCCGACGCCGGTGATGGTGGGCGAAGTGGTCGAGCAGGCGGCGACGGCGGCCATTGAGGTGGTCGGCACAGTGGAGCCGTCGGTGGCGACGACGTTGAGTACGGAGATTGCCGGTTTGACGATGCGCTTTGATCTACGGGAAGGCGATGCCGTGCAGCAGCACAAAACCATTGTCGCCCAGTTAAAAGCCACGGATGTAGAGTTAACGCTTGTCGAGGCCGCAGCCGACTTGACCCGGGCGCGTGAAACGCTCAAAAAACTTAAAGCTGGCCTGCGTAAAGAAGAAATCGAGGAAAAGCGTGCCGAGTTGCAGGAACGCAAAGCGTTGATGACGCGCAGCCTCAAAGACCTGGAACGCATGAAAACCATGCACACCAAGGATATCGCCAGCATGTCGCAGTACGATCTGGCGGAGAGCACCTATCTGGCATCCAAAGCCCAGTATGAACGGACCCAGCAATCCTTGCGTGTGGCGGAACTCGGATCGCGTCAGGAAGACATCGCGGCAGCCGAGGCTGACGGACAGCGGTTACAGGCGCGTGTGCAGCGTCTGCACGACGATGTGCAGAAAACGATCATCCGTTCCCCGGTCTCCGGCGTGATTACGCAGCGTTACACGGATGTCGGCCAGTGGTTACCGCTGGGGGGGAAAGTGGCGGATATCATTGTGGTGAATCCAGTGCTGGTGCGTGTGCCCGTACCGGAGAAAGACGTCACGCGCCTACGGGTGGGGGATACGGCGACCGTCGTGTTGGATGCGCAGCCGGACCGCACCTTTACGGGGCGCGTCAAGCACATTATCCCGCAGGCCGATCTGGCCAGCCGCACCTTTCCAGTCAAAATCGAAGTAGCGAACACCGTGGAGACCACCCTGAAAGCTGGGATGTTCGCACGTGTGACCCTACGCCCAGGTTCGGCGCAGCCGACGCTCTTTATCCCCAAAGACGCGGTGGTGCGGCGGGGCAGTGGCCAGGTGGTGTTTGTGGTGCAGGAGGGCAAAGTCCGTCTGGTGGCGATCAAAACCGGTCGGGCCCAGGCTGGGACCATGGAAGTGGTGGAAGGACGCTTGAAAGCGGGGGATGCCGTGGTGGTCACGGGCAATGAAGCCTTGCAAGATCAGGCAGCAGTGGCGGTCCGCGAGACAGCCAAAAACTAACAACATGGAGGAAGAAGCATGCGTGTGCGTGCGGTGCGAAGCGGTTGGCGGCAAACAGTGCGTCGTATTGGCGTTGCGGGAGGTGTACTAGGGCTCGTCATGCTGTGTGGGCTTGTCCTGACACCCACCCTGTCCGTGGCGCAACAGGCCACCAGGGGCGGGACCGTGGTCTGGGCCGTGCATGAAGGCATGCCCACCTTTGATATTCACCGTGAAGGTTCCTACATCCTGGCGCAGCCCGTCGGCCCGTTGTACAACGGGTTGCTGACCTTTGACGTGTATGATGACAGCAAGATCGTCGGCGACCTCGCCGAGCGCTGGGAGGTCAGTGAAGACAGCAAGCGCATCACCTTCACCCTACACAAAGGGGTGAAGTTCCACGATGGCTCGCCGTTTTCCTGCGCCGATGCCAAATATAGCCTGGATAAACTGGCGGATCCGAAGCGCTCCTATACCGTCTTTATCGCCATTCTTGAGCCAGTCTTTGAGTCAGCCACCTGTACGAACGACCACACGCTGGTCCTGAACCTCAAGAAACCCTCGGCGGCTATCCTCTCCTTCTTAGCCAACGCCCATACAGTGATGATGAAAGCCGGCATTGCCGAACAGTTTGACGCCAAAGATCCCAAATTTCTCATTGGCACCGGGCCGTTCAAATTCAAGTCCTTCACCTCGGGTGTGGAGTTTCGTGCCGAGCGCAACCCGGAGTACTGGAAGCCCGGTCTGCCGCATCTGGATGGGTATCAGGCCGTCGTCATGTCCGACCTCACGAAAATCTTTGCCTCGTTCCGCGCCCGCCAACTGACCATGACCGGCATTGGGCGCCATCTCGAACGGCCTGAAGCCGACATCTTGAAAAAAGACTTTCCCGACGCGGTGGTCGGACTCGGGCCACGGGCCGGGTGGGATGCCTTTGTCATGCATGTTGGCAAACCGCCCTTTAACGATCCGCGTGTGCGGCAAGCCGTGGCGCTGGCCACGGATCGCGAGAAAATGATCGAAATCGCCGCGGAAGGCTGGGGCGTGCCCGGTGGCTATATTGGTCCCCATACGCCCTATGGTCTACCACCCGAAGAGATCAAGCGCTATGCGCAGTTTGACGACGACATGGCGAAGCGCCAGGCCGCAGCGAAAAAGCTGTTGGCTGAAGCTGGCTATGCCAAAGGGGTGGATGTTGAAGTGGTGTTACGGCGTGGTCCCATGTATGAACGTGGGGCTCTGTCCCGGCAAGATGACTTGAAAAAGGTCGGCATTAACCTCAAGATCACGCAACTCGACACGGCTGGCTTGCGCGACCGGCAGATCAAGGGGGATTTCCAGGCGTACAGTAACCTGTCGGCTGTGACGTTCGATGACCCGGATCTGTACTATGCCCGCTTCGTGTGCGAGTCAGCCTTTAACTATGGCAAGTACTGTAACCCGGAATTCGACAAGCTGTTTGAGGCCCAGAGTCAAACATTCGATATCCAAAAACGCGCCGAGATCACCCGCAAGATGGAGCATGTGCTCATGAAAGACATGCCAGACGACCGCGGCTTTTACTGGAAGTCGAGCATGGGCTACTGGAATCGGGTCAAGCAATGGCCCCAGGTGCAGGGCACCACGGTGTTCAACTTTGGCAAATTTGAGCGCGTCTGGTGTCAGGACGGAAAGTGTATGTGAGCTATGTCTACCTACATTCTCCGCCGCATTTTGCTGATGGTGCCCACGCTGTTGGGCGCCGTCACCTTGATCTTCATCCTGATGCGCATGCTGCCGGGTGATGTCGCCCTGTACATTCTCGGCTCGGGCGACAGCGGCGACATGAATAAACAGGCGCTGGCGCAGATCCGTGAGGACTTGGGACTCGATCAGCCGATGATTGTTCAGTACGGGCAGTGGCTATGGGGTGCGGCGCGCCTGGATTTTGGCAAGTCCTACTGGACACGCCGGCCCGTGTTGGAGGAGCTGCGCCAACGCTATCCCGTCACCGCCAGCCTGGCGCTGATGAGTCTGTTGTTGGGGACGGCCATCGCCGTCCCCATCGGTATTCTGTCTGCTGTACGGCAGGATACGCTGATCGATTACGCGGCCCGGCTGTTTGTCATTGCCGGGCTGTCCCTGCCCAACTTCTGGCTGGCCATTCTGGTCATTCTCGGGCTGGTGCACTACTTCCACTGGCTGCCGCCCTTGAACTACGCCCCGTTCTGGGTGGACCCCTGGCTGAATTTTAAGCAACTGATCTTCCCGGCACTGATTACCGGCTATCGCCTCTCGGCCATTGGGGCGCGCATGACGCGCTCCAGCCTGCTCGAAGTCCTGCGCGACGATTTCGTACGCACGGCCCGTGCCAAGGGCTTGCGGGAAAATGTCGTGGTGCTCAAGCACGCCCTGTGTAATGCCCTGCTGCCGGTGGTCACCATCGTTGGCGTGGAACTGCTGGTGTTGTTTGGCGGGCTGGTGGTGATCGAGACGGTGTTTACCATTCCGGGCATTGGGCGCTTCTTAGTCGACGCCATCACGCACCGAGATTATCCCTCGATTCAGGCTCTGGTCTTTGTGTTTGCGCTTTTTGTCGTGACCATCAATCTCCTGGTGGATCTGGTCTACGGCGTTTTAGATCCACGCATTCGCTATTCATAGAGCACGAGGAGGGAAACGTGGCCCAGATGACTCCCACGGCAATACGTGTGCTACGGCTTGTCCCGCCCCGAGGATGGACCGGCATTCCACAGTCCGCTCTCTGGCGCTTCCTCACGCGCAAACCCCTCGGTGCTCTGGGCGCCGTGGTGTTGCTCGCCTTTCTGCTCATCGCCATTTGTGCCCCGCTGTTGGCCACCTACGATCCCGACCTGAATAACTACCGCATGCGCGTCAAAGCGCCATCACTGCAACACTGGTTCGGCACCGATAATTATGGCCGGGATCTGTACAGCCGGGTGGTGCATGGGGCGCAGATCTCGATGTATGTCGGCATCGCCGCCACACTGGTGGGCACGCTCCTGGGGGCATTGGCCGGCCTGGTCAGTGGCTTTTTCGGTGGCCGCATTGATCAGCTCATGCAGCGGCTGGCGGACATGGTGTTTGCGCTGCCGGCGCTGGTCCTGGCCATGGCTATTGTGACCATGCTCGGGCCTTCCATGCTCAACGTCATTATCGCCATTGCCATCCCACGTATTCCCAACACCAACCGGGTCATTCGCTCTGCCGTCCTGTCGGTCAAAGAAAGTCTGTTCGTGGAGGCCTCACGGGCCATTGGCTGCAGCAACTGGCGCATTATGATGCGGCATTTACTGCCCAACGTGGCAGCGCCTTATATTGTCGTGGCCACGGCCAACCTGGGCGGGGTGATTCTCATTGAATCCTCGCTGAGCTTTTTGGGCCTGGGGGTGCCGCCGCCAGCCCCATCCTGGGGCCGCATGCTGTCCTCGGAAGGTATGCGTTTCTTTGAGACGGCGCCGTGGATGGCCATTTTCCCTGGCCTGTTTATTAGCGCCGCCGTCTTTGGGGCAAACTTGTTTGGTGATGCGCTGCGCGATGTGCTGGATCCCAAGCTGCGCGGGCGCTAGATATCCATTGCGAAGTCCTACGCCAGTGCCCCCCTGGGAACGCCTGGCTCCAGCCCGGCTCCGGAAGCCACGCTGGAGCGTGGCGCTCCCAGGGAAAGTCCTTATGAAACAGACATCTAAGGTGAGGAGCACACCCATGTCGCAGTTCGTGTTCATCCATGGTCCTGGGGCTGGCGGTTGTGCCGCGTCGTTCCGCCGCCAGCTCGACGCCTTTCCTGGTAGTATTGCCCCGGATTTGCCCGGCCATCTGGCCGGGATCTCCTGTGCCAGTGTGGAGCGCTATACCGACTGGCTGCGCGGCTGGCTGTGGGCTCAGGGGCATCAGCGCGATCTGGTACTGGTGGGCTTCACCCTGGGCTCCTGCATTGCCCTGCAATATGCCCTGGATTACCCGGACGAAGTGCAGGGCCTGGTGCTGATGACCGTGTCCATGCGCGCCAAGAAACGCGCCCCAGACACCCTGGCTTTTCGCCTGCAGGCAGCGACGGACCCCGCCGTCCACGCGCAATGGCTCGACGCCATGCGCACCGCCATGCAGTGGGTGGCACCTGAATTCCGCGAACAGTTGATTGCCTGTCATCGCCAGGTCGGGCCGCTGTCGCAGCACCGCGACCTCGTGGTCATCGACCAGTTTGACGTGCAAGACCGCATCCACACCTTGAAGACGCCACTGCTGCTCATTCGCGGCATGGATGACCCACTGGCGCCCGAAGAATATGAGCGCGATATCCATCAGGCGGTGCCTGGCTCGCAGTACCTGCCCTTACGCCAGGCCGGACACTTCCCCATGGCTGAACAGCCAGAGACGGTCAATAGGACCATTATGGGCTTTGTGGCGCGCCTGGGGTCACGAGCATAACACTAAGAGGCTGTCCGGAAACATTGATTGGCAGAAAATATACATGTAGGAGAGAGTGAGCGCATATCTCCAGAGTAGAGGAGTGTGCTACAATGGAACAAGAAGAACTTTATAGGAAAAAATATACTGCAGATCTGACGGATGAGCCATGGGCCATTGTCCAGCCGTTGATCCCCCCTGCCAAGCACAACCCACGCGG
>SXND01000115.1 GCA_005777235.1 Pseudomonadota bacterium
GCGCTGGGGGAGCTCCCGGTGGCGCGGAGAAGGCGCTGGTGAGCAGCGGGGAGGCGCCAGCGGGGAGGTGGCCAGGGGGCACGACACGGGGGTGGGTGCCGCAGAGCTGGTGGAAAAGGCCGTTTAATTTTCCTATACTCCTACCTGCTCAGCGTGGACCAGCATCTGCCCCCCTGTCGCGGCATCCATAATGCGCTGCGCGTCGTTAATCGGCACGCCGCAGACGTTGAAGTCGCCGTAGGGATCGGTGACCGTTTCGAGCTGGCCAGCGTTGATGCCACAGCGCAGGCCTACCGCCGGCTGGTGTTCATGCGCCCAGCGCAGCAGCGCGCCACCGAGGACAATGGCGCTAAACTCCAGGCGCGGATGCCCTGGCGCCGTCTCCCACAGAATCACCGCCGCCCCATCGCCACTGGGTAAGACGAGATAGGGGCAGGTCTCGCGTCGCTGCGGCGTGACCCCAGGGTAGAGCGCCGCGGTGACCTCTTTCACCGCCTGCATAAAGTCATTGCCCAGCTCGGCCATGACGGGTGCCTGATGTTGCGAGTAACTGACGAGATCGAAAAACACCACCACCCCAACGCGCGATGCCATGTGACACCTCCTGTGTTTCGGACAGCATACCCGCTGCGCGGGCCGTCTGCCACCTACGGTTGCATGCCGGGGTCTTTCATGGCACTGTACGCGCCAACGCCGGACAACCCTGGAGGGAAGGAGGCACGCTGATGCCCACGAAACAACGGATGAGTAGCCCGCACGTCCCTGAGCCACCACCGCAAACCTGGTCGAATTGCCTGGTGGTCGGCAACCAAGTCTTCATCGCTGGTATGACTGCGCGCACTGGCACGACAGTCGCCGGTGGCGCCAGCATGTATCAACAGGCCCAGGCGGTGTTTGGCAAAATCCGCCACATGATGGAAGCCGCCGGGGGCTGCATGGACGACATCGTCAAGGTGGATATCTTCGTCACCGACATCACCCGCCGCGAGGAAGTCTGGCAGGCCCGGCGCGAGTTTTTTAGCGGCGATTTCCCGGTATCGACGCTGGTCGAAGTGCGCGCGCTGGCTACCCCGGACCTACTGGTCGAAGTGGAGGCTGTGGCGATCCTTGGCGCCGCGCCGCGCTGAGGGCAGCGTGGACCCTCGCTGGCAGTCAACGCAGCGGGACAAAACTGGCCCCAGGGGATGCCGCTTCCCCCGTATACTCAGGGAGCGTCAGGTAGCCGACGCGCGGGATGGTCACACAGGTCGATAGCCCTTGGGCACGTTTGAGGCGTTGGATAGTGCACAGGTGCGTCAGGACTTCGTAGTACAACATCCAGAGCGAGGCTTCCAGGGTGTAGGAGATGAACTGCGGCTCCTGGGCGTCGATCCAGGCACCACGGGGTAAGACCTGGATCACCTGCCGCCAGAACGGCGTGCCGCGGTGCCGGCTCACCGTGGCACGCAGCGTCTCAACCGGCACCTTGGTGACCACCTGGGTCGCCCACTCGACGCCCAGCTTGACCTTCTCCAGCAAGACATCAAGGTGCCAGAACAGGCGCGTATCGAGCATCCGATCATCCCGCATGCGGCCCAGCCGATGCTCTTCCCAGGCAATCGGCGTGGGGATGTGGCCGTCGGGCCAGAGCAACGTATGGCAGCGTCGGTACATCACCATAAGCAGATCCCATGCCATGTGGCTGACCTGGCGGCGGATAGACCACCACATCCATTCCTGCGCGGGGTCCTGGGAGTCAAAATCGAGTACCGCCTCCGGCAGGCCCTCGACCTCTTGGCATAGCCAGCCATAAAAGCCGTGATAGTCGGGCCACACGACGATGTGCGGGTCAGGGTGCATACGAAGTGCTCCTCACTGAGGCAGTCAATTACCAGTGATGATGTCTGGAGCCCCAGATTGTTCGGGTGTGCTGCGGACACACTATAGTGTGCTCTATCTTCTCGTTTGTCTATGGTACAATACTATGACCTTACGAGAGCGCTTTCAGCTCTCTGAGGTATCGTTCTTCTTCCCCGCTGTCCTACACTACAGGCCGCTGCACGGCGCTCGTTGCCAAGGGAAGGAAGTGAGCCGATGGCAGAGACACATAATCCGATCCTTTCGACTCGTGTGATTCAGCGCTGGCGCCTCTCTGACGAACGTCCCCAGCCAGCGCCAGGACGCGCGCTGGTCCTGTTGCAAGCTGGCAAGCCTCTGCGGACCTTGCGGCTCGGAGAACGCCTGACCGCCAACGACCTGCGTTGGGGACCGGAGAAGACTCTCTACGAGGTCGATACCACCGAGCACACGTTGGTGTGCCGTTGCTCCCTGCCTGGTGCTGGCCACACGTGCCTCGCCGTGGTGCAAGTCGCTTACCAGGTGAGCGATCCGGGCACGATTGTCAGCGACACCCTGACCGACGCACGGGCCGTGCTGGAACCGTGGCTGGTGGCAACGCTCGGCCGGGTGAGCCGTGGCTACGGGCCGCAGCACCTGGCGGCGGCTGAACGGGCGATGCAGGATACCCTCCAGCGGACGCCGCAGCACCGCGGCTTTACCCTCACACAGGTAGGCGTGGTCGTGGACCTGGAAGAGGACACCCGGCAGGCAGCGGAGGTGTTCCGACATCTTGAGCAGAAGGTGCAGGGGGTCTCACAACGTCTCTCCCCTACCGTTCTACAGCATATGGAGCCCCCCCAGAGGAGTCAACCCATGTCCCACGAGCACGCTTGTGATGCCGTGATTCGTCGCGTGTCTGGTAAAGTACCGCTCCGGGCCGGAGAAACTCTGGTGTGCGTGCAGGCGGATACCGAAAAGATTGTCGTGAGCAAACTCCAGTGGCTCAAGCGGAACCTACGATACTACGTGGTCTCCAGTACAGAATGGGGAGATCGCAGTGTCGAGTCCAAAACAGAGCCTATCCTGTTGAGTGATTTTACGAGGAATCGGGAGATTGCGGTGATCGTCGCCTTCCGGGTGAGCTGTCCCCCGGGCCAGGAAACGCGCCTGGCCCAAGCCGTGAGTCATACGGAGACCCCCCAGGAGGCGTTGTATGGGGCGATTGCGCGCTATGTGCATGAGTTCGTGCGGCAGGATGATATCGGGGCGTGTATTGATAAGTATTACGATGGCAAAAAGCAAGCCTTAGGTCGCTTTGTCGAAGACGCTATGCGGCAACATTTTGGGGTGGACTTTGCGGTGCGGCTCACCCTGCGCTACGAGGAACAGCTCGCCGTCTCGCACATCGTCGCCTTGCCAGTCACGGTGACGCTCACCGATAGCGATGAGGAACACCAGCTTACGGTCTCAGCCGATCTGGAGATTCATCCGCACCAGCAGATGCAAGCGATTCTGCACTATCCACACCTGTCGGACCTAGAACAGCGTGTGCAGCGCGCTGTGCGCGCGTTCTTTGCAGAGCACGTCACGGTGCACGCCTGTTACTACGAGATGACCACCCCAGCCGTGCAACGGCCCTTGCGGGCGATGCTCCAAACCCTGTTGGAGCGTGAAGGCCGGACGCTGGGACGCCTCAGCGTCGAGGTAGCGGCACAGGAGCAGCGGGTCGAGCCGTTCGTGCCCATGACAGTGGACATCCCTCATACACCCTACGGTTCCACGGCGCCGATCACGATCAAAAATGATCTGCAACTGGTGCTGCGCGACTACGGGCAGTACAAACGGGCAGGCAGTCCCGTCCTCCTTCCTTGGGTGCGAGAAACGCTGGCCACGATTACGGCGCAGGTGTTCTTTGGGAAAACCTACGTAGAGATTCTGCTGCATTTTCCCGCCCAAGCCGCCGAGGTCAAACGCCTGATGGGTGAGGCGACCCAGCGTATGGGTTTCACCTTGCACCACCTCGTCACCAAGACCGATATGAAGGAAAATGATCTTCAAGACCTCAAACTCTATACGTTTCAATGTCCAGAGCTGCCAACGGGCGAGGCATCTATCACGGTGAGTCTGCAAGTGCGCGCGACCCTGAAAATCTCCGATCTCAACAACTTGGCGCATCTCCTGAATCAGAACCGCGATGTACGCGCTGCCATGGAGACGTCTATTCAGGGTGTCTTAGCGCAACAGTTGCACCAAGTGGACGCCGAGACCGTGTACATGAAATATGACCTCTCAACTGATGCCGCTCACCCGTCGCTGCAGGATACGCTCGTCGCCTGCGTGACCCGACACTTAGCCGAGACGTATTGCGCCGACGTGACAAACGTCGCCATCCAGTGGCTGGATAATGCCATCACGCGGCACATCAATGCCATGATGCACAAACTCAGCACGTTGCGTCTTGCCGTGCTCCCGTTGGCAGGCGTGGAGCAACTGAATTTTCAAGGGAACTTTCGCGTCACAGCTGTCCACCCGCAGGGCTGGGGCCGGTTTCGGCAGTGTGATTTTACTCTCGATGATATCCGGACCTATTGTGAGACGGCTTTGGTGGCCGAGTTAAAAACGGTGAGTCAACCAGCCCTGCGCTATACTACGGCGGCGCACCGTGAGCAGCTGGAGGAGATTGTGAACACCATTGCCCGCGAGGCCGTGGCGGAGCAATACGGGGTGATGATTCAGATCAACAATTTTGACCGCGAAGATACCGCCAGTCGCCAAGCGCTGGCCGCTTCCGCCGAAAATGAACAGCTCCAGAAGATTGGTCTGCGCAATAAAGAAGTAGAAGCCCTCGTCCAGAAAAGGCTGCAGGAGCTTGAGGCGCAGCATATGACTGGACAATCAGCCCTCGTCCAGCAACAGAGGCTGCTGCAGGCCCAAGAAGACGTTAGTACCTCGACACATGCCGCAGATGAGAAGGATAGGGCCACGTATGAGCAGCGGCTTGCCGCCATGGCCCAAGGGACGCAAGCGCCAGCTTGGAGTCCGTCAGAGGAGCCCGGCGAGGGCGAGCCTGACCAGGCGATGCAGGAACTCGCCCAACGGCGCGCGCGTAAGCAGCTCGCGCCAAAAGCCGAGGCAGCGCAGCTCGGCACGGAGAACGCCACAGAGACGCCACCAGCGGAGTAAGCGTGGCCACAGGTTTGAGCAAGGGAAGAGAGGAGGAAGGGATGCACGATATCAAATTTCACAAAAGCACCGTGCATGGAGATGTCCAGAGCGCGCACACAATTGACAATAGGCGCTACTATTTTGACGCCCCGCGCAGAGAAACTGCACAAACGGGATCTACCGCCTCTGCGCACTCTGGGCGTGGTGAGGAGTCCCCATCTTCAACTGGTTCTGACCAGGCTGTAGACATCTTCGTGAGTCATATCTCCGAAGAAAAGGCGATCGCCCGCGTGGTCGTTGGGTGGATGAAGCGGACGTTTTTCCAACGGCCTTTACCCGTCTTTCTTGATGAGCAAAGCGTGCCGTTGGGGGAAGCGTGGCAGGCGCGCATTGAAGCCGCCTTGAAGACAGCACAGATGATGTTCGTGGTGGCAAGCGAGAAAGCACTCAAAGCCCGCTGGGTCACTTTGGAAATTGGCGCTGCCTGGGAACGTGGGATACCTATTGTCTTTCTCTGTCATACTGACCTCACCCGCGATACCCTGCCGCTGCCGTATGTTGGGCGTCGATCACTTGATCTACACACTCCACAGTGCCCCGAGCAGTTACTCACGGCAGTGGCGGCACGGTTCCAGATGGGAGCCTTGCCCCCACTGGCCTATAGTGAGATGGCGAAGGAAGTGGATGAGGCCATACGGGCTGTTGCGGGAAAGGAGACACCACGGCCATGAGTGACAAGCCGGATCAGATGCCGCCCGCCGCAGAATCCATACTTCCCTCGGACCAGGACGAGCCGAGCGCACTGCCGCCTCAAGGAGCGACCTCTGGAACAAGTGCTTCTCCAGAGCAGGCACCGACTGCGACAGAGCCCGAGCGGCCCTCGGATCATGCCGGGCAAGCCCGAGAGCCACGCATTACGTTTCGTGAGAGTACCGTGGAAGGGGATGTCCAGAGTGCGCATAACATTGACAACAAGCGCTATGACAACAGAAGTTACGATCACCGAAATTATCATTTCCATTCTACCAGAGGAGCGGACCAGCAGGCAGGACCTACCGACCACACACGTCCTTTGCTCATCAACGAGCACAAGATCTTTCACCTCTCCGGGAGCGAGTTGGCATAACACCGGCAGACGCTGCAACGCCAGCAACTCTTGCTCATCCAATGTGACGACCGGGGCGTGGCTCAGTATGCCGCCTTCCAACTGATGGAGCGCCTGGAGATTGCTCGCGATCAAGAACACAGACGGCAACTCTCCTTTTTTGCCCGCCTGAGTACGCAGACTCAGGACATCAACCTTGAGACGTTCCTCGCCACGCAGGCAGTCCTCCAAGAGGGCAGCGCGGTGATTGTGGATCTCTTTGGGCGCTCCTCCCTACAAACTGAAGGCTTTTTACGGCCCTTGGGCCGTGAACGGGGCGCACGCGACACTCTGGAAGCAGCGAGGGACCACCTGCGCGAACGCGCCTTGTGGCTCATCTGCGTCGCGCCCTCCTGGGTCGTCGACAAAGCGGACGTGATACCAGAGGTGCTGACATGGCATGTCGATGCGCTCTTCGTGCTCCTCCAACAGCAGTTCCCCGATGACTATGCAGCGCTCTTTGATACAGTGCGTCAGCTGAGAGATGCTGAAAAAGGAGAACCGTATGAGTTCTATGACTACTTCCGTCGAGAACTCGACAAGGCGCAGACGCCAAGCGACTTGCTGCGCACGTGTGACGCCTATGCTCAGACGACGACTGCTGCCAGCACCTCCCTGCTGGAAATGCCGCAGCAGACGGACGTGAGTAGTGAAGTGAGACGCGCGACACTGTTCACAGCGGCGTTCTTCCCGGGCCTTGCTTTGCAAGATTTTGACGAGGTGCTACACGTGTTTTTACGGGAGAAAACCGCCCGGGAGACCTTCAGCGAGACGTATCAAGACCCGGATGGCAGCACGAAAACCCGTCTCAGCAGCCGCGAGACGCCCTTGCCTCAGCTTTGGCGCCAGAAGCGTCGCGAGATCCTCCGGGACTGCCAGATCACGACAGCGGTGGCCGATGACGGGCAGCGTTATCTGACGTTTCAGATGCCGCCACTGCGGGAGGAAGTCAAGCGGCTCCTCAACGAGGATGATCCCTTTTATCTCCTCGAGCGCTTTGAGGAGGTCTTGCAAGCAGGGTTGTTGTTCGCGGACTCGGCAAAAGTGGCGCAGCAGGTGGTGCAGTTGTCGATGGCGGTCGCCATGGAGCATCCGGAGCGGTATGGCCGTACCTGGTTAGTGGAGTGGGTCCGGGGAGCGGAGCACCGTTTCGTGGTTGCGGATGCGCAACGGACTGCAACCGTGTTGGCCGATCCTGGGGCGTTCGTGGCGCAGTTTGTCAGCCATCTCTCGGATGCCTTCCAGCAACAGCTCTTTTACACGCGAATGGCCTACCTCCTGCAGGAAATGCAGCGCCATCCACGCCTCGAAACTATCGTCGAAGAGTTTTTGGAGGATCTGTTTAGTCGTCAACAACACGGGGCTGTGTGCGAGTTTGTCGACCAGTTGTGGGATATGCCAGGCTTCCGGGTGCTGTATTGGCTCAAACGTCTCATCGCCGAGAGCGCCGATACGGAGGTGCAAGAGGAGGCACTACACCTGCTCGCCACGGTCGCCCGCCAGCAGCTCTGGAGCCAGCCCGCCATGCTCGACGAGATCGTCGGTTGGGTTAAGTCAGGCTCTTCGGCGGCAGCGCCGGTACCGCCCTTCTATGGGAAGATACTCGGTCTGTTCAACGATTTGTGTCTCGAGGACATTGACACCGTGCCCCTCAAAGACTACGGGAAACGGCAGACGCTGCGCCCCATCGTCGTGTCATCTCAAGCCGGTGTCCTCCAACCGCACCGCTCGCTGACGCCCATCGCGCAAGCGCTCTGCCATCCTGACCAAAGCCGCTCCTGGATGGCGGCAGACGCAGACATCGCCACAACCGGCCCCATCGCCAAGGGGCTGACGCGCCTCCTGCAATACTGGTTTGCCTCAGCGGAACACCCCATCTCGGTACTGGCCCCGGATGAGGCCCAGACGCTGTGGAGGGCAATGGGCGAGGGCCAAGACCTCTTCGATGTCTTCATTGCCTTTGTGCTTGTGGAGTGGATCGCCATCCTGTGCGGGCTGGAGGACACCCCAGAGCCACGCCCGGGCGCACTGCACACGCGTGAGGCAATCCTGCAGGCGGTGGCGGCCCAGATGTCCTCCACTCGCCGGGTCAGACTTCTGGCGATCTGGCGCAAGCAACAGCAGATACTGCGCGAGTTGCACGAACCCCTCCGGCAACACGACCGAGGCGTGGCCCGCGTCGTAGCGGTACGCCGCGGCATGCTAGGGCAGATCAGCGATCAGTTTTATACCTTGCATAGTAGCCTTCCAGAGGATACACGCGCACGTTGAACGCACATGCAGCCCCGGAGGGCTGGCCCCCTTGTGACCCGTGGAGAAGACGTATCATGCTTAGCCCATTCCAAGAGAGCCTTTCGAGTGTGGTAACATTCCTGCACAGTCTCTCCCTGTTGTGGCGTTGCGCGCTGATGCTTAGCATAGCCGGGTTGGCGGCGTGGTGGGGGAGCCCCCTGATTCTCAGAGGGATACACCGCCTCATGCATGGTGTCGTGTGGGCCTTCGAAGGTCTCACGGCGCTTGTGCTCTGGCCTTTCTCTCGGCTGGAAGAACGGTACCGGCAGCGGGGAGCACCGTTCCCCTCCAGCCTCGAACGCATCGAGTCCGCCGCGCAAGGTGGGGTACGCGTGGCCGCGCATGGGGTCACGTATCTTGAGCGGCGCATGGAACAATGGCGCGAACGCCCCCAAGGTCGTGTGGCGGCGGCTGGATGCCTCGCCGTGCCCCTACTGCTCGTGGCGCTCGCCGCTGAACCAACAGCCGAGCAACGCGCCCAGCAACAACATGCCTTACAAATACAGCGCGAAGCTGCCGAACGTGCGCGCCGTGAGCTCCAAGAGCAAGCCCAGCGGGCCGCCCTGGAACAGGCCCGCCGTGAGCTCCAAGAGCAAACCCAGCGGGCCGCCCTGGAACAGGCCCGCCGTGAGGCCGCTGAACAAGCGCAACGGGCCATGTTCGAACAGGCCCGTCGTGAAGCCGCTGAACAGACGCAACAAGTGGCTCTGGAACAGGCCCGTCGTGAAGCTGCCGAACAAGCACAACGGGCCGCCCTGGAGCAAGCCCGCCGCGAGGCCCTGGAGCAGGCGCAACGGGAGACATTAGAACGCCTGCGCCAGGAGACTGCAGCGCAGGCCCAGCGAGCAACACTCGAACAGACCCGCCGTGCAGCCCTAGAACGCAGCCAACGCGAAGCCCTAGAACGCAGCCAACGCGAAGCCGCCGAACGCCTCCAACGCGCCAGGGCCGAGCAGGAGGCCCGGGAGAGGAGTCAACGTCCTCCAGCCTCCTCAGTCCCCTCTGTGGGGAGCCCACAGACCAAAGTGGGTGATACGTATGTCGTCGAATATAGCAATCCTGATAATCCAAAAGCGACATATAGCGTTGAAAGGAAAGTCATCGCTGTGGGTAACGGCGCGATCACGGTGGCTGCAAAAACGGTCAATAGTAAGACTGGCAAAGTCCGCACGCTCCTCTTCACGCCAGCATGGAATCTCATCAGTACCCGCAACGCCGATGGGACGGGCTTTGATTACTCGCCCCCGCTCAAATATTTCGATTTTCCGCTCCACCCTGGTAAGACCTGGCAGCAAACCAGTCGCGAAACGAATGTCCAGACCGGGGCGACGCGCGAACATACGATCTCTGCCACGGTCGGCGAGTGGGAAGATGTGGTGGGACCGACCGGGAAATGGCGTAGCATCAAAATTACGTTGAACACGACGCTACTCGACAACACCACAGGGAATAAAAGCCCTGGGGTCGATGTGTCGTGGTATGTCCCTGAGATACGCCGGACTATTAAGTCAGATACGACTTCACGCAATCTCCAAGGCCAGGAAGAACGGCAAGTCATTCAAGTGCTACGGCATGATCTGCAATAGCTGGAATGACTTATGAAGCCGATGTGGGGCTACAGCGTGGCAAAGTCATTCAGGAAAAAATCGACGAGCCTGATGTGTGATGGATGCTCCACATTATCGGGTTTGGCTATAGAGAAGTGATCGGTGTTTGGGACAATGTTCGCTCGACCAAAGTATGAGGTGCTTACGGTTGGATCCACGATGAGTGTCCGCGTAAAGATGCGCAACAGACGGACAACGAAGCGATTCTCGAACAGATCAAGACCGATCCAACGCGATGTAGGGGCGTTTCGGTGCCATATTTCGGCGAAATCGTTGTCCAAATTGTGCATAGTGGGATCATCGCGTCGTAACTGATCAGCCATCTTGTTCTTGATGGCGCGGGTAAAGTGGCGTATCTGATTGGCCCACTCTGAGCCGCGTGATGGCGAAGCGACGAGTACCACGCCCATCTGCTTGGCAGCGAACGCTGCGGCATGGTGCACGAGTAACGAACGCACAACGAGACCGCCCGTGGAGTGGGCGATAAACACAATTTTCGGCTTCGTCATCACGGCTTGCCTGAGGACAACATCTGGGATATTCAGCCGTGCATAGACATCCCTGGCGGCATCTTCGATACCATAGTTCCCACTCCCAATGGCTGTGTAGTACTCCACCAGATACAGCGCTGGCTTGCCAAAACGGGGGTCGCTATACACCAGATCCGGCCAGAAGGTTCCGTTGGATGCGCTCCAGCAGTCCTTGGCGTTGGATAGGATGCCGTGCACGAACACGAACACGGTGTCCGAGTCGTTGAAACGCCACCAGCCGTTACCAGGGAGTACCATATCGGGGCCGTTAGACTCCGGTGGTATGGGTAACAACACCTTGCCTGGGGCAATCTACCCCAGGAACCAGTCGCGGAAGAGGCTGCCATTCCAGCGTGCCTGCCCATTGCCTTGGAGCGTAATGACGCCGTGTATGGCCAGGAGGCGCTGCGTGTCGTCGAACGCGCTACGTTCAGCCTGCGGCGTGTGAGCCAGGGCGTGGTCTCTGGACAGCCAGGTGTCCTGCCGTATATACACCCTGAACAACGTGCGCGCCGCAGGCGTCAAGTGCGCCAGCCAGTTGGCAAACACGGGGAATCGCCGGAGTAAGGACTGTGCCGCCGTATGGAGCCGCGCCGTGGTGATGGGTTCCGTGTGGCCCCACAGCTCCTCCAGGGCCCCTTGTAGGAGATACGGATGGCCGCCAGTCAGTGCAGACAGTTCGTCGACCCATGACGCGCCCTTGGGCCAACCGAGACGCACCAGGGTCGCGCTCTCCTCGGGGGTGAGGCAGCCGAGATCCTGCCGACGCAAGCAATTGAGCGACGAGCCGACGGCGATGAGATCCGTCATCCCACTGGCGCCCGTCGCCACCAGACGGATACGACTGGCAAATGGTGACGCCATCAAGAAATGCCGCAAGTTCTGGAAAAAGGTGTCGTCTGGTAAGACACGAGCCGCCATATCCAGTTCATCCACGAGCAGGCATGCCGCCCAGTCCGCCCCGCGTGCCTGCGCCAGGGGCGCTGAGTGGTGCTGGAGCTGGTCGAGGAAGGTCTCGAACGCCCGGTCGCTGGGCAGGACGCGCCAGGGCTCGGCCTGCCCAGTAATGGCTTCGCCCAGCTTGGCCCACAAGCGCACGGGGGTGACAGCGTCGAGGCTCTGCATGTCGAGCTGGCCAACATGGAGACCAGGCAGAGCACTGGCTTGCCTCTGCAAGACCTGTAACAGCGACGATTTCCCGATGCTCCGCCCGCCCACCACGGCATAGCTATTGCCCTGGGTCAGCCCGTGCGTCAGGGTGCTCAGTAAGGTCTCGCGCCCGACAAACGCATTGCCTGGCCTGGTGGCGTTGTAGGGATTTAGCTCAGTCGCTGGAGCCATTGCTTGAAGAGTTCTCCGCAAATGTCGTAGTCGCCGTCTACCATGCGCGTGATCAAGCCAAAGTGCGTCAAAGAGCGTAGCCCGGCCTCCTGGGTAGCATCCTGGGGCTGTAGCGCCCCTGGCTGGTGGGCAATGGTCCGCAAGAGGGCCTGTTCTGTGTTGGGTTCTAATACCTGCCAGAAGGCCTCCGTGAAGTAATCGTGGATGATGGAATCTCCAAAGGCGGCCAGCAAGCGCTCGACGGCTCTCTGTACCGTGGGCAGCGACACCCGTTTGACCTTGCCGCTGTTGGTTGCCACACTGGCCAGTTGGCGGGTCAACAAGGGGAAGCCACCACTCCAGCGCACCACCTCGGCACAGGCCTCTGGGTCCCAGACGATGTTTTGCCAACTGCCGATATCATTCACCATACGCTCTGCCGCCGCCACCTCCAGGGGACCGAGAAAGACCTCTCGGAACGACTGAAACATCGGATTCTCCAGCCCAGGGATGGGGAGCAGATTGCGCCGGACACAGTCCGGGCGGTACGCCGTCACCACCAGGCTGAGGGCGTTGGTGGTCTGCGCCAGGCTGCGCAAGGCCCGGAACACCGTGACGTAGGTGCGCAGTCGGACCTGATTCGCGGGCTCGTCAGCAGCGCCAGGGTAGAGGGGAAGAAACTTATCCACCTCGTCGAGGAACAGGACGATCGGCTCGCTGGTGTGGCCCGTGCACCAGGCCCCAATAAGCAGGCGCAGGGCCTGCACAGCGCTCTCCACACTCTCGACGCGGGCAGGCAGGCGCGGATGACGCAGGCGTAAGTCAACGAAGGCCCTGGTCAGGCCGGTGACGATGGCCTGGAGGAAGGGTTCAGCGTCGTTGCTACTGAACCCTTGGCAGTCCAATTTCAGTGTTGGCACATGGGCGTAACGCCCTTCGATCTGGTTGAGCAGTGATGTCTTGCCAGATTTACGTAACCCGAGCACCGCCAGGTGCTGCCGTTGGGCCAAGGTCGTGGTGATATCCTCAGTTTCGTGCTGACGCCCAAAAAACCCGTTGGCATCAATGATGGGCGTCGAGTCGTCATACGGGTCTTCGCGCAGACGAAACGGCAACTCCAGAGCGTACAAACGTTCGCGCGCAATGCCCTGGCGCAGGGCCTCACGCATGGGGGCGGAGGAGAGAGGAATGATCGGGATAGTCTCGAAGAGCTTGCGTAAAGGCGCCAGCGCTGAGGCGTTGCCCTCAACCTGTGGATCAACAAGATACACCCGCTCTGGCAGGCCACGCTGGTGCACCTGGCGCTGCAAGCCGGTGAGGGCCTTGGCATCGGGCAAGACATGCAGGACGAGAGCGCGTTCGTCGCCGCGGACGGCCAGGCGCGCATGCTGAGTCACGCTGCGCTCCTGACGAAAGCCCGCCGCACTCAGGAAATCCATCGCCAGGACGTGGCTGGTCGTCCGCCAGTGGTGATACGCCCAGCCACAGCCCACGCCTCCCGTGGTGATGAGCAGACTGACCACGAGAAGCACATTGGCCTGCAGCCACTGCGACATCTCATACCTCAAGAGACACCAGCGCGCCGGCTGCACCTCCGGAGCCCCGCGCGACCAGGATGGTAGGAGGGCCGCCGCACCCGTCTTGCGCAGAGACGGATAGCAGCGTGTCACTGGATAGAGACGCAGCGGGGCATCAGGAAAACGCAGAAAGAGACGCGTATCACCTTGAAGAGAGGCACTGTACGTCAGCCTGTCGGGCCTGAGGGAGATCCACTGAAACCCTGGCATCCAGACAGTCAGGCCGACAAGCGTCGGGGGGTGTGTCGCGGTATGATACCGCATGCCTTGCCCAGCGGCGACAGCAGCCAAGGTTTTGCCATCTGGACTCCAGGCCACCGCCTGCACCCAGGCTTGATGGCCCCGAAGGGTGGCGCGCTCGGTCCCCCTCACCGCGTCCCACAGCTTCACCGTCTGGTCGCCACTGCCTGAGGCTACGGTTTTGCTATCCGGACTCCAGGCTACCGCCTGCACCCAGGCTTGATGGCCCCGAAGGGTGGTGCGCTCGGCCCCCGTCGCCGCGTCCCACAGCTTCACCGTCCCATCGCCACTGCCTGAGGCCAGGGTGGTGCCATCCGGACTCCAGGCTACCGCTCTCACTGGGCCTGAATGGCCCCGAAGGATGGTGCGCTCGGCCCCTGTCGCTGCGTCCCACAGCTTCACCGTCCCATCGAAACTGCCTGAGGCCAGGGTGATGCCATCCGGACTCCAGGCCACCGCTCTCACTGGGCCTGAATGGCCCCGAAGGATGGTGCGCTCGGCCCCTGTCGCTGCGTCCCACAGCTTCACCGTCCCATCGAAACTGCC
>SXND01000116.1 GCA_005777235.1 Pseudomonadota bacterium
TGGCCCTGGGCACGGGGACGGGCGCTGAATTGCGTCGCCCGCTGGGGATTACCATCGTCGGCGGCTTGATCGTCAGTCAGTTACTGACGCTGTATACCACGCCGGTGGTATATCTCTATCTGGATCGCTTCCGCCTCTGGTGCGCCAGACCGCGCCGGGGCAGTGCCCGCCGGGCGGTGCCGGAGACTCCCCCGGACTGGGAGCCTGCCCAGGGCGTGACGCATTCATGATGCTTGTGTGATCCAGATGCGAGGGATCTCGCCGAGAACCCGAGAGCTGAAGGTGCAATGAGCGTGAATCCACAACTTACCATGGTGTACTGGAAAGGGGAACGCTTTTGGCTGGGCAAATTACTTGAGCACCCCGACGTGATGACACAAGGCGAAACCTTAGCAGAACTGGAAGACAATCTGAAGGACGCCTACGGCTTGCTGGTCGTGGATGATGTGCCCGACGAGCACTACACCAAAACCATTACCTTATGCAACGGGGTGAGTTCATTCGTCAGCTGACGCGTGAAGGTTGTCTCTTGGATCGGCATGGTGCGCGGCATGATCTCTACCTCATACCGAAATCGACGACGCCTTGGCCAAGCACATCAAGAAGTCTCTTGGTCTGAAAGTCTGATGGGGTATTGCCCACCCTCCCATGCCGGGGTTGGCATATCCCGCGAACGCCGTCGTCAGGCGGCTCCTGGAATCCCCCGGTTGGTGCGTCGTGGGGAAGTGCAAACATGCGGAGACCTGCTATGCCCCCGCTGGCCCTGTACGCCCTCGGCGCATTTATAATGCTGACACTGACGGCCTGTGCCATTGGCCCACAGTATCACAAACCCGTGGCGCCAGTGCCTGAGGCCTTTAAAGAAGCCCCACCCGCCAGTTTTAAGGAGATGGAAGGCTGGAAAGTTGCCCGGCCCAGTGATGACGCACCGCGTGGGGCGTGGTGGGAGCTCTTTCAAGATCCACAGTTAAACGCCCTGGAAGAGCAGATCGATGTGTCTAATCAGACCCTGGCGGCGGCGGAAGCGCAGCTGCGGGCGGCTCGGGCGACGGTCAACATCGCCCGCGCCGCCTTGTTGCCTACCGTCACGGGAACTGCCACGGCCACAGGGTCACGGCCATCGCTGAACCGTTCGGGCAGTAGCAGCACGGCGCCGTCGGCTCCACGGGCGAATATACAGTTGCCCCTTGATTTCTCCTATGAGCTAGATCTCTGGGGTCGGATTCGCCACGGCGTAGAAGCCAATCTGGCCACGGTGCAGGCCAGTGCCGCAGACCTGGAAACCGCCCGCCTCAGCCTCCACGCCGAGTTGGCGGTCAATTATTTCCTGGTGCGCGGTCTGGATGCGCAGAGACAACTGCTGGACTTGACCATTGCGGCCTTTGAGCGCGCCCTCGAGCTGACCACCAATCGCTATAACCAGGGGGTGGCGTCGCAGATCGAGGTCTTGCAAGCCCGCACGCAGTATGAAATCACCCGCGCCCAGGCCATTGATCTGGGCATCCAGCGGGCGCAACTGGAACACGCCATCGCCCTCTTACTCGGCAAACCACCGGCTGAGTTCAGCCTGCCGCCGGCGCCGCTGGCTGTGCCACCGCCAGCCATCCCGGTGGGCCTGCCGTCTGAACTGTTGGAGCGGCGCCCAGATATTGCGGCTGCCGAGCGGCGTGTGGCCGCGGCCAATACGCAAATTGGCATTGCCCAGGCGGCCTTCTATCCCACGGTGACGCTGCGTTCGTCGCTGGGCTTTGAGAGTTCGAGCCTGGCGAACCTGTTTTCCTGGCCGAGCGTGCTGTGGTCCCTGGGGGCTTCGCTGGTGCAAACGGCCTTTGATGGTGGTCGGCGCCAGGCCGTGACCGAGCAGGCCAAGGCCCTGCACGAGGCCGCGACGGCGACCTACCGCCAGACCGTGCTCATGGCGTTCCAGGCGGTGGAAGACCAGCTCTCGACCTTACGTATTCTCGAAGAGGAAGCGCAGCAACAAGAGCGCGCCGTGCAGATCGCGGCTGCGGCGCTGACCGTGGCGCTGAATCGTTACAAGGGTGGCATCACGACCTATCTGGAGGTCATTACGGCGCAGAATGTGGCGCTGAGCGCGGCCCGCACGGCACTTGACTTGTCGACGCGCCGCATGACCGCCTCGGTGCAGCTCATGAAAGCGCTCGGCGGCGGTTGGCAGACAGGCGGGCGGGAGAGTGGGTAGGGGTTAGGGGGTAGGGGTTAGGGGTTGGTGGGGAATCCATGGCCTGGGAGCGCGGGCATCTTGCCTGCTTGGGAAGCAGTGACAATAACAGGAGAACATCGCGATGACGACCGCAGCGCTGGCGACTATCTACAATATGCTGGCTATTGATGAGCAGCTTGGCACGTCTGGACAGCCGACCTCGGCCCAACTGGCGGCCATTAAAGAGGCGGGCTATGAGGTGGTGATTAACCTGGCGACTGGCACCACGCCACGCGATTTGCCCAGGGAGGCAGAGGTCGTAGCGCAGCAGGGCATGGCCTATATCCACATTCCGGTGGTGTGGGAGCATCCGACCGCCGAGAATTTTACGCAATTCTGTACGGCCATGGAGGCCACCCAGGGCAAAAAGCGTTTTGTGCATTGCATTGCCAATATGCGCGTCTCCGCCTTTGTCTATCTCTACCGCGTGCTGCGGCAAGGCCTGGCACCGGAGGCAGCGCAGGCGACCCTGAATCAGATCTGGCAGCCGAACGCCATCTGGCAACAGTTCCTTGACGAGACGCTGGCACACGGGTCGGCGGAGTAGCGGCTCGCACGGTGCCTTACCCCAGCCGGGCGTGCATCCAGGCCGCCATGGCCAGCACACGCTCATCCTGCCCGCACGGCCAAATCACTTGCACCCCGACCGGCACACCATGCGGCCCGGTGGCACCAGACAGCGACACGGCTGGCGCATGCAGCAAGGTCCACATGCGGTGCCACAGCGGATGGCCCGTGGCGTCCCACCCCGCCGGCGCCGCACCCGCGGCGCTGGGCACCAGCAGCACAGCGCAGGCCGTAACTGGCGATCGCCTTGAAGGCACGCAGCTTTGCTCTCCTGTAGTTAGACGCCGCGAAACCACTGTGCAAAGGCCGTTACCAGGTCCGTCGGACCATCCGCCGTGATGCGGCCCTGGGCCAGCGCCTCCTGGAGTCTGAGGCGGCCATACATGAGGAACACCCAGGTCTCGGCGCTACACTGCAACGTGACATCTGCCTGGGCCATGCTGTCGTGCTCGACCTGCGCCTGTGTGCCGCTGACCACGATATCCAGGGAGCTGGGCACGGGATCGGTCATCGCAAAGCGATAGCGCACCGGCGCGCTGGGTGGTGGCCCTGGCCGGAAGATCCAGCCTATCCCGGCAGCCAGGACACTGAGGAACACCGGCACGCTCTCGGGCGGCAGGGACATTGTCGGCTCAAATCGGGAGCGGATATCCCAGCCGTGCATGACCAGCTCGGTCAGCCGGAAATCCACGAAAGCCCAGGCCGGGGCCAAGCCGCCTGGATGGTAGCAGACGGCGTTCCAGCCCTGCGGTCCCACCCCGGCGAAGACCGCAGACAGGTGGGCGCTGCTGCTGAGGAAGGTCGGCAGCAACTGTTCTCCCAGACTGGCGCCACGTGCCAGGCTCAACTGGTCAAACAGCGGTGCGGCGGAGTCGCCCGTGACCGAGCCGGCAGGGGGAAGTCCGTCGAACGGGTCGCTCGCGCCGTGCAGGCCACGGGTGACGGTCGTGGCGTAGAGTTCCGCGCCCCAGACCAGATGCCCGACCACGTCGCGCACCGTCCAGCCCTGACAGGCGCTGAGATGGTCCCAGGCGTCGCGCGGTAGTGCCTGGAGATATCGTCCAAGCCGCTCAGATGCGGCGATGATAAGTTGCGTATGGTAGGCGGGTGTGTGCATGCTTCCCTCACATATCCAGTAACGGGTTGCAGAGAGTCGTGCCTACTGTCTTGCGCAAGCATACAGTATGTCAAGCTGCCATACACGGGCTGGAAAAATTGGCTCGTGGGCTCTTGTGGGAAACGCCAGGTCTCTGTATGGGAAGCCTCTCACGTGCAACATAGCCCACGACCTCCTGGGCGGTGCGGTGGACCCAGCGCCGTCCGTATGGTATACGTCCGCCGCAGCAACCTGGGCAGCTGCCGCTGCCGCCCGCTGGGTACGGTGCGCCGCTCGTCATCCCGTAGGACACGCCTATGCCAGGACCAACACGTTCCAGCGCCATGATTAGCAGCACGTCCATCGATTTGCCCGAGCATCGTCAACAAGCCATGGATGCCTGCTTGCGCCAGGGCGTCTTCCCCATTGGCATGGAGCATCTGCCCGCCCGCGATGCCGATGCCATCCGCGTGTCGCTGGAGATGGTGGACCAGGCGGACCTCTACATCGGCATCTACGCCTGGCGCTACGGCCACCGGCCCGCCGGGCACGACATTTCCATTACCGAAATGGAGTTCAACCGCGCCGTCGAACGCGGCATCCCCATCCTGGTGTTTACCATCCACCGCGAGCACCCGCTGACCATCACGATGGTGGAGGCGGACAAAGACGCACAAGAGCGCCTCGAAGCCCTCAAAATCCGTGCCAGCCAGGGGCGTGGACGCCTGGAGTTCAAGACGCCGGTGGAACTGCGCAGCCATATCATCCAGTCGCTGGGCGCCTGCCTCGCCGAGGCCGCCGCCGCGCCGCCGCAGCCGCCAGCGCTGCACCTGCACCCGCCGAACCTGATTCCCAGCCCGCCCACGCCATACATTGCGCATCCCTACTCCCTGCTGCAGACCCGCGACGTGGTCGGGCGGCGCGATGAGCTGCAGCGGCTGACGGATTGGGTGACGGCCGACCGCATTGTGCCACCGGACGTGCGCCTGTTCACGCTGGTGGCGATTGGTGGCATGGGTAAGAGCGCCCTGACCTGGAAGTGGTTCAACGACATTGCCCCGAACGAATTGCCGCACCTCGCCGGGCGGATGTGGTGGAGCTTTTACGAGAGCGATGCCTCGTTCGAGAACTTCGTCATCCGCGCCCTGGCGTACACTGTCGGGCTGCCGGAGGCCGAGGTACGCCAGATCCCGGCCCCGGAGCGCGAGGAGCAGCTCTGGCACATCCTCGACCAGCGGCCCTTTTTGCTGGTGCTCGATGGCCTGGAGCGCCTGCTGCTGGCCTATGCGCGCATGGACGCCGCCTACCTGCCCGACGAGGATCTGGATGAGCAGACCGCCAACAACATCGCCCGCTTCTATGGCCTGCCGGATACCGTCAAGGAGACCTACCTGGAAAAACACCGCCTGCGCCAGTGCGCCGACCCGCGTGCTGGGCGTTTGCTGCAGCGCCTGGCCCAGGTGCGCGCCTCGCGGCTGCTCATCACCACCCGGCTCTATCCGGCGGAACTGCAAACGCCCACCGCCCTGCCACGGCCCGGCTGCTATGCCGACTTCCTCACCGGGCTGAGCGATGACGACGCGCTGGCCCTGTGGCGCGCCTTTATTGGCAGCACGCGCAGCGGTACGAACGCGCAACTGCTGCCGCTGTTCCGCGCTTTTGGCAACTATCCGCTGTTGCTGCGCGCCCTGGCGGGTGAGGTGGCCGAGTACAAACCGGCGCCGGGGGATTTCGCGCGCTGGCACACGGCGCATGCGGACTTCAACCCCGTGGCCCTGCCGCTGCACAATGCCAGGACGCACGTGCTGGCCTTTGCCCTGCGCGGTCTCAGCGCTGCACCACGCCAGGTGCTGCATACCATTGCCGCCTTTCGCATGCCAGCGACGTGGGACACGCTGCGCGCCGTGCTGGTCGGTGCAGAGGATGAGCCGTGCCGGGATGAGCCGGCCCTGGACGCGACGCTGACCGAGTTGGAAGATCGTGGCCTGGTGGGCTGGGACAAGGCGGCGAATCGCTATGACCTGCATCCCATTGTGCGTGGCGTGGTCTGGCAGGCCCTGGATACAGGCGCCCGGCGGGAGAGGTACAGCGCCCTGCAGCGCTATTTCGACGCCGCGCCACGGCCACCGGACTGGGAGGAGGTGGAAAGTCTCGACGACCTGACGACTGGTATTGAGCTGTTCCACACGCTCATTGGCCTGGGGCGCTACGACGACGCCTTCGTGGTGTTTCGGGATCATCTCGATGACGCGACGCTCTGGCGTCTGAGCGCCAGTCGACAGCGGGCCGAGTGGCTGGAGCGGCTCTTTCCTGACGGGGTGCACACGCTGCCCTCCCTGAGTAACGCAGAGAATCAGGGCGACGCGCTCAATGCGCTGGCGTCGGCCTATAAATTCAGCGGCGAGCCGGGGCGTGCCGTGCCACTCTACCGGCGTGCCGCAGACATTGACGCACGGGAAAAAGATGGGGCAAACCTTGCCGTAGCCTTAGACAACCTCTCCGACGCCCTGCGGTCCTGTGGGCATCTGCGTGCCGCCGAGACGGCGGCGTGCCGGGCCCTGGGGCTGGACCGCGCCCGAGGCGACCGCTTTGGAGAAGGGGTGAGTCTCCGGGACATCGGCCTGGCGCGCGCCGCTTGTGGGGCCACCGCCGCCGCGCTGGCCCTGCGCCGGGCGCTGCATCTCTGCGTTGTACAAAAAGACCAACAAGGCGAAGGCCTCATCAACGCCGATCTCGCGCAACGCTGCCTGTGGTGCGCCCAACCCGGTGCGGCCCTGCCGCTGGCACAACGCGCCTGGGAACTGGCGCATGTCGATCGCTTTGAGCGCGACTTCATCCGTGCCGCCCGCCTGCACGGCGAGGCCGCCCTGGGGGTCGGCGATCTGCTCACCGCCAGCGAGCGCCTGCACCATGCCCTCAGCCGGGCCCGGGCCGTCAACCTCGTCGAGGAAGAGCTCCCGGCCCTAAGCGCCCTGGCCGACCTGCAGCGCCAGCAGCAGCACTACGACAGCGCCCGCGAACTCCTCGACCAGGTCTGGACCCCCGCCGCCCGCGGGCCGTATCCGCTCCTGCACGCCGATGCGCTCAACGTCCTGGCCCAACTGCAGCGCGTCCAGGGCCAGCACGCGGCCGCCATCGCCGCCGCCACCGCGGCCTACACGCAGGCCTGGTGCGATGGGCCGCCCTACGCCTATGCCTGTGGCCTCAGCAACGCCCGTCGCCACCTGCAAGCCCTCGGCGTGCCTGAGCCAACGCTGCCGCCCTTTGACGCCGCCCAACACGAGCCACTGCCAGAGGTGGAGCTAGACCCCGACGACGAGTTCCACGTCGGCCCGTGGCCTTCTGTCCCGTGATGCCGGCCACCCAGGGCACCAAGCGTTTTGGGCATGGCATCGCTACTATGCGCCTCGCCGCCTTGGTCTCCCTCTACCGCGTGCTGCGGCAAGGCCTGGTCCCGAAGGCGACGCCGGCAACCCTGCCGCACATCTGGCAGCCGCAGGCGCTCTGGCAGCAAGGCATTGCTGCGACGTGCACTAGCGAATCAGCCCAGTAGCGGCCCACGGTAGCGCCTGGCCCCGGAGACCATCGCAGGTGCCGTCTGGATCGTCGGAGCGCCAGGACGGTCAGCCCCGATATGGATGAGGCCATGGCTATCTCCGCCGTCCCCGTGATGCCTTCCCCCAGCCAGGTGTGCATCCTGGTCGTAGTGGCCAGCACCAGGCGATCCTACCCACACTGCCGACATCCACCCCAACACGTGTGCGTGGGCCAAGCCTCGCACTGTGGTCTGGCTAGATATCTGTTTCATACATACACCACCAGTGCTCAGGGTGTTTCCTGGGAGCGCCACGCTCCAGCGTGGCTTCTGGAGCCGGGCTGGAGCCCGGCGTTCCCAGGGTGGGACTGGCGTAGGACTGACGCAATGGACATCTAGCTCGCACGATGCCGCCCACCGCAGGAGCATGACATCCGCCACGTCTCGTGTCATAAAGTGTGTTGACAAACAAATATGCATAAATTATCATGCAAATCGTGAAAATTATTCATAGTAAAGGAAAGGCTTGACAGGCATAGAGACTAGGCGCGCATGATCCGGAAGGGGCCGTACGGCTCCGCGCCTAGGCGGTACTATCACGGGTTGGAGGATAGAAACCATGCCAGCCTCTGCGCACCCCAAGACAGCCCGCAACGATGATGAAGTGGCCATCCATGAGGCCATGCACCGGGGTGAATTCTTTGCCGCGCTTGAGTTACTGGTCGAGCAGTATCAAGACGCTATTGTGCGATATTGTTCCTGCCATGTGAACGATGGCGACGTGGCGCAGGAGATTGCTCAAGAAGTGTTTCTCGCGGCTTTCGAAGGCATGACGCGCTTCCGGGGCGAGTCGTCGGTCAAAACGTGGCTCTACAACATCGCCGCCAACAAGTGCTTAGAAACCAAGCGTACCCACACGCGTCGGCTCGTGCTGGCCCAAGAGAACGTTGACGTCATCCTGGAGCACACGCATTGTGCCCCGGCGCTCATGCCCGAAGACCTCTGCCAGCAAGCCCGCCTGCGCCAGCTCGTCTGGAAAGCGCTCCAGCGCTTACGGCTCCAAGAGCGCGACCTCCTGGTTCTGCGGTATTTGGAAGAATATACCTATGCCGAGATCGGGGCCATGCTCCATATCAGCACGCGCACGGTGGAACGGCGCTTGCCGCAAGCGGAAGCCAAATTTCACCGCATGTATATCATATGTCAAAATGGTCCATGGATTCGGCGTCATCCGGCGACAAAGTCACGGCGTGTGCGACGTGCGCTGGTGCCGCTCTGAGGGGATGGGCTGTCAGGCCGCGTAGTGGTCCATGGGTAGGCACATGGCGCATCAGACGATGGGACCTTCGCACGAGGTGAACACTCCAGCGTCCTCTAGGACATGCGCTGGCGCGCGAGGCTGCGTTCTCCATGGACAGACATACTCGCCAGGACAGTCTGGAAGACAACGTCATCGGTAAGAGGACATGCCTATGACAGCAATCCACGCTTTGGCACCTACACCTGGCCCACAGGGCACGTTCGCGCACCGACCCATAGTCTGGGGCACCCGCGGCATGGTCGGTGGCGGCACCCAGCTCACGGCGCAAGCCGGCATGCGCATCCTCTGGCAAGGCGGTAATGCCGTCGATGCTGCCGTGGCGGCAGCGTTTACAGCGGGCGTCTTGGAACCCACTGCGCACTATTCCCTGGGTGGGGAAGTCGCCATGCTCTTCTACGACCGCAGCAGCCAGCAGGTGCGCTCCGTGGTCGGGCAAGGCTGGGCCCCCAAAGCCGCTACGGCGGAGCACTATCTGACACAGTGGGGCAGCATTCCCGCCGGCGTGCTGAGCACCACCGTGCCGGGCGTGATTGCTGCCTTGCTCACCATGCTCAGTCACTACGGCACCATGAGTTTCAGCCAGGTGGTCGAGAGCGCCTTACACTTTGCCCGCGAGGGTTTTCCCACCTACCAACTCTTACACCGCGCCCTTGGCAGCCGCGATCGCCTGGCCAACCTGCGGCAGTACCCGGAGTCGGCACACATTTATCTGCCCAACGACCAGCCGCCAGCCCTGGGCAGTCTGTTCGTACAGCACGATCTGGCTCGCACGCTCAGTATGATGGTCGAGGCCGAGCAGCACGCCTTAGCGCAGGGCAGCGCACGGACGGCGGCCATTGAGGCGGCCCGGGCGGTGTTTTATCAGGGCGATGTGGCGCGGCGTATGGTGCAAGCCCTGCAGCAACTGGGCGGACTGTACACCTACGAGGATTTTGCGACGTATACGTCTCCACTGGAAGAGCCGATTTCGACGACCTATCGGGGCTACACCCTGTACACCAACCGTACCTGGACGCAGGGCATTACCCTGTTGCAGACTCTGAACATTTTGGAGGGGTATGACCTGGCGGCGCTGGGGCACAACAGCCCCGAAGCCATCCACCTGCAGGTGGAGGCGCTCAAATTAGCCTTTGCGGATCGTGAAGCCTACGTCGGTGATCCGGCGCATGTGGACGTGCCGGTGGCCGGGCTGTTATCGAAGGACTATGCGGCGCTGCGGCGTAGCCTGATTGATCCGCACACGGCGCAGGCCGTGTACCCGCCAGGGGATCCACGCCGCATGCTCGCTGTCGCACCGGATGCGCGCGCACGTCCCAGTGCACCGGAGCTGACCGCGGTGGATGGCGATGGCGATGGCACGACCTACATTGCCACCGTGGATGCCCAGGGCAATCTGGTCTCGACCACGCCCAGCAGTTTCGCCGCCCTGGCTCAGGGCATGATCCTCGGAGACACCGGCATTTTGATCAATTGCCGCGGCTGCTATTTCTGGCTCGATCCTGACAACCCCAATGCCATTGCGCCACACAAACGGCCCCGCACCACGCCGTGTACGTTCATCATCCTGAAGCAGGGTCAGCCCTTCATGACCCTCGGCACGCCTGGCGGCGATAGCCAGCCGCAGAGTAATCTGCAAGTGTTCAGCAACATCATAGACTTTGGTCTGCATGTCCAGGACGCGCTAGAAGCGCCACGCTTCTGCGGCTCCAGCTTCCCGCAATCACCCTGGCCGCATCGCAGCCATCCCAACCGCTTGCAGGTCGAAGGCCGGGTGGCGCCAGATGTCATTGCCGCGCTGCAAGCGAAGGGCCACGCGGTCGAGGTAGTCGGCCCATGGGGCATTAGCAATGGCTTTGCGCCGATTCTGGTCAACCCAGAGACCGGGGTGTATCACGGCGGCGCCGATCCACGCAAAGAGTCGGTGATGCTGGGCTGGTGACCTCTTTACACGCGTACAGGAGGCGACGCGTATGCGACAGAACCAGTCGGGGCTGACGAACGGCAATGCCCTCAAACTGGGAATTTTTGGGCCCAATTGTGCGAGCGGGCGCACCTACTCCACGCTACCCGAGCGCTGGGATGCCAGTTGGGAGCACAATCGCCAGCTGGCGCAACTGGCGGAAGCTCTGGGCATCGAGTGCCTGGTGCCCATCGCCCGCTGGAAGGGCTATGGGGGTGAGACCAACCCCAATGGCGCCAACTTTGAGACCATCGCCTGGGCCTGCGGTGTGTTGGCGGTGACACAGCGCATCACGGCCTTTTGCACGGTGCATGTGTCCTTACATCATCCGCTGGTGGCGGCCAAACAGATGGCCACAGCGCATCACATTGGCCAGGGGCGGCTGGGGCTGAACCTGGTGTGCGGCTGGAGTGACGACGAGTTCCAGATGTTCGGGATTGAGAAGCCTGAGCACGATGCGCGCTATGCCCAGGGCGAAGAATGGTGGAGTATTATCAAACGCATCTGGGCCGGTGACGTGCCGTTCGATTATCCAGGGACGTACTATCCCCTGCGTGGGGTTGAGGGCGCCCCCCGACCTTATGGCTCCCAGGATCCCCTGATGATGAACGCCGGCAGCTCACCAGCAGGGCGTCAGTTCGCCATTCGGCACTCCGATATCCATTTTGATGCGTTCACCACCCTCGACGCCAACCGCGCGCGCATTGCCGAGACCAAGCACCTGGCGCGGGCGCGTGGGCGTGACATCCAGGTGTGGACGCCGGTGGGCATCATCTGCCGTCCAACCCAACAGGAAGCGGAGGACTATGCGCAGCGCGTTATTGCCCACGCCGATTGGGGCGCGCTGGGTTATCTGGCCGACATGCGGGCGCGTGACGAGCGCGTGGTGCCAGCGCTGGCAGGCCCAGCACCATCGGATGGGCCGAGTCTGGTGGCGCGACGGGTGCTGGCGCGTGGCTCCTACTGTGCCATTGGCGACCCTGAGACCGTGGCCAACTCCTTGTGCCAACTGCACGCCGTCGGCTTTGACGGCATGGGGATCAATTTCGTGGACTATCTCGCGGAGCTGCCGTACTTTGCGGCGACCGTCCTGCCGCAGTTGGAGCAGCGTGGGCTGCGAGTGCCTGTGGGACAGCAGGGCCTCTGAAGAGAAGGAATGAAGCTATGCGCCTGGCCTATTTTGACTGTTTTGCGGGGATCAGCGGTGACATGACCCTTGGTGCGCTGGTCGATGCCGGGGTGGACATTGCCGTGCTGCGCGAAGAACTGACGAAGTTGCCCATGACCGGCTATCGCCTGGAAGCCCAGACCGTCAAACGCGGCGGCTTTCGCGGTACCAAAGTCGATGTGATCGTCGACGAACATGCCCAGCCACCCCGCCGCTATACGGACATTGTGGCGATGATTACGGACAGCACGCTCGACCCCGCCGTGCAACAAGGCGCTCTGGCGATTTTCCGGCGCTTGGGGGAAGCGGAAGCGCGTTTGCATGGGGAACCGCTGGAGACCATCCACTTCCACGAAGTCGGCGCGGTGGATTCGATTGTCGATGTGGTGGGCGCGGTGATTGGTTTGCAGACGCTGCATGTCGAGCAGGTCATGGCCTCGCCGGTGAATGTCGGCCATGGCTCCGTGCGTACAGCGCACGGCCTGCTGCCGGTACCAGCGCCAGCAACATTGGAGCTGCTCAAAGGTTATCCGGTGTATGCCGGGATTATCCGTAAAGAGATGACCACCCCGACCGGGGCCGCGATCATCACGGCTCTGGGGGCGCAGTTCGGACCGCTGCCACTGATGCACGTTGAGACGATTGGCTATGGGGCGGGCGGGCGCAATCCCGTCGCGCTGCCCAATATCCTCCGTTTGATCGTCGGAGACATGATCGAGGAAGTTGAGACGGCTGCGGGCCATACACACCATGCCCACCTCCACCAACATTAAGGTGAGCCGGAAGAGATTGACGTCCTCCCCGCCCTCAAGGACGGGGATTCCCTTGCTTGGCGTCGCACGTCCGCTACGGAACGCGAGGATGTCGCGTGCCGCGTTGACATCGCGCTCATGCGCGACGCCACAGCAGAGGCATACCCACGTTCTTACCCCCAGGCCACGCAGTCCACGCGGGCCGGAGCGGGCGCCACAGTCCGCGCACGTGACACGGGAACATCGTTCGTGGCCGTCAACACAGATCCCCGCAAGCCGTCTGGCTTTGTACGGCAACTGGCGTCTGACGATGCCCCAGGCGGCAGCATACGTTGATGTGGCGAAGGGTGTTTTGATGAGCTTGGTACTGGAGACATCGCCGATCACTCTCAGTTTGGCACGTCGGGCAATGGCGGTGGTCGCCTTATGGGGCCAGTCCTTGCGGATGTTGGCCATCGTGGCCTGTAGGGCCTTGACGCGCCGCTTCTTGTGCGCCCGTTGGGCCATCGCGCGGGCCGTAGCATGCTGACGGGTGAGATGCTCACGGCGAGAGATCACGCCCTCGGAGCAGGCGATTTGACTGGTCAACCCCAGGTCGATCCCAAGGTCCAGATGCCCCACCGGCTCGGTCGCGTCACGCACCGCGCACTGCACGTTGACGTCCCAACGCCCCCGGGCGTCTTGGGTGAAGCTCCCCGTCTTCACCAGGCCGTCAACAGGCCTGGAGAGCCACAAGCGGAACCGCTATCCACAGTCCGTCACCGTGTCGCCTTGGAGCCTGATATACGCCGCCTTGAAGGGTATCCACCCCAGCGAACGTTTGCGGGAGCGCCACGTGAGCTTGCTCTTCCTGCACTGGCGGCGCCTGGTGACATATGCGGGACAGACTTGCTGAATCGTCTCGGCAGACAGCCGCACGTCTTTGGAGGTCCCAGCGGTCAGCTTGTGCAGAGCGTAGGCCGTCAGCCAAGTCTGGTCTCGACGGAACGCCAACAGGCTCACTTCCTTGTAATAGTTCCAGACGTCGTTGATAGCTCCGGCCCTCTGCCGCAGGTGCGTCCCGCAGGTCGCGTCTTTGAGGCGGTAGCGATACGTCAGGATGGACACTATGGGACGCCTTTGCGCTGGGCGTGCTCACGCAGAATGATTGCGAGAACCGCGGTCAGGCTCATACCTGACGGCGTGGCCAGCGCTCGCACGAGGCGCGTGGCTTCGACCGTCAGACGCATGCTGCTCGCCTGTTGGGTTTCCATGACGCAACTCTACACGATCTTGCGTCACAAGACCACCCTGTTGCTCCTATGGAGCCA
>SXND01000117.1 GCA_005777235.1 Pseudomonadota bacterium
ATTTTGAAGCGCGATGCCGGTTGCCGGCCCTCTCTGGGCCAGGGCTGCTGGGAGCGCGGGCGTCTCGCCCGCTCCGGAAGCGGCCAGGATGGCCGCGCTCCCAGGCAAGGCTACCTGGCGTGGCGCCCACGACGGCGGTGAGCGGTCTGCCAAAAGGCCAAAATGAGCACTGCTGCACACCCCACGCGGCCAAACGGCCCAAGACCGTGGGAGGCGGTGTCGCGTGGTCTCGCCTTCCCAGGCGCGGCATGCTATACTTTTTGCCTTGGCATCCTGGGTGTTGGCATCCTGGGTGCACGAGCTGATGATTTTGCGTGGGAGAATATGCTGATGGCCCCTTACCCAAGGCCCGGACACCTCTGGAGGTTTGTGGTGGTCACGGTGGGTCTCCTCATGCCGGTGGTTCTCTACGCCCAGGAGAGCACGAATGTCCACTTCCTGTGGGCCTTTGAGGCACTGGTCTCCGAAGGAAGTGTCACCAAGCAACTCCCCGTGCGGGAGGACACCACCCTCAAAACGGGTGACCTACTCAAACTCTACGTCGAACTGCGCCAGCCCTGCTTTGTCTACATCATTCATCATGGTGCGGGAGGCGAACTCCGCTGGCTTTTTCCATACGATGTGCAACAGTTTGGGACAGATTACCATCTGTCTAAAGTATACGAAATTCCCCAACATGACGCCTGGTTCCGCATCAATGAACAGGCCGGGCACGAGACGTTTTATCTCTTCGCCTCGGCGCAGCGTTTAACCGATATCGAAACCCGCTTAGGGGCCTACGCCATCGCACTACCCAGCGAGCAAGCCCAAGCGGCAACGCAGGTGGTGAGCGACCTCCGCGCCCTCATCAAGCAGCACCGTACCGCCATCAAACCTGGCCGACCCGTTCCCATTGCCGGGAACATGCGTCAGGGCGTCGAAGCGCTGGAAATCAGTGCAACAGATTTCTACAGCAAAACGGTGACCATTGAGCACCGGTAAGTCCGCCACCTGGCTGGTGATCACTCTGTGGGCAGGCAGCGCCTGGCTCCTGGCCCATGGCGGCTTCTGGCTGTTGCCGACCGTCTTCAGTACCTGGAACGCCCAAACCATTGATCAACTGTTTGTCTTGCGCGATCATTTTGCCCACCTGCGTCCACGCTATGATGATACGGTGGTGCATGTGGATCTGGATAACGCCAGTATCCACGCGCTGCGCACATTTTATGTCGAACGTGGGCAGTATGCCCAGGCCGTGCGCAATCTGAGCGCGATGGGCGTGGCGCTCCAGGCCTACGATTTGATTTTTGCCGCCCGCATTAAGGCGCGGGACGAAGACCAGGCTCTCATTGATGCCACCCAGGCAGCTGGCAATGTCTACTTTGGTCTGGCGTTGAATCTGGGGAAAGGCAGCCGCAGCGCCCGCCAGCAACCCACGCGGAGCGAAGATCAACGCTACGTGGAGCGTACCGCCTGGGCGCTCACGGTGCAGGGCGATGCGCGTGCGTTGTATGTCGGGACGGACCCAGTCAATACCTTTCACGACCTCGCGAGCGCGTCCCGTGGATTGGGATATCTCAGCTCAACCTCAGACCGTGATGGGGTGTTACGCCGCTTGCCCCTGGTGGTGCGTTCCGAGGGAGCGTTCTATCCCAGCCTGGCCTTTCGCATCATCTGTGATTATCTGCACGTGCCACCGCAGAACATCCTTGTCATCCCCGGACGCCACATCCTCCTGCGGGGCGCCCAACGCCCTGGCGCTGTCGTGCCGCACGACGTGGTGATTCCCATTGATCAACGCGGCACCATGATCGTGAATTATCTGGGCAGCTGGGAACGCCTGCGGCACTATGCGCTGGCGCGCATCGTGGCGGCATCCACGGAGCGTATTGACCTGGAGATCCTGCGTGATGAACTGGCGGGCACGATCGTGGTGGTCGCCGATGTCTCCACCGGCTCGTCCGATGTGGGGGCGATACCGCTCGATGCCAATTTCCCGTTAAGCGGGTTGCACTCGAATGTCATACATACCATCCTGACGGAGCAGTTTCTCCGCGAACTCTCGCCTTCCGAGATGCTGCTGCTTGAGGCCCTGGTCCTCGGCCTGCTCCTGGTCGTGGCGCTGCGCTGCCGCTCGCTCACCTTTGCGCTGTGCGCTTGCGGGCTCACCGTGGGCTATGTGGCCGTGGTCGTGCTGGGCTTTCTCTACGGCCACGTCATCGCCAATCTGGTGCGGCCCCTGCTCATGCTCATCTTGGCCACCGTCGCCATCCTGGTGTATCGCTACGTGACGGAGGAAAAAGCCCGGCTGGAAGGCCTGCGTCAGCGTGATTTCATCCGCGAGACGTTTGGGCGCTATCTCAGCCCGGACGTGGTGGAGGCCTTGCTCGATGCACCGCAGGGCTTGCAGATGGGGGGCCAGGTGCAGGAAATTACCCTCCTGGTGTCGGACTTGCGTGGTTTTACCTCGCTCGCTGCTCGCCTGTCGCCGTCGGACGTCATTGCCATCTTGAATCGCTATTTCGAGCGTATGATTGACGTGATTGCGCGCTATCGTGGCACCGTGGACGAACTGCAAGGCGACGGCATGTTGACCTTTTTTGGAGCGCCTTTGGCCCAGGCGGATGATCCCGAGCGCGCCGTGGCCTGTGCCATTGCGATGCAACTGGCCGTGCACGCCTTCAACGCCGAACAACGCGACAGGCACCTACCAGAGCTGGCCATGGGCATTGGCATCAACACGGGCGAAGTCATTGTCGGCAACATCGGCTCCGTGCAACGGTCGAAATATGGTGCCGTGGGAAGTGCTATTAATACTGCCTATCGCATTGAGTCCCACACCGTGGGTGGACAGATCCTCCTGAGTCCGAGTACCTACGCACGTGTGCAAGGGCTGGTGCAGGTGCGGAGGACCATGCCAGCGCAGTTTAAGGGCCTGGGCCAGCCCGTGACGCTCTACGAGATTGGCGGCATCCGTGGTATCTATGATGTGGCCCTGCCAGAGCCCAGCATCGAGCCGCTCGTGCCGCTGCGCCAACCACTGCCGGTGGCCTGTTTTTTGCTTGATGGGAAAATCGTTGCCGACATCCCGGTGGCCGGCACACTGCGCCAACTTGCCGGCGCGCGCAGTGCTGAAGCGACCATTGACACACAGGTGGCGACCTATAGTAATATGAAGCTTACCCTGGCACCGCCCGACGGCCCGGTGTATCCCGACGTGTACGCGAAAGTCGTCGCCAATAGCACCCCAGAAGCACCGACTGCCTGCGTGCGCCTCGAATTTACGGCGCTCCCCGATGATGCCAAGGCGTTCCTCGCGCAGGTCGCCGCCGCCTCAGCCGGATTATGACCGCTCCAGCGGCCTCCCCCAGCGTACGAGGGGATACGGCCTGGCCTGTGTCGCATCTGGCGTTGACTTTGAGGCGCGAAATTGCCACACTATCTTCTAGTCCGCCCCGGATGCATGGCGTATGATCATCTGACCCGCGTGGCACGAAAGGTATGGCGCCGTATGATCCGTTCTCGCTATTCCGCATGGGATGGCTCGCAGGCGGTGTGGCACCCTCGCCCAGAAGAGGTGCTCGAAAGCCTGGCAGACTCCCTCCTACAGGATGGCGATGTGCACAAGGCGCTGCGTACGCTCCTCCAACACGGCATGACGGATCAGCGGGGTCGCATCCTCCTGGGCTTGCAAGACATTGTACAACGTCTGCGGGCTTGCAGAGACCAGGCGTTACGCCAATACGATCCCAATAGTGTCGTAGACGATTTCCGGCGTCAGCTGGACACCCTGCTGGCTCGCAAGCGCCAGGCACTGGAGGCCCAACTTGCCGTACTACGCCAGCGTACAGACCCTGCCGTGGCACAGATGGCGGCACGGCAGGCACAGATGGAGGCGTTCCCGTGTGACATTGGAGGCCTCATCCAGGCACTCCAACAGTACGATTTCTTGGACCAGCAGGCGCGGGCCGATTTTGCCGCCTTGCAGCAGACCTTGCACCGGCAGGTACTCGATCATCTGCTGCATGCCATGCTGCAGCCCTTCCATACGATGACGCCACCTGACATGCAACGTCTGCACCAGATGATTGCCGACCTCAACGGTCTTCTGGCACAGCGTAGTGCTGGTACGGAGGGCGACTTCCAGCAGTTCGTCACACAGCATGGGGCGTTATTTCCCGATGGCCCGCCAGAAAGCCTCGAGGAGCTGCTGGAGCAGCTCGCGTCCCACCTGCACGCCATGCAGTCTCTCCTTAACAGCATGACGCACGAACACCGCGCCGCGCTGCAACAGTTCATGCAGCAGATGGGTGGGGACGTGTCGTGGCAACAGGCCCTCGCGGCGCTGGTGCAGCATATCCAGTCGTATATGGAGGAGCAAGGCCTGGGGGCCAGTCTGCCCTTCACAGGGAACACGCCTCTGCCCCTGCCGGAGGCGTTACAGCTGATCGAGCGCCTGCACGACATGGCACGTTTAGAAGACCATCTCGAGCGCGTGCTGTGGGGCGCGGATCCCCAACAACTCGATACGCTGCAGGTGCGGGCACTGATGGGAGAGGAAGCCTCGGGCCACGTGCAGGCGCTCAAAGAGCTGGCGGAGCATCTCCAGAACCAAGGCTACATCTGTAAAAGCAAGGATCGCCTCACGCTGACGGCACGAGGGATTCGACGTATTGCCTACAAAGCCATGTTGGATATTTTTGCCTCCATGCGCCACGATCAGTTTGGCACGCACGCTGCACGGCACCGTGGTATCCACGGCCAGCGCCTGGAAGAGACCAAAGCCTATGTGTACGGCGAGCCGTTGGATCTCCACTTGCCACGCACCCTGATGAATGCGGTGCGGCGTACGGCCGGCAGACCTCCCCTGCGGCTCGCGCCGCAGGATTTTGAGGTGCATAGCACGGAAGCCGTGGCGCGGTGTTCGACGGTGCTCTTGCTGGATATGAGTGGCTCGATGGAGCGTGAGCAGCGCTTTACCGCGGCGAAAAAAGTCGCGCTGGCTCTCGATGCCTTGATCCGCACCCAGTTCCCGCGCGATGCCCTCCATATGGTCGGCTTCTTTACCTACGCTGAAGCCTTGCATCTCGAGGACTTACCGTATCTCACCCCCAAGCCCTTCGGTTTTTCCCCCTACACGTCAAGCGATATGTATCACGATCCTCTGGGCTCTCTGGATTTGCAAATCGCCATGGCTGACGCCATCGCCGGTCGGGTCGATGTCCCGCAGGCGTTTACCAATATTCAGGCTGGCTTACAAATGGCTGGCCAGTGGCTGATGCGGCAGCATGCGGTGAACAAACAAGTCATTTTAATTACGGATGGTGAGCCCACGGCGCATATCCGTGACCACATGATCTGCCTGGAATATCCACCGTCGCCGCGTACAGTGCACGCAACGCTGCAAGAAGTGCAGCGCTGTACCCGCCACGGGATTACCATTAACACGTTTATGCTCGGCCAGGAGCACACCATGGAGCGCTTTGTGCATGCGCTCACCAAGATCAACCGTGGCCGAGCGTTCTTTACGGCGCCAGAAAATATCGGGGACTATATCCTGGTCGATTACCTGGCCAATCGCCGTCGGACAATCGCCTAAGATGCGCACTACATAGGAAGCAATGGATGGCGAAAGCTACTTTGCGTGATGTCACTCTACACGGGAAGCGTCTCTTTCTCCGTGTGGACTTTAATGTTCCCCTCACCAAGGCCGGCGAAGTCACAGACGATACCCGCATCCGTGCTGTGCTGCCGACCATTGCCCATGCGCTGCAGCACGGGGCGCGTGTGATCCTCGCCTCCCACCTTGGACGCCCGCGTGGCAAGGTGGACCCCGCGTATAGTCTGCGTCCAGTCGCCGTACGCTTACAAACGCTTCTGGGGCAGCCGGTCCGCTTGGCCGCGGATTGCGTGGGGGCAGAGACGGAAAGCCTGGCACAGGCCCTCGCACCTGGGGAGGTGTTACTGCTGGAAAACTTGCGCTTTCATGCCGAGGAAGAGGCCAATGATCCCGCCTTTGCGCAAGCCCTGGCGCGTCTGGGCGACGTATACGTCAATGATGCCTTTGGCGCTGCGCATCGGGCCCATGCTTCCACGGCGGGTATCGCCGCGTACCTGCAGCCCGCTGTAGCTGGCCTACTGATGGAGCAAGAGATTACCTACCTGAGTCAAGTCACGGAGCACCCCGAGTACCCGCTGGTGGCCGTGCTGGGGGGGGCGAAAGTCTCCGACAAAATCCCGCTCGTGCTGCATCTCCTCGAAAAAGTATCGTCCTTGCTTATTGGTGGGGGCATGGCCTATACCCTGCTCCAGGCCCAAGGCTATGCCATTGGGGATTCGCTGGTCGAGCCAGACTGCCTCCCCATGGCGCGCGCCATTCTCGCCAAGGCTGCCGAACGCCAGGTACAATGCTGCTTGCCATGCGACCATGTGATTGCGCAAGCTCTCACACCCGACGCGCCAACACGTGTCGTCGCCGAGGCAGGCATCCCCGCAGGTTGGAAGGGGTTGGATATTGGTCCAGCCACGGTGGCACAGTTTCGCGAGGTGTTACGCACAGCACGCACGATTGTTTGGAACGGCCCGATGGGCGTGTTTGAGATGCCGGCGTTTCGCCAGGGGACGACTGAGATGGCGCACGCGGTGGCGTCCTGCCCTGGGACGACCATCGTCGGTGGGGGTGATACCATTGCGGCCCTGGCGTTGACGGACTGCAGTACGGCGATTACGCACATCTCAACGGGCGGTGGAGCCTCGCTCGAATTTCTGGAAGGCAAAACGCTGCCTGGCATTGCCTGCCTCAACGAACGTTAGGACACGGATCATCTACCCATGCGTCAACCGATTATCGCAGCCAATTGGAAGTTGTACAAAACGCGGGCGGAAGCCAGGCACTTTATTGAGGTGCTCGCGCAGCAATGCCCGGACCTCGGGGCTCTTGAGGTGGTGCTGGCGGCACCCTTTCCCGTCCTGGAGACCATGCAGCAGGCGTTACAGCACACCCCGTTTCGCCTGGCAGCACAGGATGTGTTTTGGGAAAACGCTGGCGCCTATACCGGCGAAGTGTCCGCCCCGATGCTCCTTGATGTAGGCTGTAGCGCCGTGCTCATTGGCCACTCTGAGCGCCGGCACTATTTTGGCGAGACAGATGAGACGGTGGCCAAAAAAGTGGCCGCGGCGCTCCACGCCGGTCTCCAGCCCATTGTCTGCATTGGCGAATCCCTGGCGCAGCGCCAAGCCGGTGAGACGTTGACGGTCTTAGAACGCCAGATACGTCAGGGGCTGGCTGGCTGTGGACCCGAGGCCATCGCGCATCTTGTGCTGGCGTATGAACCCCTGTGGGCCATTGGCTCTGGCGTCACAGCGACGCCCAGTCAGGCGCAGGAGGTGCACCAGCACCTACGGACGCTTGTGGCGCAGGCCTGGGATACGGCGAGCGCGCAAGCCGTGCGCATTCAATACGGCGGGAGTGTGCGTCCAGAGAACATTACGGCCTTGATGGCTGAAGCGGATATTGATGGAGTACTGGTCGGCGGTGCCAGCTTGGACGCGCTGGTATTTGCGCAAATTCTTAGATATGGGAGGAAGTAAGAGTGTTTGCATTGCTAGTAATTATTCATGTGGTCGTGTCCCTGGCCTTGATCTTGGTCGTGTTACTCCAGGTGGGTAAAGGCCAATCCATCGGGGCGGCCTTTGGCGGGGCCGGCTCTTCGCAGACCTTTTTTGGCAGTCGTGGCCCGGCGACCTTTCTGACACGCCTGACGACGATCTCTGCGGCAGTCTTTATGGTCACCTCCCTGACCCTCGCGTATATGTCTTCGAGTGATAGAGAGGGTTCCTCCCTCCTGCCGGCCACGCCGCCGGTCAGCGATACGGCACCCGTTCCCCTGACGACCCCGGAACCCGTGACGGTCCCAACACCCGTGACGGTGCCAACGCCCGAGGCCACCTCGGTCCCAGTCCCTGTGACGGTGCCAACACCCGAGGCCACCTCGGTCCCGGCGACGGTGCCGGAATCCGTCACAACACCAGCGCCTACCCCGCCGACTCTCATCCCCGAGACCTCGGCTCCACCGGTGGAAGCGCCAAAATAGGCGCGCCAGGGACACGAAGAAAGCCATTGACAATCGCCTGGCGTACCCGCTAAGCTATAGCCCTCCTTTCTATCCCACAGGCCGAAGTGGTGGAATTGGTAGACACGCCATCTTGAGGGGGTGGTGCCCGAAAGGGCGTGGGGGTTCAAATCCCCCCTTCGGCATGCTGGGATTTTCCTCGTGGGAAGTTACGCTATCGCAACGCTCTCTCGTCGCCTCCACACTCATCTCTGCCAACAGTCTGTCGCTGTGGAACGTGCCCATACTTCCCTTCCATCCTGCAACGTCTACCAAGCCAGCGGAGGCGACATGTCATCCTGCGGCCCTAGTGTCGCGCGGGCAGATACGGTATGATGCACAGAGGTCGCCGTGCCCGGCCCGCACAGATCGGAGAGACTACGTCGTCATAGAGGATGGAGATGATATGCGTAAACATGCGGGAATCCTATGGATCATCATGCTGCTCGTGTGCCTTGGCGGTTGGCAGCAGGGGCACGCCGCATTTGATTTGTCACTCGCGCAGCAGATCAGTGAACAGTTGTGGGAACGCCTGCTCCTCGGAGGCCCGCCGCCGCTACGGGTGGCTGGCGAGTCGCTGCGCTCGGAGCATCTTGTTGCCCAGTTCTACACGCAGCGCTTGTTCTGGCCAGCGTGGAGTAGCGCCACCGGGTTGGTACCACAGGTCGAGAGTCTGCTGCAAGCACTCCGGGAGGCAGAGGTTGAGGGATTACGCCCACGTGACTATCACCTCGCACGCGTGGAGAGTCTGCGAACCGAGGTGTTCCAAGCCCAACGCCCCGAGGCCCCAGGGCAGGCGGCGAAGCTGGCGCAGCTCGATCTCCTGCTCACGGATGCCATGCTAGCCTACGGTTCGCATCTGCTCTATGGCCGCTTGACACCGCGTGCCTCAAGCGTGATGTTCGATACGAGCCCGGAGACTGTCAACCTGGTGCACGTGCTGCGACAGGGTCTTGAGACCAACCGCCTGGCCGAAGTGTTCCAAAGTTTGCTGCCACGCCACGCCGATTATGCCAAGCTGCGTAAGGCCTTGGGCAAATATCGTCAGACCCCTGGCTCCGAAGGGCGCGTACGCCAAATCCTCCAAAATATGGAGCGCTGGCGCTGGTTGCCACAGGAACTGGGGCAGCGCTATGTCATGGTGGATGTTATCGGCTATACCCTCGATGTGATGGAGCGCGAGCAGTCGGTGCTCAACATGCGGGTCGTGGTCGGCAAGCCCTCATGGCCAACCCCAGTGTTGAGTTCGGCCATGAGCCACGTCGTCCTCAGTCCGGACTGGCGCGTCCCGCCGAATATCGCCTCGCGCGAATTATTACCCATCTTACGTGCTAATCCTGGCTATCTGGCGCAGAACAATATGCGCTTGATTTCCGGCTCACGGATTATTGATCCGCGCAGCGTGAACTGGAGCAGTATGAGCACGAAACATTTTCCGTATAGTCTCCGTCAGGAACCCGGCCCGCGCAATCCCTTGGGGACGGTCAAATTTCTCTTCCCGAACCGCTTTCAGGTGTATCTCCATGACACGTCCTCACGCCGCTTGTTTGCGCAGACGGAGCGCGCCCTGAGCCATGGCTGTATCCGGGTGGAACGCCCCACGGACTTAGCTGAATACGCCCTGCGTGGGGTCATTAGTCGTGAGCGTATTGTCGCCGGTATGGGACAGCGTACCAGCCGGACGGTGTCTCTCGCGGAACCATTACCAACCTATATTGTCTATCGTACCGTGCTGGTGAAAGAGGATGGGTCGCTCCAGTTTCGTCCAGATATTTATGGGTATGACGAACGGCAGGCCCGTGAGACCTCGTAAACAATCGACAAAAAAGACTTGACACCGGAATTATTGGCTTTATCCTAGGCCCATCACAGGCTCTGTGGCGCCAAGGTAGGCATCCACGCAGGGTCTGCCATTTTTACCGTCTCTATGCCTTTGATGCCAAAGAGGGAAACCGATGACGTCCTTTGGACAGCCTACACCGCCACCGGCCGACCACAGCATCAGCCGCCGCCGCTTACTCAGTGTAGGAGCTATGGCCGCTGCCGTCAGTTGCGTTCCGTACCCAGCGCTGGCACTTGAGCGCACCACGCAGAGATTTGAACGCAGCCTCGATTTTTATAACATGAATACGGGGGAAAGCCTGCGGACGGTGTATTGGATTAAGGGAAAGTACCTGCCGCTCTCGTTACGGGACATCAATTACGTCTTGCGGGATCACCACTCAGATCAGGTGAAGCCGATTGACCCGCCACTACTCGATCTGCTCTATACCATTGATAAAATTGTCGGCTTACGCGATTCCTTTCATGTGCTCTCCGGGTATCGCTCGCCCTCGACCAATGCCTGGTTGCGCGCCTCACACTCGGGCGTGGCTGAGCACAGCATGCACCTTGAGGGCAAAGCGATTGACGTCCGTTTTTTCGGGCGTGACCTCTCAATGGTCCGTCGCCTCGCCACGGATTTGCAGTGGGGTGGCGTCGGCTACTATCCTGGGTCGAGTTTTGTCCATCTCGATACCGGCCCCGTCCGTACCTGGTAACCTGTGACACCGGGGCATGGACGCGATGGAGACCGGCGCGGGTTGGACCGGCGCCTGCGCAACATCCTCACCGCAGAGGTGTCGTCACAAACACCTGGAAATGTGGCCGCAATTGCGTCTCGCTGTGGCAGAGGAAGCCGCCGGCGGTCAGGAGCCAGTGCCAGTCTTCCAGGGTGTATTTGTTGTGGGCAGGAAAGAGTCGGAACCAACGCCGCAGATTGTCATCGAGACTCCCACCTGGGTCGCTGCGTGACGCAAGGTAGGTCTGCAACGGGGTCCGTACCCAATCGTTTAGGAAGAAAAGTCCGCCTGGCACTAGCACACGACGAATCTCCTCCAACATGCCGAGGGGATGATCGAGGACGTGTAAAACCGCCGTCATATGGACCACGTGGATACTGCCCGCCGCCACGGGTAAAGGTGCGGCCATGAGGTCGTGCACGGCCAGGGTTGGCGTCAGCCCGTTATAGGTGAGACTCCGTGCGTGGGCAATCATCGCCGGGGTCAGGTCATAGCCATACAGCGCCGACGGGGTGGAGCGCGTGGCCACGTCACGCAAGAATAAGCCGGGTCCACACCCGAGATCCATCACCGCAGGGCGCTCCGGCAGCCGTGTGGTCACGTGGGTACGATAAAACTCCCAGAAGGTTTCATTATATCGCTCCGTATGCGAGGTGACCATGCGTTGCAGCAGGTCAGCATCGGACATCCCGCCCAGTTCTTGATGTGTAGGCATCACACACTCCTCAATGTATAGATGATGACTCAGGGGTGGAGCACACGCACATCCTCAGCATACCCGACCATGACGAGTGACGTCATCTGCAGAAACAAGCCCGTATCCACCACCGCCGGTATCGCCAGGAGGGCCTGCTGCAACGCGGCAGGGTCAGCGATTGGCCCAAAACGGCAGTCTACCAGCGCATTACCATTGTCGGAGACCCAGGGCTGGCCACTGGCCTCGCGCCGGAGTGTAGCCTGCGCCCCCAGCGCTTCAAGGGCTCGGAGCGTTGGGGTGACGCCAAACGGCACCACTTCCACTGGTAGCGGATAGCGCGTGCCGAGCTGCGGCACGATTTTGCTCTCATCGACGACCACGAGAAAGCGCGAGGCACTGGCGGCAATAATTTTTTCGCGTAGCAATGCTCCACCTGCCCCTTTAATCAGGTTGAGGTAAGGGTCCACCTCATCGGCGCCGTCGATGGCGAGGTCTAAATGCGGCTGCGCTTCAAGCGTGGTGAGCGGAATCGCCAACTCCGTGGCCATGTGGGCCGTCTGCACGGAGGTCGGCACCCCGGTGACGTGGAGTCCCTCACGCACGAGGCGCCCGAGGGCCTGGAGGAAATAATACACTGTTGAACCCGTGCCAAGACCCAGCGTCATGCCATCGCGTACTTCCTGTGCCGCACGTTCGCAGGCCAGCTGTTTCATACGTTCACGCTCATCCATGCCCAGTGCCCCTCTCCCCAGCGGTTGCTTCCTAGTAGCTCATCTTAACTCAATATCAGGGTTTCTCAGTGATCCTTCTTCGTGCAACCCCAAGCACGGAGGCGACGATGACCGAGCAACGCCACATGGTCAAACGTCCCACGGCAGAACGGACGCGGCTGGAAGGCATGCTCCAGCAAGGCAAGCATCCGGCGGCGATGCGCACGAAGAGGCGGATTCTTCGCAAGACCGCCGCCGATCACCCCAAGGGAGGATGGACGGATGCGGCCCTCTGCGCAGCGTTATCGCTGCCAAAAAACCGCCCGGCAGAGAGACGCCAACGCGTCGTGACGGCAGGCCTGGCGAGGTGGCTGTCCCGCACCAAACGCCTGCCGCCGCCGCCACCGCCGATCTGTGACGGCGAGCAAGAGGCGCGGCGCATGCCACTGGCCTGCGCCGAGCCGCCACCGGGACACGCCCGCTGGACGCTGTAACTGCTGGCGGGACAGTGGGTGGCACGGCCCATCGTCGATGCGGTGCGCGATGCCACCGGGCGCCCGGCGCTCAACACCACGCACGCACGCCTCCTCTCAAGCAGCAGTGGGTCCTCCCTCCGGCGCAAAACGCGGCGTGCGTCACGGCGATGGAGGACGTGCTGCGCGTCTCCACCAGGCCCCACGACCCCACACGTCCCCTGGTCGGCCTGGCGGAAGCCAGCAAGCCCCTGACGCAGGCAACACGCCTCCCCGTGCCGAGGCAACCAGGACAACCGGTCTGCGGCGATTAGGAAGACGCGCGGAACGGCACCGCACACGGCTTGAGGCGGTGCGCGCCGCTGGAAGGCTGGCGGCACGTGGAAGGGACAGACCGCAGAACCGCCGGAGAGTCCGCGCCTAGCCTCCAGGAACTGTCCGATACACACGTCCCCGACACCGCGCGGATCGTGCGGGTGCAGGACC
>SXND01000002.1 GCA_005777235.1 Pseudomonadota bacterium
ACCCCAGGACACGCCGACTTCGGTGGCGAAGTCGAACGCACCTTAACGCTGGTGGATGGCGTCATGCTGTTGGTAGACGCCTGCGAAGGGCCGTTGCCGCAGACGCGCTTCGTGCTCATGAAGGCGCTCGAACGCGACCTCACGCCGATTGTCGTGATCAACAAAATTGACCGCTCCGATGCGCGTCCAAGCGAAGTGCTGGACGAAGTGTACGGGCTGTTTATCGATCTCGGCGCCAGCGAAACGCAACTGGACTTCCCGGTCCTCTACACCGATGCGCGCCGTGGTATCGCCTTGCGTGCCCTCACCGACACGTCAACCGACTTGCAGCCCCTGTTTGAGACGATCCTCCAGAGCATCCCGAGTCCCCAGGGCGACGCGGAGAAACCGCTGCAATTCCAGGCCTGTACGCTCGACTACAACGATTTTGTTGGACAATTGGCCATTGGCCGCATTGCTAATGGCTGCCTGCGGGTGGGAGATACCGTCCTGCTGTGCCAGGGCGACGGCAGCCGCCAAAGCACACGCATTAGCCAGCTCTACACCTTCGATGGCCTCAAACGCGTGTCGGTCCAGGAAGCCGGGGCTGGAGAGATCATTGCCCTGGCGGGTGTGGAAGACATTACCATTGGCACCACCATCACGGATCCCGAGAACCCGCAACCCCTGCCGCCAATCACGGTGGACGAACCGACCCTGGCCATGCTATTTGGCGTCAACAATTCGCCCTTTGCTGGTCGCGAGGGTCGCTTTGTGACCTCACGCCAGGTGCGCGAGCGTCTGCTCAAAGAGGCCAAGCACAACATGGGTATCCGCGTCGAAGAGACCGACGCCCCAGAGGTCTTGCGGGTCTGTGGCCGGGGCGAGTTACAGTTGGCCATCTTGATTGAAATGATGCGCCGCGAGGGCTATGAATTGCAGGTGTCGCGCCCGGAGATCGTCACCAAAACCATTGATGGGGTCGTCCATGAACCTGTGGAAACCGTGATTGTCGACTGCCCGGACGAGCACCTGGGCGTGGTCAGCCAAAAACTCGGCACGCGGCGTGGCAAGATGATGCGCATGACCCCCGATGGCCATGGCCGGGTCCGTTTGGAGTTTCGTGTGCCCACCCGCGGGATCATCGGCTACCGGGGGGAGTTCCTCACGGATACGCGTGGCACTGGCATGTTGTTCCAGATGTTCGAGAGCTATATGCCCTGGCAAGGCCCCATCCCGAGCCGTGCCAATGGCGTCATGGTGGCGGACCGGCACGGCACCACCACGACGTATGCCTTGTATCACTTGCAGCCACGCGGTCGTTTATTGCTGGAACCGGGCACGGAAGTCTACGAGGGCATGCTGTGCGGGGAAAACTCGCGGACTGCCGACCTCGACGTCAACGTCACGCGCGAAAAAAAGCTCACCAACATCCGCGCCTCTGGTACGGACGAAGCCTTGCGCTTAATACCTATTCGTGCCCTGAATTTGGAGCAAGCGCTGGCCTTTCTAGATCACGATGAGCTGCTCGAAATTACCCCGACGTCTATGCGCCTACGGAAGAGAATCCTGACCGCCTCGCGTCGGCCCAAGAAAGGGGCGGACTGAGAAGGCTCACTGCCTCCCCAGGAGAACATCGTGGACTTTCATGCCTTCATGTACGTGACCATTGGCCGACGCCAGGAATTAGAGCAGGGCATGGCCGGCAAAAATCCGGTGCTCTACCAGCGCATGCTCGACGAGATCGGCGCGTATGCCCGCCTGTGTGATGAGGCGGGCTATGCGGGCCTTGGCATGCCCGAGCATCACCTGCAAATCGAAGGGTTTGAGTTGGGCCAGGAGCCAGGGCTGATGGCCATGTATCTCGGCATGCAGACCAAGCGCTTACGCATCAACCAGTTTGGCTATGTCCTGCCGGCGCACAATCCGCTGCGCGTGGCCGAACACGCTGCCACCCTGGACCATATGCTGGGTGGACGCCTCAATGTCGCCTTTGTGCGTGGCTATCAAGCGCGCTGGTTCGAGAATTATGTGGCGCTGCCAGGGATCAAAGCCACCGGGCCCTGGAACCGTAAGACGATCGAGGACGACATCAATCGTGAGCTGTTTGAAGAATGTGTCGACATTATCAAAACGGCCTGGACTCAGGATACCTTCTCGTACCAGGGGAAGTATTGGTCATTCCCGACACAGGGGCAAAAAAATCCGCACGAGCACCCGGCCTACACCAAGTACGGCAAGGGGGTCGATCCCACCGGCACCATCCAGGAAGTCGGCATTGCCCCCAAGCCCTTGCAAAATCCTATCCCGCTCTATAGCGGCTTTACGCACAGCCTGCAGACCTCCCTGTACTGGGCCCGCGAAGGCGGCAAGCCGGTGGTGCTCTCCGATAATATGGACTTCTGCCAGTTGCTATGGACGAAGTACCGTGAAGAGGCCGAGCGGCATGGTCGTCTCATCGCCCCCGGCGACGAGGCCGCGTGGGGTGGCTATCTGGTCCTCGCCGAGACGCAGGCCGAGGCGGAAGCCTGGGCCCAGGACTGCCTGTGGTTCTGGGACACCTGGCCGCTGCCGTTTGGCCAGGGCCATCCGCCGCTGCTCATTGGCGATGCAGATACGGTGTCGCGCCTGATTGAGCAGGCCAGCCGACACGTGAAGTTCAACGAGGTGTTTTTGCTCTTTGGCCAAGGGGTGTTGGAGCGTGATAAGTGCCTAAAAACCTTAGAATTGTTTGCCAAGAAGGTGATGCCGCGCTTCCAGAATTGAGGCGTGGGTGCGGCAAGAACCAGGCACGGTGGCTCACCCTGTGCTGATGACTCACAGCCTGTTCATGCGCTAATGAGCACATATCCCACAAACAGAGGCGTGCGTATTACCATAAAAAATACCAATGTAAAAATTAGGGTGGTTACGCCGGTGCACGGCCGTGCAACCGGAAGGCACTGCTCGCCGCCATACTCATAGCGTCTGTCCTTGCGATGAAAAGGGTGAGCTGTTTTTCGGGCCTTCCCCATGGCGAGCAGTGCCGTGGAAGTTCTGTACGCGGCTCCGCCGCCGGACCACGGGAAGGAACTGCAGTTCCTTAGGAGGCCCAGACTCGGCCAGCGCGGCTCGGGATGCTAGATGTCCGTTTCATAAATGCGCTCCCAGTCCTCCAGGCTTGTCCTGGGAGCGCAGGCGTCTCGCCTGCTTCCAAAGCGGGCAAGATACCCGCGCTCCCAGGGGCGCGTAGACTGGCGCAGGACTTATGCAATGGACATCTAGTGCAGCCGAGTCCGTGGGGCAGGTGTCCTCCAGCTCCAGCCCGTTACCGCACGCCAGTGCTGGTGCACACGGCGGACGGGTCTTGATGGCTGTGCCGCAGCACCCCTCTGGCGACTCACTCCTGGGAGCACGGCGGCAAAAGTGCCTGTAAATTTCCTATGCGCCCGCTTCCGATGCCAGCAGGACACCTGTGTTCCCAGAGACGGCACGATCAACAAGCCTCTAGGCTCAGACAACAGGGCTGTGGCACACGGCGCGTGCATTCGAGGTGTTCTCTGGGGTAAGATGCGCTGTTGTTGAGACCTCTTCCAGCCTATCACGTCACACCTGCAACAAGGAGAATCCTATGGCCACGGCGCTCCCGCCCGTTCCCGAAGGCACCATCAGCAAACGCGAGTTGCAGTTTTTCTGGCTCGCTGATTACTCCGGTTCGATGCATGGCACGAAAATTTCCTCCCTGAACCAGGGTATTCGTGAGGCCCTGCCTGAGGTCAAACGGGCCGTGGCAGCCCACCTCGAGGTGCAGATTATGATGCGGGCCATCAAGTTTGCCGACAGCGCCGCGTGGCACGTCGGCCCGCAGGCGCAAACCCTGGAGCACTTTGTCTGGCCGGACTTGCGCACCGCTGGCATCACCGCCACGGCCCAGGCCCTGCGTTTGCTGGCCGGAGCCCTGGCGGACCAGGACATGCCGCGGCGCGGTTGTCCCCCGGTGTGTATTCTGCTCTCCGATGGCCACTGCACCGACACCCCAGAGGAGTATGAGCGCGCCATTGCCGATCTGGTGGCCCTGCCGTGGGGCAAGCGGGCTGTGCGCCTGGCCATTGCCATTGGCGAGGAGAGTGATTACGACGAAGCCGAGTTACTCAAATTCGTCAGCCATCAGGAAGTGGGCGTGCTCAAAGCCCACAACCCTGGCGAACTGGTCAACGACATCCAATGGGCCAGCGTGGCCGCCACCATCGGCAGCTCGCAGGGCAAAAACCGCGCCGCCGGCCCAGGACCAGACGATCCCAATGTGCCCCTGACGCCGCCACCGCAGCCGGTGCCGACGACCAACACCAATGTCTTTTAAGGACGCCAGCATGTCCACGCCTGCTCTCCCCATGCCCGTCGGCGCGGCGCCTCTCGGCTGGGCCATCGGCTGCAGCCACACCGGGGCAGCGCACCAGCGCCAGGGCCGCCCCTGTCAAGATGCCTACGCCCTGTGGTCCGGCGCCGTGGCGGGCCAGACGTGCCTCATCGCCGCGGTGGCCGACGGTCACGGCGATGCGCGCCACGACCGTAGCCAGTGTGGCGCCGCCCTCGCCGTGCAGGCCGCCGTGGATCTCGTGCGGGCCTTTGCCCTGGCGCATGATCTGACGCAGGCGCTCCCGGCCCTCACCCATGACTTCAAAACGCACTTTCCACGCCGTCTCGGACAACGCTGGCGGGCTGCCGTATGTGACGCGGCCCAGACCGAGGATCCCGCCATCTACACACGCTACGGCACCACCTTGCTCGTGGCCCTGGCCGTGGCCGATACCCTGCTGGTAGGCCAGATTGGCGACGGGGCACTGCTGTGGTCCACCGAGACGACCTGCGACGTGCTGCTGCGCCCGGTGCCGACGCTGCGGGGTACGGAGACCCATTCGCTGTGCTCCAACGATGCCACGCAGCTCTGGCAGACCGCGGTG
>SXND01000118.1 GCA_005777235.1 Pseudomonadota bacterium
CGCGATACCCGACGAGCCGTTGAACAGTAAGTTGGGAATAGCTGAGGGCAAGACGACAGGTTCGTCGCGAGTGCCGTCATAATTGGGGGCATAATCGACCGTGTTCTTGGCAATATCGCGTAGCATGTCTTCACCGATGCGGGTCATGCGCGCCTCGGTGTAGCGCATGGCGGCGGGCGGATCCCCGTCAATGGAGCCAAAATTGCCCTGGCCGTCCACGAGGGGATAGCGCAGCGAGAAGTCTTGAGCCATGCGCACCAGGGACGGATACACCACCCCTTCGCCGTGGGGATGATAGTTTCCACTGACATCTCCGGCGATTTTGGCGCACTTACGATAGGCCCGTGCCGCGGTGAGATTCAAATCACGTAAGGTGACGAGAATGCGGCGGTGGACGGGTTTGAGCCCATCGCGCACGTCGGGCAGGGCGCGGCTAATAATTACCGACATGGCGTAATCCATGAAGGATGTCCGTAGTTCCTCGCTGATGTCGATAGGCACCGGATGTTCGTGTTGAATCGCCATAGAAATACTCACCTCTCAGTCGCAAAAATACGCTGGGTTGTCATACGTGTGTTAAATATCGAGATGTACCACTTCTTTGGCATGTCGCTCGATAAAGGCCTTGCGCGGATCGACCTGATCGCCCATCAGCGTGGTGAAGATGTAATCGGCTTCCACCGCGTCATCAATGGTGACCTGCAGCAACGTGCGTCGCATCGGATCCATCGTCGTCTCCCACAATTGCAGGGGGTTCATTTCTCCAAGGCCTTTATAGCGCTGGATGCTGAGGTCTTTGGTTCCCGTGGCGTGCACCATCTGCAGGAACGCCGGCAGATCGCTGGCCACGTGGTCAACCGTGCCTTGCCGCAGGAGATAGGGGGCGGTCCCGAGATCGGCAAATTGCCGTGCTAAGGTGCGGAGATCGCGCATCTCTTGTGAGAGCAGCAGCGCGTGGTCAATCACCGTGGTCAAGGTCGTGCTACTGCCGCGTGTGACGACCACGAGGCGATAACACTGCTGGTCGTCTTCCCAGGCAATACGCGTCTCCAGAGGGAGCGCGCCATACAGCCGGAGTGCCGCGTCGAGGGTGTGCTGAAAACGGGTGGTTTCGGCGTGGTCGCACAGCGCGGACGCGGTCAGCCAGTCGCTCAGGGCGAGATGGCGCAGCACGCGGACATCCTGATGGCGGCGCGCCAGTCGTGCTAACAGCTGTTCGAACATGTGGGCCCGTCGGGCAAACGTCACGAGATGCTCATTGTCGATACCCTCGTCAGCGCCTGGCCGGATGAGGTGGATCTTGTCGGTGGCCAGATGGAGGACGTGATCGTCAAACGCTGCCTGGTTTTTCAGATACATCTCCGACTGACCGCGCTTGACTTTATACAGCGGGGGCTGCGCGATATGCAGATAGCCACGCTCGATGGCGGGGCGCATGTGACGGAAGAAAAAGGTCAATAAGAGGGTACGAATATGCGAGCCATCGACGTCGGCATCCGTCATGATGATAATACGATGGTAGCGAATCTTCTCGATGTCAAAATCGTCACGACCAATGCCAGCCCCGAGGGCGGTGATGAGCACCTGAATCTCCTGGCTACTGAGCATTTTTTCCAGGCGGGCTTTTTCCACGTTCAAAATTTTGCCACGCAAGGGGAGAATGGCTTGGAAGTTACGGTCGCGCCCTTGTTTGGCCGAGCCGCCGGCGGAATCCCCTTCGACGATATAAATCTCGGAGAGAGCCGGATCACGTTCCGAGCAATCCGCGAGTTTGCCAGGGAGCGCCGAGCTTTCGAGCAGACCCTTGCGGCGCGTGAGGTCGCGGGCTTTGCGGGCGGCTTCGCGGGCGCGTGAGGCGGTGAGGGCTTTTTCGACGACTTTATGCGCGACACTGGGGTTTTCTTCGAGAAAGATCGCCAGTTGCTCGTTGACGATGGCTTCCACAATGCCTTTGACTTCGCTATTGCCCAGCTTGCCTTTGGTCTGGCCTTCAAATTGTGGTTCAGGCACTTGGACGCTGATTACCCCAGTCAACCCCTCACGGACATCATCACCGGAGGGATAGTCTTTCACGTTTTTGAACAGGCCATTGGCATCGCCATAGGCATTAATGGTCCGGGTGAGGGCGCTTTTGAGGCCAATAAGATGCGTGCCACCCTCAATGGTGTTGATGGTATTGACGAACGACAGCAGCACTTCGTTGTACCCATCGTTATATTGCAAGGCGACTTCCAGGCGAATGCCGTCACGCTCACCCCGAATATAAATGGGCTGGGGATGCAGCATCGCTTTACTGTGATTGAGATAGGTGACAAACGACTCGATACCGCCTTCGTAATAGAAGTCATGACTGCGGCCATCACGCCGATCTTCGATGACGATACGCAGGCCGCGGTTGAGAAAGCTCAGTTCGCGTAAGCGGGACGAGAGGATGTCAAAACTGTACTCCGTGGTCTCCGTAAAGATCTCGGCGTCTGGCTTAAAAGTGACCGTGGTGCCGATGCGTTCTGTCGTCCCGACTTGCTGGAGCGGTTTCTGCGGGGCACCGCGCTGATAGCGTTGCGTGTGCCGATGGCCGTCACGATGGATCTCGATGTCGAGCCATTCCGACAGCGCATTGACCACCGACACCCCAACGCCGTGTAGCCCGCCGGAGACTTTGTAGCTCTCTTTGTTAAATTTGGCCCCGGCGTGCAGCTTGGTGAGGACGACTTCCGCGGCGGAGATGCCCTCCGTGGGGTGAATATCCACAGGAATACCGCGTCCGTCATCCTGTACCGTAATGCTGTTGTCGTCATGAATGGTCACGTGGATGTTCTTGCAGACCCCCGCCATGGCTTCATCGACACTGTTATCCACCACTTCATACACCAGATGGTGCAGTCCCTGGACACCCGTGCCGCCGATATACATGGCGGGACGCTTGCGGACAGCTTCAAGTCCTTCAAGCACGCGGATGCTACTGGAATCATACGTATCCATAAATCATTCTCTTTCGTTGCGGCGTTAGCAGACATCACACCGAGCGTGCTGCGGGGTCGGCCCCGGGCGCAACTCGGCTTGGCCATTATGCTGGCGCACCTGGAAGGACGGAAAATCCCTGAGGTGTTGCGACCATATTCGGTGGTCAATATCAGTAATAAATACTTGAAAATCATGGGATTGGAGAAAGCCGAACACGATGTGACGGTTGCGCTCGTCGAGTTCGGAGACGACATCGTCGAGTAAAACGACAGGCTGGTGCCCGTGCCGCTGTTGAATCGCTAAGGCGAGTGCGGCAATGAGCAGAAAGGCGCTGAGACGCTGCTCGCCCTGGGACGCCGAGCTGCGGGCTTCGCGGCCGCGATAATAGATGGCGATGTCATCACGCTGGGGGCCGAACAAGGTTTGCCCGAGGGCCATTTCCCCGCGTTGCAGGCGCTGGGCCTCCGCATACAAACGCTCGCGGAGTTGGGGGGCATGCGGGAGGGATGCCAACAGCAGGTCAGATACCTCAGGCGTGCAATGCGCTAACACGGCTGGACGATAGGCCAGCGTCAGGAGGCCAATATCTGTCCCCAAACTTTTGCACAGGGTGGCGAGCGTCTGGTTCATGACCGTGACGTGCTCCTGACGCGCTGCGGTAATCTGCAGCGCCACGTTGATAAAACGCTCGGTCCAGACCTCCAACGTGGGATTCCCAGGGCCAGTCGCGCTACGCAACAGGGCATTACGTTGTTTCAAGGCTCGCTGGCAGTCGAGACTGGTTTGCACAAAAGCCGGGTGCAGACTCGCAATACCACGGTCAATCAGTAGGCGCCGACCGGCGGGGCCACCTTTGAGGACGTTGAGCGTGCCGGGATGAAACGCCACCGCTGCAAAGTAGGTGGCGAATTTGTATGCTTCCCTGGTGGCCTTGCCATTGATGAGTAGACGGCGTCCATGGGGCGACAGCGCAATAGCCAGCTCACTTTGGCGCTGCGTCTCCGGCGCCGTGATGAGGGCATCCACGCGGCACTGCGTTGTGCCCCAACCTTGGAGCTCTTCGCGTTTGGTTGTCCGAAAAGAGGTCTGGTTGGCCAAAAAGTACATCGCCTCTAACAGATTGGTTTTCCCACTGCCATTGGCACCTGTAATGTACGCCCCGGCAGCGGGGAACGTTACGGTCATGTCTCGATAGTTCCGAAAACCTCGGAGCGTCAAACGGTCAATGCGCATCGGTTGCCTCACCGTTCCCTTCCCTGGCTGCGCGACTTCAGACCCGCATGGGCATGATGACAAAGAAATACTGCTCCCCGTTGAGCGGGCGGAGGATGCCTGGACTGAGCGGATCGTTGAGTTCGAGGGCCAGGTGCTCATCTGTGGTCACCGCGAGGGCTTCGAGCAGATACCGGGCGTTAAAACCCATCACCATGGCTTCGCCTTCATACTCGGCAGGAATTTCCTCGCTCGCCTCGCCCATCTCTGGTGTGTTGGAGTGTAAGGTCAACGTGTCGGGGGCGAAGTCGATACGCACGGGTTTGGTTTTCTCATTGGACAGGAGTGAGACGCGGCGGAGGGCCCGCGTGAAACGTTGATGATCGACTGTGGCACGTCGTTGAAAGCTTTTGGGCACCACACCCTCAAAGTTGGGAAATTGTCCTTCAATGAGACCCGTCACTAGCGTTGAGCGGCCTTTCCGAAACACCAGATGATGCTGTAAGGAGGCTATTTCGATTACTGGGTTTTTGTCGTCGCCGTCTGGCAGCAAACGGCTGACTTCTTCCAAGGCTTTGCGGGGGACAATCACGCGCAGATCTTGGCCAAAGGCGATGGGACGGCGTGTGTGCGCCAGACGGTGGCCATCGGTGGCTACCATGACCATCTCTGTGCCGTTACAGGTCATGAGCACGCCGCCAAGGGCATGACGCGTTTCATCGCGGGAGGTCGCAAACAGAGTTTGGCGAATCATCTGTTCCAGCACCCCGCTTTCCAGCGCTGAGAACTCCGCCTCCTCCATGGGCGGGAGCGTAGGATACTCTTCGGCGGGGAGGCAGGGGACTTTGAAGGTTACGGAACCAGCGGTGATATGCGCCCATCCTTGCTGCTCGATGGTGAGGGTCACTTCCACCCCGGCAGGTAACTCCCGGATAATATCGTAGGTCTTCCGGGCCGGGAGAGTTGCTATACCCGCTTGCTGGACGGTGGTCTCCAGGTAGCCCTTGTAGCTTAACTCGATGTCAGTAGCATGGATGATGGCTTCCCCACTCTCATGGGCGGTCAGGAGAAAATGGGAGAGAATGGGCAACGTGTTCTTTTTTTCCACGATACCTTGGATTCTTTGCAAGCCACGGACCAAAATATCCTGACTGATGACCAGATGCATAATTAATAACTCCTGTTATCTAGAAGAAAGAAATAGCAGTAGGAGTAAGGGATGTTCATAAGTGCAAAAATGGTATAACTCCAAATTTTCCAGTTGTTTACGTTGTGGAAAAGCTGTGGAATGTTGTGCACATTTTATCCACAGGGAACAATTACACCCAGCCTGTGGATAACTTCTGTGAACTTTTCCACAGCTACGCTTTGAGCCTCTGGCGGACCTCCCGCAGCACACGCGCCACGCGGTCATCGGTTTCTTCTGTCCGCAAAATGGTGTTAGCGGCATGCAGGACAGTCGTATACTTGCGGCCACCAAACTGCTTCCCAATGTCGCCCAGAGAAGCCTCGGTGAGTTCACGGCAGAGAAACATCGCGATCTGTCTGGGGAAAACGAGCGCCTGCTGACGCCGTTTTGAGCGTAACGCACTCGTGGTGACGTCGAAATAGGTCGCAACCGCTTGCTGAATACGGGACACCGTGATAGCGTGTGCCTGTTCGGCGGCCATCTGGTCGAAGACTTGCGCTGCCAGCGTGCTATCGAAAGGCTGCCCAGACAAGGAGGCGTAGGTCACAATACGGCTGAAGCATTGTTCCAGAGCATGTCCGTGCTGGTGGACGTGCTGGGCAATGACCCGGGCTACCTCGGGTGGCAGGAGGATGCCATAGGCCGCAGCTTTCTGCGCCAAGATGGCGAGGCGCGTGTCGAGTTCGGGAGGCTCTAAAGGGGCGCTGAGACCCGCGACCAGGCGTGAGCGCAAGCGCGTGGCCAGTGGCGCGAGCTCCCGTGGGGCGTGCGCACTCGCGAGCACGATTTGTTTCTTGGCGGCATACAAGGCATCAAAGACGTGGAGAAAGGCTTCCTGGGTCTGCGGGCGCCCTGCCATACAGTGCACATCATCGACGAGCAAGACGTCGGCCTGGCGATAGTGCTGCTGAAAGGCAGGCATGCGGGCATGCTGTAAGGCCTGCAGCAGGTCACGCATAAAATGTTCGGCCTCGAGGTAGACGACACGCCACGTCGTATGATGTTGCATGATATACTGGGCAATAGCGTGTAAAAGATGGGTCTTGCCGACGCCTGGCCCCCCATACAGGAGCAGCGGATTATACGACGCCGTTGGGGTCTGCGCGACGGCTAGGGCCGCCGCATGGGCGAACTGGTTTGACGACCCCACCGCAAAATTGGTAAATGTGTAGTCCATCGTGTCGGGAAACCATGTGTATGTGCCGTGGAAAATGCACGCAGAGAAGACTATGAGCTGAGAGGGTTTCTGGGACGACAGAACGACCCTCTCCGCATCTGTTTTACAATGGCTAATTATAGCAAAATTGCGGACTTTCAGCAATGAGCTGGGTACGCTACTCGGGACGTCACTTGACAGCGCTGAGGTGAGGTGTTACGCTCACCAGCTCCGAAGAAATAGAACATAGTTTGCCTTCAGGGTGCACGCGCGGTGTGTGTCGCTACTGCTGGCTATGGAGTGTAAGGTATGAAGAGGACTTATCAGCCAAAAAGAGTCAAGCGCCTGCGGAAGCACGGGTTTCGGGCGCGCATGGCCACCCGTGATGGGCGTCAGGTGTTAAAGCGGCGCCGGCTCAAAGGTCGCCAGCGCTTGACCGTGGGCCCCAGCCGGAATGACTAGGGGAGAGAGGCAGCATGGGCGATCAGCGCCTACGCCCCGTGGAGCGTTTGCACTGTCCGCGGGCGTTTCAGCGTGTGTTTTCACAGGGTGAAAAACTCGTAGGTGCCCTCTTTATCCTCTATGTGTTACCGACAACGGAATCCCACTCACGTCTGGGCATGGCCGTCTCCAAACGTCTTGGCAACGCCGTGGTGCGTAATCGCATAAAACGTTGTCTGCGGGAGATGTTTCGGCTGCAGAAGGTGCTGCTGCTCGTGCCATGTGACGTGGTCTGTGTGGCCCGTCGTGAGGCCGTGGGCATGCCCTACATCCGTTATGCCCAACAATTCCTCACATTGTTGCAGCGCTGCCAGGGTCTGGGGCACTAGGGGAAGGACGCGCGCGGAATGGGGATGTGCACGCGGCTCTTACTCGCGTTTCTACGTGGTTATCAACACTACCTTTCCCCATGTCTGCCTCCTATGTGTCGTTTTTATCCCACGTGTTCGACGTATGCCATACACGCCATCGCATGTTATGGTCCGGTCCGTGGTCTTAGGAAGGCGTGCTGGCGTCTCCTGCGGTGCCATCCGTGGTCACGCGGGGGCGTCGATTGGCCCACCCCGGCTGGCGACCGCGCCCGGCAGGGCCATGCCTAAGGGCCTATCCCGGCAGGCTCGCTCTCGGCCCGTCTGCGTTGTCGGAGAGAGGCTCTCAGGTGACAGGCCGGGCACGTGTGTCGTATTCAGTGCAGTGTACAACTGTACCATGGTTTTCTCTACCGCATACAGAGCGGCAGTCCCCACGCTGGAGATTTTATGGAGAAGCGAGCCGTTCTAGCTATTGTGCTATCCCTCGTTGTGGTGGTGCTTTGGTCGATATTGTTTGCGCCGGGGCCCCCGCCACCTGATGAGCCCCCTGACACGGTATCGCCGGCGGGCCCAGCGCGTCCGGCTCTCCCGACCCCGCAGGCCACCGCAGACGCTACGTCCGGGAGTCCAGTCACTGGCACGCCGCCTAGCCCGACGGTGTCGGTGCAAGTGCCGGAAACCCTGGTGACCATTGACACCGGGGTGGCGCAGGTCATGCTGGCGAGCCAGGGCGCGAACGTCAAAGCGGTGCACCTGAGCGGCTATAAGACGACCCTCATGCCAGGGGCTCCTCCAGTAGAAATTGCCCCAGTGCCTGGGGCCGCCACGCTGCCCTTGACGGCGGAAATCCACCTGGCCGAGCGTGTTATCTCGCTTGGGCGGGTCGCATTCACACCCTCGCAGACCGCCTTACACCTCTCGCCCAGTCACCAGGAAGGCTCGATAGCGTTTCGTGGGGAGCTGGAGGATGGACGGACCGTCCACCGTCTGTATCGCTTCCGCCATGGGGAGTATACGTTTGAAGTCAGTACCTGGGTCGAAGGCTGGCAGCTCCCCCCTGGGAGCAGCATGTTCGTCCTGTGGGGCCCCGGCTTGCTCCGTCCCGACGATGAGGGACGCCAGGGGCAGACCGCCGAACACCCCCGCAGTTACGTCAATGGCAAAGTCTTCGATGAAGTGCCGGCCAAAGCTGGCGAGCGCAAATTCCACCAGGGGCAAGTCGCCTGGACGGCCCTCTCTGATACCTATTTCACCGCGGCCCTCATATCCAAGGAACCTCTGGGGGATGCGCTGCTCGCCCGCCGCCTTGAGGGCGAGGGGGAGCCGCTGACCATTGGCCTGCGCACCCCTCTCACGGCTGACAAGACCAGGCAGACGGTGCGGGTCTATGTCGGGCCGAAAGACCAGTCTCTGCTCGTGGCCGCCGAGCCATCCCTCGACAAGGTGATCGACTTGGGGTTTTTTTCGCCCCTAGCACGCCCGATGTTGCAATTCCTGCGCTTTCTCCGTAGCGTGGTGCATAATTATGGCCTGACGATTATTCTGGCCACCATCTCCATAAAAGTGGTCTTCTGGCCTTTGACCCAAACCAGCGCCAAGTCCATGCAGGCCATGCAAAAGCTCCAGCCCAAGCTCAAGGAACTGCAAGCACGTTATAAAGACGACCGCCAAGCCCTCAATCGCGAGATGATGCAGATCTACCGCGACAACAAGGTGAATCCCATGGGCGGCTGTCTGCCCATGGTGCTGCAGATCCCCGTCTTTTTTGCCTTTTACAATGCGCTGCTGTATGCCATTGAGCTGCGCCATGCGCCCTTTGTCTGCTGGCAGACAGAAGTGTGGTGGATTGGGCGCGGCATCTGCGATCTGTCCGTGTATGATCCGTCGTATATCACGCCGGTGCTGATGGGTGTGACCATGTTTTTCCAGCAGAAGATGACGCCGACCACTGGCGATCCCACCCAGGCCAAAATCATGCAGTTTATGCCGCTGATGTTTCTGATGTTTTTCCTCCAAGCCCCCGCAGGACTGGTGATTTACTGGCTGGTGAATAACATCTTGAGCATTGGGCAGCAGATGCTGGTCAACCGGATGTACACCCCGGCAACGGCACAAACGCCCGCGCTCGGGAAAGGGTAAACGGATGGACCAGCCCGAGACGATTGCGGCAGTGGCCACTCCCGTGGGAACGGGCGGCATTGGCGTGGTACGGGTGAGTGGCCCGGCGGCCCTGACGATTGCCCAGCGGGTGTTTATCCACCCCGGCGGACAATCCTGCACCGCCCTGCAATCGCATCGCGTGTACTATGGGTTCGTGGTGGATGGCGCTGGGGAGCGGGTGGATGAAGCCCTCTTGTGCTATATGCGTCAGCCACGCTCCTACACCTGCGAAGATGTGATCGAGGTGAGTTGCCACGGCGGGATGTTCACCACGCAACGCGTGTTAGAGGCGGTGTTAGCGCAGGGCGCCCGTATCGCTGAGCCTGGCGAGTTTACCAAACGTGCCTTTCTACATGGCCGCCTGGATCTCACCCAAGCCGAGGCGGTCATCGATGTGATTAACGCCCGCACCCTGGCCAGTCATCGGGCGGCGGTGCAACAACTCGATGGCGCCTTGTCGCGCTACCTACGCACGCTGCGTGAGACCCTGTTGCAAGTCAGCATGTATCTCGAGGCGGGTATTGACTTCCCCGAAGAAGATCTCGAACTCGTGCCTACGAGCACCCTCGTGGAGCAGTTAGAGACGGTGGCGGAGCAATGCCGGCAAGCGTTAGCGACTTTTGCGCGCGGGCGCGTCATGCGCGACGGCCTGGCAACGGCCATCATCGGGCGTCCCAATGTCGGGAAGTCTAGCCTGTTGAACGCCCTGCTGGGACGAGATCGGGCCATTGTGTCACCGCACCCAGGCACGACACGCGATACGATTGAAGACGCGCTGGATATTGACGGCATCCTCGTGCGCATCATTGACACGGCGGGCCTGCGAGTGAGCACCGACGCCATTGAGCAAGAGGGCGTCCGCCGGGCCCGTGAGGCGATGGCACGGGCCGAGCTATTGCTGGTGGTTTTCGATGGCAGTACGGCCCTAACGGCGGACGATCATCTGGTGCTGGCAGAGACCGCTGGAAAGCCGTGTGTGTTGGTACGGAACAAGGGTGATCTGCCGGCAGCGTGGACGCAGGGAGATCTGGCTCGGCCCGACATCCCGTGCCTGGAGGTCTCGGCCCTGGCGGGGACGGGGTTTGAGGCGCTGGAGTGTACTTTGCGGCAGCAGGCGGTGGGCCAGGTGTCGCTGGGACAGGATGCCGTGCTGCTCACCCAAGAACGCCATCGTCGCAGCCTGGACCTGGCCTGGCGCGATGTGCAGGCGGCAGCCCAGGGACTCCGCCAGGGCACGCCGCTGGAATTCGTGGCCTTTGATGTGACCGACGCCTTACAGCACATCGCGGATATCCTCGGCGAGAGCTGCGCTGGAGAAGTGTTGGAACGTATTTTTAGCCGTTTCTGCATTGGCAAGTGACGGGTCGAGAAGTGAGGCTCGCATGACACGTACCGCTATCACACGGTCCTATGACGTCATTGTCGTCGGGGCTGGCCATGCCGGCTGCGAGGCCGCGCTCGCTGCTGCCCGCCTCGGCTGTCGCACCGCCGTGTTTACCACCAATCTCGACAGCATTGCGCTGATGCCCTGTAACCCGGCCATTGGCGGTATTGCCAAGGGACATTTGGTGCGTGAGATTGATGCCCTCGGTGGGGAGATGGCACGCTGCATTGATCGCACGGGCATCCAGTTCCGCATTTTGAACAGTAGCAAAGGCCCGGCCGTGCGTGGCTATCGTGCGCAAGCCGATAAGTTGCACTATTGCCTGGACATGAAAGCAGTCTTGGAGCGCCAAGTGGGACTCGACATCAAGCAAGCCTTGATCGAACGACTGCTGGTGGTCGATGGCCGGGTCGGCGGAGTCGTGACCCAAATGGGTGAGGAGTATTATGCGCCAGCGGTCATTGTCAGCACGGGGACATTTTTGCGCGGCATGATCCATATTGGACTCAGCAAATTTCCGGCGGGCCGGGCCGGCGAGTTTCCGGCCAATGGTTTGTCCGACGATTATGCGCGTCTGGGCTTTCCGCTCGGACGCCTGAAGACCGGCACCTGCCCCCGTCTCAACGCTCGCACGCTCAATGTCGACATCTTGGAGGAGCAGCCCGGCGATGAACCACCACCGCCGTTCTCCTTTGAGACCGAGCGCATTACGCAGACGCAGTTGTCGTGTTATCTGACGTATACCAACGCGGAAACCCATGCCATCATTGCCCAGAACCTGGATCGCTCGCCGCTGTACAGCGGGGTCATCAAAGGTGTCGGCCCACGCTACTGTCCCTCCATTGAGGACAAAATTAAACGTTTCCCCGATAAAGAGCGCCACCAGATTTTTCTCGAACCGGAAGGGCGCGATACCGTCGAAATCTATCCCAACGGCATTTCTACCAGTCTGCCGGAAGATGTGCAGGTAGCGTTTGTGCGTTCGATACGCGGCCTGGAGGAGGCGGAGATTATGCGCCCCGGTTATGCCGTGGAGTATGACTTTGTACCGCCGACAGAACTCCGCCCCACGCTGGAGACCAAACGCGTGGTTGGCCTGTTTCACGCCGGGCAGATTAGCGGCACGACGGGTTACGAAGAAGCCGCGGCCCAGGGGCTTATTGCTGGGATCAACGCCGCTCTGCAGGTCCAAAAACGCGCACCGTTTACCTGTAAACGGTCGGATGGCTACATTGGCGTGCTCATTGATGACTTGGTGACGCTGGGCACGACCGAGCCCTACCGCATGTTCACCTCGCGCTCTGAGTATCGCTTGCTGTTGCGCCAGGATAACGCCGATCTGCGCTTGCGCGACATGGGACATACCCTGGGGCTGGTCTCCGCCGAAATGTATCAGCGTTTTTGCGACAAGCGCCAGCAGATCGAAGCGGAAATTGGTCGTCTGACGGCCAGTCGTGTCACGCCCAGCCCCACGACGAATGGGTTCTTGCAGGCGCGGGATACCGATGGGCTCACGCAATCGGTGCTTGCTGCCGATCTGCTCAAGCGGCCACAGTTGACCTACCACGATGTCGTGCATCTGCTGGGCGAGGAAGCGACCCTCCCCGCCGCCGTGGTGGAGCAAGTGGAGATTCACCTCAAGTACGAAGGCTACATTCGGCGGCAAATGGAACAGGTGGCGCGTCTGGAGCAGCTCGAAGGGATGCCCTTGCCCGTGCCGGGGGATTATGGGACCATTGCAGGGCTCTCGCACGAGATCCGCGAGAAATTGACCCATATCCAGCCCACCACGCTGGGGCAAGCGGCCCGGATTTCTGGGGTGACGCCAGCGGCGGTGGCCATTCTTATGGTGTACTTCCAAAAGCATCGAGGGCAACGCGCCGCACATGGAGCCACACTACCAGCAACGCCTGTCCCAACAGTGTGAGGTGCGCGGTCTCACCGTGTCCGCCGACCAGCAGGCGCGTCTGTTGCACTATCTCGACCTGTTGCTGCACTGGCGTCCGTCTCTGAATCTCACGGGCCTCCGTGATGCCGAGCGCATGCTCGATGTGCTGATCATTGAATCGCTGGATTTTTTTGCTGGCGACTATCTCGTGTCTGGGAAGCGCGTGTTGGACCTTGGGACGGGCGCGGGCGTACCCGGCCTCCCGCTGGCCGTGTGCTGCCCGACGTTGCACATGACCTTGCTCGACCGCTCGACCAAGAAAATCGCCTTCCTGCAGCGCGTGGTCGAAGCACTGCAGCTTCCGCACTGTCAACCCGTCTGCGGCACCTCCGAGGAACTGGTCCCGCGTCTCACGCCGCACCGCACCTTCGATGTCGTGGTCTCCCGTGGGGTGGGGACCATGGCGCACCTCATGCACTTGACCGCCAAACTCCTGCACCCTGGCGGGCTGCTCCTTCTACGCAAACCGCTCGATACCCCTGAACTGCACGAGGCGGAACAGTCGTGCGCCGTGGGGCCATGGCACGGTATCGAGCGCCTCGCACTCCCGTGGAGCACGTCCCCCCCTTGGATGGTAGTGGCGGTGCACCGTCGTCCCTCACGCTGAGATCTGCGCCATGCTCTCGCCTCACGTCTGTCGCCAAGCCGTGTGATGCTGCCAGCCGACCGCCTGCTGGAGCTTCTCGGTAGCAAAGAAGGACTGCTGCCCGTGCAAACCCTTGGTGCAGGGCAGCAAGTCGGGTCGAAACTGGGCCAGCAGCGCTGCCGACGGTTCCAGGGCGGTCGTGTCATCGGCGGTAAGATAGTACACCTCATGCAGAGGCAGATGCTCGGCATGCTCCATGAGAAGCCGGTGGGCGTTGGCCACGTCCTCACTGCCGACCCAGCACCACAGCCAGGGATCCCAGGCCGTGGCCGCTGTCGCATGGTGCGCCAGGTGCTGCCGCCGCTCGGGGGTGTAGATCGCGCCAGGGCGGGTGACGTAGGTGCGGATACCATAGGCCCGAGTAGAGCTGGCCAGCAGCATTTCGCCGGCCAACTTTGAATAACTATAGGAATCTTCTGGATACGCTGGGTGGCTTTCGTCAATCGGCAGGGCCTGGATGGGGAATGGGGTCTGACTGATACGATAGCCGTGCCCCAGGGCGCAGTTACTGCCCGCCATCACGACACATCCGACCCCGGCGGCCACCGCGGCGTGCATAAGATAATACAGCCCGAGCATATTGCTCTGAAAAGTTGCGTCAAAGGGGATGCCCTGCGCCGCTGCCCGTTGGCGCAGCCGAGGATGATCCACCGGCGAGGGCTGCGCTGCCAGGTGTTGAATGGCATCGACCCCCTGCACCGCCCGCTGGCAATCGTCAAACACGGTGAGATCGCCCTGGATCCACGGCAGGGCGGCAAACGCCGGATCAGGAGGACGCCGTGACATCAGGACGAGGTCATGCCGCTCCATCAAGGCGCGCATCACAAAGGGCCCGAGGGCGCCGCTGGCACCGGTGATGAGTACTCTCATGGCCGTTCGTCCTTTGATTACGACGATTTGATGCTGACGCCGCCGTCCACGGCCCACGTTTGTCCCGTGACGTAGGCTGCCGCGGGTGAGGCCAGGAACACGGTGGCGTATCCGACTTCTTTCAGGCGTCCTACCCGCCCGAGGGGGACCGTGGTGGCTGCTGCGACATCGCGTTGCTGGTAGGCTTCTGCCGACATCTGCTCTGGATCGGGAAAGGAACCCGGCGCCACGGCGTTGACGCGCACGCCAAAGGGCGCCCATTCCTGGGCCAGGGATTCGGTAAAACGCATCACCCCGGCCTTGGCCGCATCGTAGGCGGCAGAGCCAGCCCGACCCCGGAAGGAGGCCCAGCCCGAGATGTTGATCACTGAGCCCCGCCGACGTTCCAGCAAGTGCGGTCCCAGCGCACGGCACCCCTGAAACGCCTCTGTCAGGTTGACGTCCACAATAAAATGCCATTCCGCTTCGGTCATGCCTGGGGTGGTCGTACCCGGTAACTGCACGACGGGCTTGCGAATCGAGTCGCCCACGCAGGTGACCAGCGTATCGAGATGGCCGAACGCCTCCAGCACCTGCTGCGCGATACGATCCATATCGGCGGCTTTGGTGGCGTCGCCGGTGAGGGGCAACGCCTTCTGACCCATGGCACGGATTTCCTCGGCGACTTTGGTGACGCCTGTCGGCGTGAGGGCACTGATCGCGACCTCGGCGCCAGCCTCAGCAAAGGCAAAGGCGATGCCTTTCCCAATGCCACGTCCACCGCCGACAATCAGTACTTTCTGCCCAGTGATGTCAAAAACGGAAAGGCTCATCATCGGCTCCCTGCATTGTGTGGACGAACTGGACGCGCTTGTTGGGGGATACACGGTCTCCGCCATCGAGGGGCGGAAGTGAGGCGATTATAGCACGGGGGAAGGACGTCCCAGGCGGCGGACGCGTTTTTGGCAATGGACAGCGTCCAAGGCATGCTATGCTCACAGCACTTGGCCGGCGCATGGCGCTGGCGTGATCTCCACGAGACGAGACGCACGCGGGTGCACGAGGGCACGTATGACAGATACCGTCATCAGTACTGTGGTGGAAGGGGAGGATATTTATGGCGTGGCGGCGATCACCACCCAGGTGGTGCAAGAGGCCCAGCGCCTGCGTGGAGCCTGCCCGACCGCCTCGGCGGCCCTGGGACGGCTCCTGACGGGTGGGGTGTTGATGGGGTGTCTGTGCAAAGACCTGACGCATCGCATTGCCCTGCAGGTGACGTGCAAAGGACCCATCCAAAAAATTCATGTAGAAGCGAACGGTGCGGGCCAGGTGCGGGGCTACCTGGGGCAACCGGTGGTGAATCTGCCCTCGCGCCGTGGCAAGCTCGATGTTGGTGGGGCGGTAGGCAAAGGCGTGTTGCATGTGATGCGGGATGTGGGCCATAGGGAAGCGTCGACGGGAGCGGTGCCGCTGGTGTCGGGTGAAATTGCGGAGGATCTCGCCGCCTATTTTGCGCAGTCCGAGCAGATTCCCAGTGCGGTCTCGCTTGGGGTGTTCGTCAGTCCCGACCAACAGGTCACGGCGGCTGGTGGGTTTCTGATCCAGTTTCACGCGACGTTACCTGACGATCTTATCCTCCATATTGAGCAATCTTTGGCGGCAGTGCCTTCTGTGACCAATATGGTGCGTGAGGGTTGTACGCCGCAGGAGATGCTGCAGCGTGCCCTGGGGGGACTGCCCCTCAATGTCGTACGCACGCTGACCCCGCAGTGGGCCTGCCGCTGTTCGCGCACCCGCGTGAGTCAGACGCTCGTGGCGCTGGGGGCTGACGAATTGCGCCAGCTCGCCACGGGGCAACGGCATGAACATGTGCGCTGTGAATTTTGTGGTACCACGTATGATTTCACGCCAGCCGAGCTGGACGCCCTGTTGCATGAGGCCATGGCCGTGGAGCAAGGATCCGTGTAGCGAGAGAGGAATGACCATGCCGATCTTCCAACGCGACGATATACACCTGTACTATGAAGAGTACGGCACCGGCTTCCCGGTGTTGCTCATCGCTCCCGGCGGCATGCGCTCCGCGGTGTCGTTTTGGGAACGTACGCCGTGGAACCCCATCACGCACCTGTCGCCGCACTACCGCGTCATTGCGATGGATCAGCGCAATGCCGGGAGTTCCGTTGCCCCTGTACGCGCCACGGATAGCTGGCACGTGTACACCGCCGACCAACTGGCGTTGCTCGATCATCTGGGCGTGCAGCAATGTCATGCGGCCGGGATGTGCATTGGCGGTCCGTACATCATGGGGCTGATTCAGGCGGCACCGCAGCGTATTGCCTCGGCGGTGCTGTTGCAGCCCATTGGCCTGGATAATAACCGTGAGGCGTTTTTCGAGATGTTTGACAGTTGGGCACAGGAGCTGAAACCGCAACGGCCCGAGGTAAGCCCTGAGACGTGGGAGGTGTTTAAGACCTCCATGTATAGCGGGGATTTCCTGTTCAACGTGTCACGCCAGTTCGTGGCGCACTGCCAAACGCCACTCCTCGTGTTCATGGGCAACGACCTGTATCATCCCGCATCCACCTCACGGGAGATTGCCGAACTGGCACCGCATGCCACGTTTATCGAGCGCTGGAAAGAGCCCGAGTACCAGGCCGCGGGCAAGGAGGCGGTGGAGAAATTTTTGCTGGCGCACACACCGCGCTAGGGCGTACCAAGCACGCCTTGTCGAAGAGCACCCCGCGAGGCCCATGGCGCTGAAACTGCTTGCGTGGTCTGACGCTTGTCAGTACTCTAGGGCGCTAGGTATGTATACCTGTCTCGCTCCCTCTCCACACGAGAGTGGAGACCACAAGCCTCGTTGAGGGAAACGCCGCCATATGGGCTCTCGCGTGTATTGGATCTTGGTGAGTCTGTTGGGGCTCGGATGTGTCGCAACGTCTGTGGCGGCACGCACGATGTATGCCACGGATACATTTGAGATTGTCGTCCGGTCCAGTAAGCAGATCGTGAGCCGGAACATCGTCAAGGTGCTGCCGTCCGGCACGCCGGTCGAGGTGCGGGACATGGACGATGTCTGGGCGGCGGTGCGTCTTGAGGACGGACGCACGGGATTTGTGGAGAGCAAGCAGCTGATTGAACGCGAGCCCTACAAAGTCACGGCGGAACGGCTCCAGTTGGAGATTGGCCAGCATCGGGAGCGCGCCGGCCCGATGACGCAACAACTGGCCAGTCTGCAACAGATCGAAGCGCAATTCCGCGACATTAGTCAGAAATATGAACAACTGCGCCAGGATGCCAACACCAAGGCGCAGCTGGAGACCAAGGCCAAATATACCGCCCTGCAGCAGGCGCATGCGGAGGTACAGCAACAGCTCACCGTACTCACCGAGGCGCACACGGCCTTGCGCAATTCGACCAGGCTTCTGTGGTTTCTCTGTGGGGCCGGGGTCATTTTGATTGGCTGGGTGTTGGGGATGACCAGCGCGCGCTGGCGTGGTCGTCGACGGCAGACGGGCTATTCCTATAACTTGCCAGGTTGATGTCACTCCCCATGGCCACCGTTACTCTGGAAGCGGTCAGCAAGTCTTTTGGCACCGTGCCAGTCGTGCACGAGTTGAGTTGCAGCATCGCGCAAGGTGAGTTGGTCGCCCTCCTCGGTCCGAGCGGCTGTGGGAAGACCACCACCTTGCTTATGCTCGCGGGGATCTACCGCCCGTCCAGTGGGGTGTTACGCTTTGACGCACGCATGGTCAACGATGTGCCACCTCGCCAGCGCAATATCGGCATGGTATTTCAGAGCTATGCGCTGTATCCACATCTGACGGTCTACGAAAATCTGGCCTTTCCCTTACGCCTGCAACATCAGCCACGTGCGGTCATTGCCCAGAAAGTCACGGCCATGGCAGCGCTGGTGCAATTGCAGGACTTGCTGCAGCGTAAACCCGCGCAACTGTCAGGCGGGCAGCAGCAGCGCGTCGCGCTGGGTCGTGCCCTCATCAAAGCCCCGGACGTGCTGCTGTTCGATGAACCGCTCAGTAATCTTGATACCGAGCTGCGCGTGCAGATGCGCACAGAAATCAAGCGTTTGCAACAGACGCTGGGCATCACCGCCGTCTTGGTGACCCACGATCAGGTGGAAGCGCTGAGTATGGCCGATCGCATTCTGGTGCTGCGCGCCGGACGCCTGCAACAACTCGCCGACCCGCATACGTTGTATCATCAGCCAGCCAATACCTTTGTGGCGCGTTTCATTGGTAGCACGCCTATGAACTTTGTCCCTGTCGCGGTGAGCACGGCGCCGGATACGTTCCACCTCGTGGACACGTCGTGGTGTTTCCCGGTGCCACGCACAGTCTGGACACCAGGTGTGCAGGGCTCCGAGGGCGTAGCACACTTCACCCTCGGCATACGTCCAGAGGATATCCCACTGCAGCTCTCTTCTGGGGACCAGCTGCTCCCCGCCACGCTTACGCTCCTAGAACCGCTCGGTCGGGAAGTCCTCCTGTCTGTCACCTGCGGTCCCCATGCACTCAAAGTCGTGGTCCCGGCTCCCTGTCGCCTGACCCCTGGCACAGTGGTCTGGCTCGATCTCGGCCATGGGCCACACCACCTCTTCGACTCGGAGACCGGATTGGCGTTTGCCTCGCGTTGACGCGCCATCCTCAGAGAAGGCGCATCAGGCGCTAGGATTTTTTTGTCGTCTTCCGGCGTTTGAACTGCGTCACCGTCTCCGTGGTCCAGCCCAGGGCGGCTTGCAGCAGGGTCATTTGAAATTCGAGCGAGAGGAGGAGGTAGGGGACTTGGGGATCAGCATGAGAGGCTGCGCTCTCGGTCCGGAGTTCTTGCACACGCTTCTCATACTGGGCGAGTTCCGTGCCAAGTCGCTTCTGCCGGACTTCAAGCTGGGTGACGAGAGTCTCATGCGGCAGCAAATGGCCAAAGAGCAGGTGCAACATCATGGGGCTTTTGAAGATATCAGGTGTCGTGTCCGTCGTGCCTAACCACTCGGTCAGCGCCGTCCGGCCCTCTGGGGTAATCTGGTACACCCGTTTGTCAGGACGGTTCGTCTGTGCCACTTCCGTCATGGTGACCCAACCGGCCTGCTCCAGACGCCGCAGTTCACCATAAATCTGGCTCTTGGCTGGGCTCCAGTAAATGTGATGGATGCGTTTATCGAGCAGGAGCTTCATGTCGTAGCCTGACAGCTCCTGCTCATTGAGCATGCCGAGGAGAATATAGGACGTGGTGGGAAGACTCATGCGTGTTACTCCTTCTCGGGAAACATCCTGACTGGATGCTGGTACCCGGAGAGCCATGTCGTAGGGCGTCTGACAGAGTACAACGACCCTGGACAGCGCCAGAGAGACTCACAGATTTATCAGAGTATGTTTTATATTTCAATAGTACAGTATCAGAATATAGATGAGGTTGCAATGGTATTCCAGCCCGTAGCCGTGGCGTACAACACACGATGCCACGAGGTGCATGACAGGCCCTGGCGGCTGGCGCACGCGAGCGCGGCACGCCAGGGTCGGACGGATGGACGCCACATAGAGTCGGTCAGCCAAGCGGCCCTTGGAAAACCTGATCGACATATGTATCCGACAAAGGCTCCAAGGCTTCCGGCCACTCTGCAGTCAGAGGCCGCCGGGCCTGCGGTGGGCGTACCCGACCATCCCAGCCAATTTGCTCCATATAGTAGTACAATTGAATGCAATGACCCTCTGGGTCAATGGCATGGACGACGTAATCCATCCCCAGTGAGAGCTCTGGCGGCAACGCGTCCAAGACGGTCACGCCATGGGATTTGAGGAAGGCCACCGCCTCACGGAGTTGTTGATAGCTGCCCACTTCCACCCCAAAGGATTTGCAGGTGGTATGCGTGCTGAAGCCGAGGCTGGCGCGCAGTGCTTTGGGAAACAACGCCAGACTGTGGTGCTCGCTGCCCGTGCGCAGGAACACACAGCGGGCGCCATGATAGGTGCTTTCTTCCGTTTTCACAAAGCCCAGGGTCTGCGTGTAAAATACCTCTGAGGCATCAACGTCATCGACAAACAGGTGTACGGGACCAATTTTCGTGATCTTAAAGGGGCGCGGCAACAGCACGCCTTCGACATCATATCGGGCCGGGAGTTTTTCTTCGTAGCGATAGCCGCTAAAAATGTCCACGCCTTTGTCGTGCAGGGCCTCAACCACCTCGGCGTTTTCTGATATCTGCGGCAGGGAGGGTTCTTCACGGAAGCCGCGATAGTACATGGCGCGTGGTTTACTGATGTCATCCCAGCCTACTTGCTCAATCCCGTAATAAAATTCGTTCGTATGGCCGTCTGGATCATAGACATAGCAGTGCCAGTTGCTGCCCGGCATGTCACGTCCGACACGCTGGATGGGCACCTCGCGTTCTTGGAAATAGTGGAAGGCGTCCACCACTTCACGCAGACTGCCGACCTGCCAGGTGATCTGGTTGATGGTGACATCAGGGCGGAATGTTCTGTCGGCCCGGAAATCCATGACGCGCTTGTTAAATAACACAAACGAGTGATGATCCGTGCCGTGGCGCATAAAAAAACCCCGCGCATCGGGCAGCGCTTTGACGGCCTCGGGCATGTTCGGGTTCTTACTGAAATCCAGCTCATCGGAGATTTTGAAGCCCAAAAGGGCGTTGTAAAACGCCAGGCTCTCCCAGACCTTCAACGCGTTAAAACCAAAATGACCGAGCCGCCGCACCTTAAACGGGCGCGGTAATACAATGCCACCTACGTTGTATTGCTGCACTGCGATGGCCATAGCCTGCGTCCTTCTCTCCGAGACAACCTGTGGCGCGTCCTACCTGCTGGTATCGAACCATAATCCGCTAGCAGACGTCAAGAGCGAATCCTCCCCGTGCGGGTTTGGCAGCTGCTTGTGGTATGCTTGTCGCACACAGCACAGGCGTGGATGCCTCGTCGTTCCACGCATGATCTTGGAGACCTTGGCACACAAGGAGAGCACGAACGTATGTTACAGATGCGACATAAGGGCATCGCCCGCGGGATAGGCGGTGGGCTGGTGGTGGTTATGTTGAGCGGTTGTGCCATGCTGGATGAACAAACGGGCGGGCATTCTGGGACAGCCGTCGGCGCGGTGGCCGGCGCTGCCGGTGGTGCCATCCTGGGTGGGCTCCTGTTTAAGAGCACAACGGGGGCCGTCATTGGTGGCCTGGTGGGTGGCCTGGCTGGTGGCTTGATTGGCAATGCGACGGAAGCAAAAAAACAGGACGAGGGTGCGACCAATCGTGAGTATGGTTATCGCGGCAATCAGGGCACGGTGGTACGCGTGGAAGAGGTGCAGGCGGAGCCCGCACGGATTGCGCCAGGCGGGACGGTGAATCTCGCGGTAGAATATGCGTTGATGACGCCGCGCCCCAATGAAGAAGTGACGATAGCTGAGCGCTGGAATATCAGCCATCAAGGTCAGGAAATGGGCAGTCCGGTCCATACGGTACGGCATAGCGGCGGCACCTGGGCCGGGTCGCTGCCGGTGACGCTGCCCCGTTCTGCTGCGCCTGGCACCTACCGCGTGGCGGTGACGATTGAGGCGGATGGCCGCTCAGATACCCGGGAAACGACGTTTACCGTGCGCCGCTAGCGGTCGCTGGCGTGAGGACTACAGCCCGCTTGACACGTGCCGCAGGATTGTCTCGCTTGCTCGCGCGCTACAACAGACCACCAGAGGTGCCCGGCCCCAAGGCGCCGGGCATGGAAAGGATACACGGTGCTCGCCAAAATCCCGAGCAGCACCTTACTCGGTGTGGATGCCTGGATAATCGACGTTGAGGTCGATTTGGCCAATGGCCTACCGACCTTCACCACCGTGGGGCTCCCCGATGCTTCCATCCGTGAAAGCCGCGACCGGGTGAAAGCGGCCATGGCCAACAGTGGGTTTCCTTTTCCCCTGCAGCGTATCACCGTCAATCTCGCGCCGGCGCATCTGCGCAAAGAAGGAACGGCCTTCGATTTGCCTATTGCGCTGGGGCTCTTACAGGCCTCGGGGTATATCCACTCTGAACGCTTAGCCCGCTATCTCGTGGTGGGTGAACTCTCCCTCGATGGCCGCGTCAAAGCCGTCGCCGGGGTCATGCCCATGGCCTTGGCCCTGCGCCAGGCTGGCTTGGAAGGCATGATTGTGCCGGCGGAGAACGCCGCCGAAGCTGCCGTGATTGAAGAGGTGCCGGTCTACGGCGTGTCAACGCTGGCGCAAGCGATTGGTTTTTGCAACGGCACGGAGGTGATTCCACGCACCCAGTGTGACGTCCAGGCCTTGTTTCGCCAGCAAGCGCAGTATCACGACGATTTTGCCGACGTCAAGGGCCAGCAGCACGTCAAGCGGGCTCTCGAAGTTGCGGCGGCGGGAGCCCACAACGTCCTGCTTGTCGGTCCACCGGGGTCGGGGAAATCCCTGCTGGCGCGGCGCCTGCCGTCCATCTTGCCCGATATGAGCCTCGACGAAGCGATTGAGACCTCGAAAATCCATAGTATCGCTGGCTTGCTGCACCGTGAGCACGCTCTGGTGGCCACGCGCCCGTTCCGGGCACCACACCATTCCACCTCTGACGCCGGCCTGATTGGGGGGGGGGCCATCCCTGGTCCCGGCGAGGTCAGCCTGGCGCACAACGGCGTGCTGTTCCTCGACGAACTCCCCGAATTCCGTCGTAGTGTCCTGGAAGTGCTGCGCCAGCCACTGGAAGATGCCCAGGTGACCATTGCGCGGGCCGCCATGACGTTGAGCTTCCCAGCGCGCTTTATGCTCGCCGCGGCGATGAATCCCTGCCCGTGCGGCTATCTGACCGATCCGCAACACGCCTGTGTGTGCACCACCCAGCAGACCCAGCGCTACACCACACGCATCTCAGGCCCCTTGCTCGACCGTATTGACATCCACGTCGACGTGCCGCCGGTGCGTTATGCTGAATTGACCTCGACAGTCCCCGCCGAGAGTTCGGCGATGATTCGCGCCCGCGTCAATGCCGCCCGGGAGGCACAGCGTCTACGCTTCACGGGCACCGCCATTCCGCACAACGCCGCCATGGGGGTGCGTGAGATTCGCCAATACTGTAGCCTGGATGGGGCCGGGGAGCGCTTGCTCGAACAGGCCATGCATCACTACGGACTGAGCGCGCGGGCCCACGACCGCATCCGCAAAGTGGCGCGCACCATTGCCGATTTAGCCGGGACAGCCGCCATTGGTGTTGAGCACCTGTCAGAAGCTATTCAGTATCGTACGCTGGAGCGTGGATAATCGGCGAGAGACACCCTGCCCCATCCAGCAACCTTTCTACAGAATGGAATGACGTATGGCCAACATTTTCAAGCGGCTTAGCGATGTCCTAGCGGCCAATCTCAATGAGCTTATCGACCGCGTTGAAGACCCGGAGCGCATGGCGAAACAGATCATCCGCGAGATGGAAGACAACTTACACATTGCCGAAGAAGGGGTCATCGACGCCATCACCAGTGAAAAACAGCTCCGTAACGATCTCGAACACCAGCGCCAGCAGTCGATGCTCTGGCGGCAACGCGCCGAAGAAGCCCTGCGGGCAGAGCAGGAAGACCTGGCACGGGAAGCGCTGCAGCGCAAACGTGAGTATGATCAGGTGGTGAGCACCCTGGAACCCGCCTGGGAGGCAGCGCAGCGTACCAGTGTGCAGCTGAAGGCGCAGTTGCATGCCCTCGAGAACAAACTCGATGAAGCGAAACGCAAGCGTAGTACCCTGGCGGCACGGCAACGTGCGGTGGAGGCCCGCAGCTATCTCGATCAGACGCTGAGCGGTTTGCAGGCGGGCTTTGACGCGTCGGCAAATTTTACGCGGATGGAAGACCGCGTGGCCGAAATGGAGGCGCGCCTCGCGGCGAAGGCGGAATTGCGGCGCGATAACACGCAGCTGGAGCGCACGTTTGAGGATATGCAGGTGGCCAAAGAAGTGGACACCGAGCTGGCCGCCTTACGCCAGAAGTTGCTCGCTGAGTCACAGGAAGAGTAGGACAGGCGTGTACGGTAGGGCACCGGGGAGGTGACGGTGGAGTGGGGCTGGTTGCTGGCCTGTTTGTTTGCGATCCTCTGGAGACGCGCCCGTCGTCGGCTGAAGCGCCTACAGGTGGCCGACCCGGACGTGTTGGGAACCTCCCCAGCCGTACTGAACGAGGTGCCCGCTGGGGCTCACCTGGTAGCGTATCAGCATCTGTACCATCTGCTGGTGTTGACCAAAGAGCTAGCGCGTCTACAGACAGACGGCACGCTTGAGCAAGCTGCACGTTATGCCCAGCTCAGTACGCAGATCGACACGTTGCAGACGGATATCCTGCGTCACCTAGACAGTGTGCCACAGAGCCCCGCCTGGCAGCAGGCACGGGCTGAGGCCTGGACGTTACTGGGAGAGCAGCCGTCCCTCCATGCCTACCCCCGTTGGGAGGTGGAAAGCGCTCCACTCACCTCAGCTGAGCCCGTCCCCCTGGCCCCCTGGCCCGTTGCGTCTACCGTCCCCATCCAGCCCGCTGCGCCCGTGACGCCGCCCGCCACTGCACCGCCTGATGATGCCGCCGCAGTGGACTATGCCTGGGAACCTACTGCCCCGAGTGCGCTGGAGCGTGCCCTACACACGGTGGCAGGTTGGCCCGCCATCCTGGCGCCGTTCCTGGTGCAAAATATCGGCTGGTTTGTTGGCGGGCTGTGTTTTGTGGCGGGCTCGGTGTTTCTGGTGACGTACACCAGCGGCTTTACCAAAACCCTGACCAGCTTTGCGGTCCTAGCGCTCTATACCCTGCTTCTGCTCTACGGTGGCTATCAAATACGCCGTCGTCACCCCACGTTAGCGCTGTCCGGGAACGCCCTGCTCATCCTGGGCATGCTGCTCGTCCCCCTCAACGTGACTGCCGCCGTACGGTTGCTCCTGACCGCCCAGACCTCCCCTGGTTTGCTCATGCTGGGATTGGTGGCGACGGGCCTTGGCGTCAGTGGGGTGTATGTCACTGCCACGCTGGTGTCCGGCATCCTGGAGCGCACCTTACAACACCAGCATCCCCGCGTGTTTCTGGCGCTGGCCGCGGTGCAATTAGCCGTGCCCGTGCTGGGACAGTACCCGACCTGGCCCGTGTTGATGTTCTGCCATGCAGCGCTGCTGGCTCTGTTGGCCTACGGCGGTGTGGTGCTATGGCGTCTCTGGCTCAACGCCGTCGTCCTGGAGCGTCAGCAGCTGGCCTCCTATGCGGCGGGCACGCTGGTGTATGCGGCGCTGGTGTCGTTTGTGCATGTCACCTGGGGTACGCCGGTCGTGGTGCCACAGGGGTATTATGGCCCCTGGCTCATGGCGCTCTGTGGGCTGTTGTTTTACATGGAGGTGCGCCTCCAGCCGTGGCGCCAGCAGGTGGCGGTGCTGTCGTACCTCAGTTTCGGACTCTACGGTATGTCGATCATCGCCCTGCTGCTGGCGCTCGGGTCGACCATACCCTTGCTCGGCACGTTGGGGTTGGCGGTGCTGTTGTATGGTCTGGTGACGTGGCAGTACGCCACGCTGCCACCGCTGTACCTGCTGTTGGGCTGTGTAGGCTGGCTATATCATGCGGTCGTCCTGCAATCCCTGCCTTATGACTGCTACGTGCTGGGCAGTCTCCCGGGGTACGCCGCTTTCTGGGCGGTGAATCGCTGGGGAGAACGGCGGCAGGTGCGGACGCTGGCGCTGGTGGGCTACCGCGTGCTGGTACTCACGCTGCTTGGCGTGACGACGTGGAGTCTGGTATACGCCCAGCCCGGCTGGCTGGCGCTGACCACTACGCTTCTGGTCATGGCCGGGGCGTTTTGGGCGCCCACCTACGTGCCCGCGCCACTCTGGCGTCGCTGCCCTGTTGCCCCTGAGGTGACGCCAGCAGCCGGGTGGATTTTTCTCGGCACGGCTCTGGGGCTGGTGGCGGTAGCGTATGCCCCGCCCGTGCCAGGCTGGCCATGGGTGGAGCAGAGTGTCTGGCTGGCCCTGCTCTTGGTCACCGTGTGGATTGCCTGGGGCTTGCGGCTCAGCCGTGTCAGCCAGCCACAGGCGGCGGCCCGCAGTGTCGCTTTCCTGAACAGCGCTCTCATGGCTCTCGTGGTGTGTAGTGCTGTCCTGGGCCTGCTGGCCTTCTCCACGCCGACGTCTCAGCGCGCCCTGCCGTTACTCTTGGGGGGAGCTGGCGGCCTCCTCCTCTGGCCCAGTCTGGTGCTGGGGGCACGCGGGTTGTTCTACGGCGCGTTGGGACTGTGGGGCGCTGCAATGCTCCTGGCAAAGCTGACCTATCTCACTGCGCCGGGCAGTGGCATCACCACCATGGGGCTGGTGTGGCTCCTCTGGGGAGTGCTGTGGTGGCTGGAGCGCACCCCGGATGCGCTTGCTCCACTGCGCCAGGAGCGTGCGGCGTTACGGGCAGCCCGGGCGGCAACGCTCACCCTGCTGTGGTGCTATCCCGTGACCTTTGCCACCCCGCGGCAGGTGGTGCAGACGCCGCTGCGGCAGACGATGGTGCTGGTGTGGAGCCTGGGGGTGGCACTGCTCGGACGGCGTCTCCTCGGCGATCCGCTGGGCTGGTCGTGGGTGCTCGCCGCCGGGTTGGGAACAGGGGCAGCCGGACTGCTCACCGGCTCGTTGTCCTGGCCCTGGCTCCTGCCAGTGGCCATCACCCTCGGGCTGGGGACAACGCTCGTCGCCGCGGGCCTGCTTGGTCTGAGCACGGTCGCCAGCCTGAGCGCTGTGGGGACGCTCTATGCCACGCTGGTATGGTGTCTCAGCGTCGTGCTCTTGGGGCATCCCATGGTACAACAGCTCGCCCGCGTGGGACGCTTGCACGGAGAGCGCTCTAGACTTGAGCCACTGACGCATCACACGGTTTTTGCCCTGATAGTGCTGTGCATCGGCACCACGCTTGTCTCCGGTGGCATGAGGCTCCCGAGCCCAGTGTTCCTCCTCACCCTCGCCACGGCCACGGCCTTCTGGGCCATGGCCGGGCAACGGTATCAGAAGCGCCGCCAGCGCTACCTGGCACTGGAGAGCGGCGTGCTGGCCCTGGCCCTCGGCGCCAGTTGGGGGCTGCACGTCGTGCTGCTCACGGCCTCGTGGCCGACGCTACTCATGGCGCCGGGGGTGGGGCTCATCAGCGTCGGGCTCAGCGTGGGGTTGTGGAGTGTGGCCTGGATGATCCACCGGCGCGAGGTGGACAGCACGCTGCTCAGCGTAGTCGCGGTGCAGATGGCCGGGCTCGCGGCGCTGCAAGCAGTGTGTTTGCTGGCACCGGCCCTCACTGGCGCGTCAGACGCCGCGGGGGTCTTCACGCTTGCGGTCCTTGGGCTCGCTGGTCTGAGCTTACTCGGCACCAATCACCGCCTAGAAGCCCGAGGGATCACCCTGATGGGGCTAATGTGCCTTGTCCTCGCGGGGCTGGGCATGCAGAGTCTGTGGTGGCATGGCACACCAGCGACCGCCTTCTGGCTTGGACAGCCGCGCTGGCTCGACCAATGGGGCATGCTGGCGCTGATGGCCGGCGGGCTCGCCAGCCTGGCGCAGTGGCGTGACGCCGCAGGCCACTGGCAGCAGCGCTCGCGACCTGCGTTGTACGCTGCTGCCTATCTCACCTATGGCTGGGCCTTGTTGGGCGTGGGCGTGCTGTGCGTCCTGTTGCCGTGGCAGCCCGCTCCTGGCCTGCTCTGGGTGTGCGGGGTGTTAGCCCTTGGCGTCCTGCCGCTGAGCCAGACCCTGCCACATGCGGTAGAGATCCGTGGTGCTGCGATGGCCGTGTTGCTCAGCGCTGGGGTGGTGGGCGAGCTGGCCCGCACGGACTGGTACGGTGGCCAGCTTCTGCTCCTCGCAGCCTGGGCCTATACCTTATGGCTGCTTGCCACGTTGGTACTGCCGCGCGTGAATGCCCTTTGGCCAGTTTGGAGCATGGCTCCGACGCTCTGGCCCTGGCTCGGGCTGCTGTTGCTCGGCAGTGTTTTCCTGCGCTGGGGTCTGCCATGGGATGACACCTTGCAGGCCGCGTCGTGGCGGCTCGCGCTGGCCCTGAGCGCTGTGGCCCCGTACTTCTTCTTGCTGTTACGCACCAGCGCTTGGGGTCTGTGGCCCTGGCTGGCGGTCGGGGCCTTGACGGGTGCGAGCGTGGCCTCTATGACAGCCGTGTCCGGGGCGGCCATGTCTGTTTTGGTACTACTCTTTCCCTTCGTCTATGTTTTCGTGTCCTGGAAATTCATGCTAGGCCTGCTGCTCTGGAGCAATATCTTGCTCCTCGGCATCACGGCTTGGCGTCGTTATGGCGCTGCCGTGACGCGTCGGCTGGTCTGGCACGCGCACGACCTCAGCCCCGCGTTGTTGGGCTGCTCGGTCAGTATCCTCTGTCTCTGGCTGCTCTCTCTGACCCTGTGGAATCTCCTGGGCATACTCGTCTCGTCCTGGGGAGCGTCTGAGCCGTGGACTGGCCTCGCAGCGGGACTCCTGGGCGTGCCGTTGGTCGGCTCGTGGCTGCATGTGGTACGCCTGTCTCCTACCATCTGGTCATGGCATGGCAGCCTCGCGGCGCTGGGCGGCACGCTCCTGGCCCTGTGGTTGAGCCAGCTCGCACCGCTCGTCGCGCTCCCGCTGTTTCTGGCCCTGTGGAGTGTCGGGTTGATACTACTCACCGGGCTAGGTGCACGACGTCAGTGGCCCCAGCCGTTGCAGGCTGCGCTGGCGCTGTGGAGCCACGTCAGCCCCATGGCCACTATCGGCGTGTGGCTCTTCTTCCTCGACCTACCCTTCGCTGAGCATCTAGGGATCTTGGCCCTCCTCGGGGTGTATGCTGCCTGCCGTGGTTGGCAGCGCCAACAGCCTCTGTGGTGGTTTGCCGCTCTCCTGGCTGGCCTGCTTTGGCTCCATGGCGGATGGTGCCTCTGGCTGCCCCCACACGTCATGGGACGGTTCTTGCCCTGGCATACCTTGCAACTGGTCAGCCTGACCTGGCTCGTGCTCTGGGCCACACGGCGTTGCCCGTGGCCAGCATTGACACAGGCCCTTGGCTGGCTGTGGCCGCTGCTGGCCTCGGAAGCCCTGCTGGCCTGGGGAGCGCACGTGCTCAGCGTGGTACTAGCGTTGCAGCGCGGTCAGGAAGCGCCGTGGCTCTTCGGCGCCGGTGAAGCCGGGGTGGGGCTGCTGGCCGTCGTGGCCTTGATGGCCGTTGGCATCGTGCAGGCCCGCCAGACGGCGCAGGCGTGCTGGGTGTATGGCGTCGCGGTTCTCGGCGCCACCATGGGACTGTATGGGCGTGTGTTATGGCTGGGCCTCGTGCCCGTGCAGATGTGGGACACCGTTGCGCTCATTGGCACGTCCTATGCGCTGTTCGGCTTGCAGCGTCTGGTGCCATCCGCAGCGCTCGTGCATATGGTGTTGCTGCTGCCGCTGCTGGCTGTCCTGAGCACCGTGTTCCATCCGACCTCACTGCCAACGAGCGCCGCGCTGCTGACCGTTGCCGTCCTGTATCTCGGCTTACAGCGCACGACAGGTCGGGTGCTGCCTTTATACCTCGGCCTCCTGACGTTCAATGTGAGCCTGTATCTCTGGGTGCCAGGCTGGGCCCGTGCTTCCCATATGCTGCAAATGTACACGGTCCCAGCCGCCATCAGCGTCCTATGGCTCCTGCACGCCCATCGCTTTGAGCTGCGTCCTGCGGTCCTGCACCGCTGCCGTCTGGCGGCCAGCAGTGTCCTGTACGTCAGTGCCACGCTGGATGTGTTTCTGCGGGCGGATGTGACGCTGTTCCTCGTGGCCCTGGGCCTCAGCTTGCTGGGTATCGTCATGGGCATTGCTCTACGCACACGGGCGTTCTTGTATGCTGGGGTGAGTTTTTTCGTGCTCAACGTGGCTGGGCAATTCCTGGTGCTCTTCCCAGAGCAGCGCCTGACCAGAGCCATTGTGCTGCTGGTGCTCGGGACGCTGATTACCGGCGGCATGATCTGGTTTAACATCCAACGTGAGTCGCTGTTACGGCGCCTCCGCCTTGTGCAGACGGATCTCACGACGTGGTCGTAACGTTCAGAGCAGCGCTTGCTGATACAGCCGATAGCGTTTGTAGGCCACCGCCCCCACCGCTTCCAGGGCCCGCAGCATCGGCACGTTATCTTCCAGCACCCAGCCCGCTTCTCCCCGTACAACACCGAAAGTTGCGGCCTGTTTCCAGCTCTCGACGTAGAGTTGTAAGTCAATCCCCAGGCCTTGATAGCGTTTCTTGACCCCCATGATGGCGATACGCACGGTGTCGAGACGGTGGCGGCGATACCAGAAGCGCAGCAGGCCCCACGGGGTGAGATGCCCACCCATGCTGTGGAAGATTTGGTTAAGATCGGGCAGCGCGATGAAACACCCCACCACCTCACCATCCAGTTCGGCCAGCAAGGCTAATTGTGGGATGATTGCCAGCCGCAGGCCCTGGGCCATGTGACGCGCTTCGGCCTCAGTGATGGGCACAAAACCCCAGTTGTCACACCAGGCATCGTTATAAATGGCAATGATGCGCTGTACTTCTGCCTGGAAGTCACGCATCTGGATGGGGCGGACGGTGAGCTGGCGCCGGGTGTGCAGGCGTTCCACCAAGCGCAGAATACGTGGCGACGGCCAGGGATGGTAGTGACGGTAGAAGGCCAAGAGATCCTTACAGGGCTGCAAGCCACTCTCTAGAAGAAAGTCTGCATAATACGGCGGGTTATAGGAGGACTGAAAAACTGGTGCAGCACCAAAGCCCTCCACGAGGAGGCCGCAGTCGAGCTCGTTCATAGAGAGATTGACCGGCCCACGCAGGAAGGTCGCGCCGCGCTGGCGCACCCAGGTGGCTGTCGCCTGTACGAGCGCCGTGGCGGCACTGGCGGACTCGGGCAAGCACTCAAACAGGCCGAAGAACCCGGCGCGTTCGTGATGAAACTGGTCATGCGCCTCATTGATCACCGCGGCAATGCGTCCCACCGTGGTCGTGCCCTGTTGCGCTAAGAAGAGTTGCACCTGGGCATGCTGAAAAAACGGGTTTTTGCGCGGATTGAGGAAGGCTTGCCGTTCCACCAGTAACGGCGGCACCCACAGGTGATCCCCACGATACACCTGCCAGGGAAAACGTAGGAAGGCCCGGGGATGATGCAGGTCTACCGGGACAATGGTCACAGGCGATGCAGCGTGTGGCGGCATGACTTCCTCCCGGGCATCGCCTGTCCAGCGTCCGTCCCCGCTTTACGCAATGACGTGTAAGGCGCGCCCGACCTCCTCAAAGGTGCTCAGCACGCGATCAATCTGCGGCGCCGTATGCGTGGCAATGACACTGGTGCGCAGCAGGGCTCCGCCAGGGGCGACGGCCTGGCGGACGGCAGCATTGGTAAAGATACCCCGGTCAAATAGCGCCCGCCAAAAGCGAAACGTCAGCGTGTCATCGCCCAAAATCACTGGGATGATTGGCGTTTCACTGCGCCCGGTGTTAAAGCCGAGTTCTTGTAAACCCGTGCGCAGGTGGGTGGCATTGCGCCACAAGTGCTCGCGGCGTTCGGGCTCCTGCTCAATGATGTCCAGCGAGGCGAGCATCGCCGCCACCGTGGCTGGGGCCATACTGGCGCTAAAAATCAGTGGGCGCGAATGATGTTTAATATAATCAATGACGTCGAAGTCTGTGGCGATGAAGCCGCCCATGGACGCAAAGGACTTGCTAAAGGTGCCCATACTGATGTGCACCGCGTGTTCGATGCCAAAGTGCTCACCCGTACCCCGCCCATGGGCGCCCAGCACGCCAATCGAATGGGCATCATCGACCATCAACACCGCATCGTACGTCTGGCACAGCTTGGCAATCGCCGGCAGGTTAGCAATGCTGCCTTCCATGCTGAATACTCCATCGACGACCACCATTTTGCCAGCCTCCGGGTCAAGGCTGTGCAGGATACGTTCCAGATCCGCCATGTCATTGTGGCGATATTTCAGGGTTTTGCCAAAGGACTGCTGACAGCCATCGACAATGCTGGCGTGATCGAGACGATCCGTAATGACAAACTCGCCTTTGCCGACCAGGGCGGAGATCGTGCCAACGTTCGTTTGATAGCCCGTGCTAAAGAGCAACGCCGCTTCGGACTGCATAAATGTCGCCAGGCGCTCTTCTGCTTCGACATGCAGGGACAGGGTGCCATTGAGGTAGCGCGACCCCGTACAGCCAGTGCCGTATTTTATCACGGCGGCGATGACCGCTTCTTTGACTTTGGCGTGATTGGTCAGGCCCAGATAATTATTCGAACCGATCATGATCATCTTCCGACCATCGACAATCGCTTCGGCCCCTTGCTCGGATTCCACTACTTTGAAATACGGGTACCATCCGAGTTCACGGATGGTTGCAGCGTCCGTGAAATTTCGGCATTTCTCAAGGAGTTTCATGGGCGCTCCGTGTCCAAGTGCGACGTATCAACTCTGCTTTCTACCACGTGTGCACACGTGCACGCTTGGTAGTTCCTGCTTCGTCCACCGCAGTTTCACGGGTATCAGAGACACCCGCCAGCGCCGCAATGTCCACAGGCGTGACTTCCCCACTCGCCGTGGGTACTTTCGCTAAATTGCGAGCGGCATTCAGGTCGCGATCTACCACAAAGCCGCAACAATCACACTTAAAGATTCGGTCCTGTAAGGTCATATTCTGCAGGACACTGCACTGGCTGCACATTTTGCTTGAGGGAAACCACCGATCCGCGACCACCAGCCGCACGCCGGCCCGCTCCGCCTTGTAGGTGAGCATCTGGCGCAACAGGCCGAAGCCCATGTCACTCATAGCCTTGGCGAGCCGATGATTGCGCACCATCCCCTTGACGTGCAAGTCTTCGATGACCACCGTACCGAACCGGCGCACCAAGTGTGTGGTCAGCTTATGCAGACTGTCGGCACGCTGGAAGGCGATGCGCGCGTGCAGGCGTGCGAGCTTCGCACGGGCCTTGAGACGATTGGCAGAGCCTTGGACCTTCCGCGCAAGGCGCGTGCCATCACGCTTGAGCGCTTTGAGCAACCGCCGCAGCGGCTTTGAACCATCGACTACCTCACCCGTCGACAGGGTTGCCAGATGCAAGACACCAAGGTCCACACCCACGACGGCTTGGTTGTCACCTGTCGTTGGGATGGCCTCGCAGCGCACGGCCACACTAGCATACCACCGCTGCGCCACACGCGATACGGTCACCGACATGACCTTCCCCGTGAAGCGCAACGCTTCCCGCATCCGCACCCAGCCCAGCACAGGCAGGCGCAGCCGCATGCCTTGGAAGGTGCACTTCTCGTTGCTGACGTAGAAGCTGTCGTGCTGACCTTTCTTCTTGAAGGTCGGATACTGCGCCTCATGGCGAAAAAACTTTTGGAACGCGGTGGCAAGGTGAGTAAAGGGCTGCTGGTTCGCGTCTTTGTGCACCGCCGTCACCCAAGGAAAGCGTGTGCGCTTCAGGGCGTTCCACTGGGACTTGAGCTGCCGCGCAGTGGGCTTTTCCCCGGCCTGATACTGCCGCTGCCACTCTGCTAGCGCCCAATTGTACGTGAAACGCGCCGTGCCCGCCGCGCGACGACAGTACGCCTCTTGAGACGTGGTGAGGTCGAGCGCAATCTTGTGGGCACAGATCATGGCGGCTGCGTCTCGTGCTAGAGGAAATGTATATTCGTGCTCAACATCATAGCATATAAACGAACCCGTATTCTATGGTGAGACACACCTCCCAAGCCACCCAGCAGCCGTGCACGCTGTGTTGACGTGTTGTGCCATGTGTGTTCTAGACTCAGACCATCTAGCTTAATCAAGCCCCTCCGTACCAAGGCCGGGAGGCATGATAGGCCTACGGATTTCTCTTGTCAATGCCTTTGCATCCGTTGAAAGCACAGGCCCCAGGCCTGAGCGCCTCCCCGCATACTCTGGGGCTACAGAGGGGTAGCCGGTGTGTTGCGTTTGTGTCTGCCCCAATAACGGCGGACGAGCCATCCGAGGAAGGCCACGACGATCAGCGTCCCGATGGCCCGCTCCGTGTGGAGGAACCAGGCGGCAATCATGTCCACCTGATCCGCGAAGAGGTAGCCCACGATGCATAGGGCCGGGACAAAGATCAAGCTGGCGAGCGTGTCGATGCCGACAAAGCGCCACAGGGGCATGTGCATCGTCCCAGCCAGGAGAAATGCCGGAGCCCGCAAGCCAGGGATAAAACGCGCCAGAAAGACCGTGAGGCTACCGTAGCGTGCAAAAAATGGACGCCCCCGTTCGAGTTTTGCGGCAAACCAGTCCGTAAAACGTGGGGATCGGCTCAGACGTTTACTCACCCCGCGCCCCAGCCCAAATAAAAAAACATCGCCGATGAGCACACCTAGAAAAGTGACGAGCAACATCAGGAACGGGTCGAGCACACCCGCCGCCACCCACACGCCCCCGGCCAGCAAGACCAACTCCTCAGCCATGGGAAACCCCAGGCCACAGAGGAGCAAAAAGATAAACAGGAGGGCATAGAGGAGTTGGGCTGAGGAACCAGAGAAAAACTCAAGCATGCGTGTCGTCCATAGGAAACATTCCCCTGGTTCTTAAGCCAGCCAACGTGTCATACAGAGTGCGAGGACACGCGCCGTCTGGACTGCCATGGCGACCTCAAGACGTGGGAGGGTCTCGGAATCCGTACGCGCCGGACGGCGGTCCGCTACCGTCATGCCGCGCGTGCGCGTGCCACGCGTCTCGACCCCGACAGACAGCGAGACGCACGTGACCAGGGAAGGATCCAAGGCGACCGCGACCGCCAGGGGATCGTGCAGGGTCATCCCCTCGGGATAGCGCTGGAACGTGTATCGCGTCAGATCAAAGAGCGCCTGCGCTACGGGGGTGCGGGCGGCCTGGCGCGTGGACGGCAACAGGTCCGGCGTCAAGCGGACATGCTGCGTAACATCCAGTGGTATCAACGTGATAGGCAGGCCGGCCTGGAAGACGATGTCGGCCGCATGGGGATCCACGTAGATATTAAATTCTGCCACTGGGCTCACATTCCCCGGCACCGCAATCGCCCCACCCATAATCACCAAGCTGCCAAGCTGTCGCATGGTCTCTGGGTCCGCCTGAATGGCCCGCGCGATATTGGTCAGGGGCCCGAGCGCAATCACCGTCAGGGCGCGTCCATGCTGTCGCACCACACGTAACAAGCGTGGCACCGCCTGTGGACTGACGGCGGGCAGCGGCGGCGGTGGATACGCCAACACCCCCTCGGGGGTGCGCAGGGTCGTGATGCCTCCCAGGCCGTCGTCACCGTGGACCATGGTGGCGGTGTGCAATGGGCGCCGGAGCGGTTGGCGACTCCCGACGGCCACTACGGGTGCCGTGGGCAGCGCCAGCATGGCCAGCACCTGGTGCACATTCGCGGTAGCCTGCGCCACCGGGACGTTGCCGGCCACGGTGGTGATGAGTTCCACCTGCCATTCCGGGGCGCGCAGGGCGAGCAACAAGGCCAGGGCATCATCAAGGCCCGGATCCGTATCAATGACGACAGGGCGTGGTTGTTGAGCGGCGGTCATACCCACCTCTAGGCTACTCGCGGGCCGCCGCCTGATACGAGGCGTCGAGCAATTCGATAGGATGCACGACTGGGATTGACAGACCCGCTTGTTGCACCCCCGTGCGCAATTGCAGCATACAGCCGGGATTGCCGGTGGCAATGACCTCGGGTTGCGCCGCCAGAATATGTGCCATCTTGCGCGCTAGGATGCGCATAGAGAGCTCGTGATGCGTGATATTGTAAATTCCTGCGGCCCCACAGCAGAAATCCGCGTCCGTCACCGGGACGAGTTGCAGTCCTGGAATCCCTTGTAAAAGCGCGCGCGGCTGTTGCCGAATGCGCTGCGCGTGCAGCAGATGACAGGGATCGTCATAGGCCACCCGTTTGGGCACGGAGCCCAGCGGCCCACGCAGCGGTTCCTGGGCCAGACATGCGGTAATGTCCTGGACTTTGGCACTAAACTGGGCCGCGCGGGCGGCAAAGGCCGGCTCTTCGGCTAATAACGCGCCGTAACTTTTGAGCTGGGCGCCACACCCGGCGGCATTGTTGACGATGGCATCGAGCGGCTGTTGCTCAAAGGCCGCGATATTGCGCCGCGCCAGGGCTCTGGCTTGCTCACGCTCTCCAGCATGCATGTGCAAGGCGCCACAGCAGGTCTGCTGCCCCGCCACCCAGAGTGTACAGCCATTGGCTTGCAGCACACGGGCGCTGGCGTGATGCACCTCGGGAAACAGGCCATCCATCACACAGCCGGTAAAAAAGCCCACCCGTCGCGTCACGGGCGCGGCTCCAGGCAGCGTCGCCGGGACGCTGCGGGTAAAGGGCCGCGGCAGGTGGGTAGGCAGGTTCGCTTCCAGACGTTTGAGAACCCCAGGAAAGAGGTCCAGTATCTGGAGCTCCCGCACCAGGCGCTGCAATCCAGAGCGCTGATACCACTGCACGCCACGGAAGAGCAACGCCAGACGCTGGGGATGTGGAAACAGTTCCTGAAACACCACACGCCGTAGGAGGCGCTGCGGCCAGGGTCGCGGCAGTTGGCGCTCGATCTGCCCACGGGCCATTTCCATCAAGTCGCCAAAGTGCACATGAGAAGGGCAGGCCGTTTCGCAGGCCCGGCAGTCCAGGCACTGGGACATATGCGTCACAAAGTTGGGCGTCATCTGCAAGCGGGCGTCATCCACCGCTTTGATCAGGTAGACCCGCCCGCGCGGTGAGTCCATCTCCGTACCGAGGACACGATAGGTCGGACATTTATCGAGACACAGACCGCAATGAATGCACGCGGTAATTTTGTCACGCGGTGGGCGTTCGTGCTGATCAAAACTGGGCAGAGGCGTAGAGACGGCCACGAGGCGAGCCCTCCTAAAAAATGGTCCTGGAGACCCCACGTGTGGGGGAGGCTGTCACACAAAACGCCCCGGATTCAGCCTGTTCTGGGGATCATAGGATGTTTTAATGGCACGCATGAGGGCAAAATCGTCCCGTGGTGCCCCCCAGACCGGCCAGCGCTGCTTGACGGCCAGCGGAGCCCGCTCCACGACCATATGCCCGTGCAGGCCCTCCACGCACGTCTGCAGCGCCTGCACCTGTGCGAGCAGATGAGCCACCTCTGACGTCTCGCCTGCCATCCCTGGCATCCCGACATACACAATGCCGCTCCCAGCATGAGCCACCAGGGACCAGGGCGTGTCAGCGTGCCCGGCGATCTCCTGCACAGCATGGCACAAGGCCGGCAGCGCGTCCATCAGCAGGCTGACTTTTGCCACCACGCCCAGCGGCGCCTCGCTGGTGTCCGTCGTGCCCTGCGTCAACGTCCCCAGCGCCGCCCACAGGCTCTCTTGCTCCGTCGCCTGCCAGGTGTAGACACTGACCGACCGGGGCAGGGCAAGACGCTGGAGGGCGTTGATCAGGCGTTGCGCCTGGCTCTGCGTCACCTCCGGGGTGCCTTCCACCCGTGCGACGAGTGTGTAAGCGGTGTCGGGCAGGGTGAGCCCGGTGCACGCTGCCAGGGTGGCACATGATGGCTCATTCAGCAGTTCCAGGCTGTTGAGGCGCAGAGGCACGTGCAGCACGGTGGGTAAGATCACCGCCAGATCCGTAGGCGTCTCGCATCCAAAAGCCAGGGTCAGTTCCCCAGGGGGCAGCGGATGCAGTTTACACGTCAATTCCACCAGGATGGCCAACGTGCCCAGCGAACCAATGTACAGTTTATTGACGTCATAGCCCGTGACGTTTTTTACCACACGACCGCCGGCTTTGACGCGGGTGCCGTCCACGGTCACAACCATCGTGCCGAGCAGCACATCCCGCACGGTGCCGTAGAGGAGACGCCGTGGCCCGCTCACGTTCGTCATGACGACGCCACCTATCGTTGTGGCAGGCGTGACCGGTGGATCAAGCGCCAGAAACTGTCCCTGCGCGTGCAACGTCTGTTGTAAGGCCGTGAACCTCATCCCCGCTTGTACAGTCGTGGTCAGATCCGCTGGTTCATAGGCAACTTGCTGCTGCAGACGTTCGACGCTCAGCACAAGATCCACCTGGGCTGGAGTCTGCCCGAGGCCCAGGTGACTGCCCCCACCACGCGGGAACACCGTGGCCTGGTATTCTGTCGCCAGCCGCAACACTGCGAGTATCTCGTCGGCATCCGCCGGGCAGACCACGAGCCCCGGGCACACACCATCAATCGCATACGCCGCGACTGCGGCGTCTGTCACGAGGTGTGCCGCTCCGACCACGGCCTCCAGTGCTGTCGCCAAGCCTTCACGCATGGGCATGCGCCCCTTCGAGCGCTGCCGCCACAGCGTCGTGTACAGCTGGCGTGACACCAGCGTCGGCGGTCACTGCCCCACAGCGGCAGCGTCCACCCAGCGGCAGGACTTTGCCGGGATTACAGAGTTGGCGCGGATTAAAAACGTGCCGCAAGCGTTGCATGAGCGCCAGGTCATCGTCCGAGAACAGCCAGGGCATGCAATTTTTTTTCTCCAACCCAATGCCATGCTCACCGCTCAACACGCCACCCAACTCGACGCACATACGTAGAATCGCTTCGCCCGCCTGATGCACACGGTGTACTTGGTCGGCATCGCGTTCATCATAGAGCACCAGCGGGTGCAGATTCCCGTCACCGGCATGAAAGACGTTGGCAATGCGCAGGTTGTAGGTCTGGCTAATCTGCTGGAGACGTTGCAAGGCCTCTGGTAAGCGGGTGCGCGGGATGACGCCGTCGTGCGTATAGTAGTTCGGGCTGAGACTTCCGACCGCCCCGAAGGCTTCCTTGCGTCCCTTCCAGAGCAGGGCACGCTCCGCCTCATCCTGGGCAATGCGGACACCCTGGCAGCCGTGTTGCTGGCAGATGTCGGCGATGCGGGCGGCATCGGCTTCCATGCCATCAGCAATGCCGTCCAGCTCGATCAATAGGAGGGCGCCGGCATCCAAGGGGAGCCCAGCCTGGATCGCCGCTTCCACCGCTTGAATGGCCAGGTTGTCCATCATTTCCAGCGCCCCAGGAATGATGCCGGCACCAATGATGCCACTCACCGCATTGCTCGCGTCTTCGACCGAGGCAAAAAACGCCAGCACCGTCTTCCAGGCTTCCGGTTTGCGTAACAAGCGCACCGTGACCTGGGTGACAATGCCAAACGTGCCTTCAGAGCCGACAAACAGCCCGGTGAGGTCGTAGCCGGGGGTGTCGAGGGTGGCGCCGCCGAGATGGACGACCGTCGCGTCGGGCAAGACGACTTCCAAGCCCAGGACGTGATTCGTCGTGACGCCGTATTTCAACGTATGCGGCCCGCCGGAATTCTCAGCAACATTGCCCCCAATGGTGCAGGAGCCCTGGCTCGAGGGGTCTGGCGCGTAGTAATACCCCGCCTCCGCCGTTGCCAGCGATAAATGCAGATTCACCAAGCCTGGCTGGACCACGGCGCGCTGATTGACGTAATCCAGGGCGAGGATTTTGTTCATGTGGCACATTTCGATGATAATCCCCCCGTCGAGGGCGAGTGCCCCGCCGCTGAGACCGGTGCCCGCGCCACGGGCCACAAAGGGGATGCTATAGTGGTTGGCCAGTTGCACCACGGCCACCACTTGCTCCGTGGTCGTGACGAAGACCACCGCACTGGGCTGGGCTTTGTCCAGCGTATGCCCGTCGCATTCATAGACCAGCATCTCTTCCGGGGCGGACAACACGGGCATCGGCGCCACAATGGCCGCCAGGGCGTGTAGAATGTGTTGCTCCATACATTGTCACCTGTTTGGCTACGTGACCACGAGCGCTCCCGCTCTCCTGAGAAGCGGTGATTATCGCTGAGGGCGGACGCGAGGTCAAGCGCTATAGGCGCTCGCGTCAGGGCTCCCTCATGAGATTTGGAGGATGCGTTTGAGGGTGTGGTTATCCCAACCGGCTTTTTTTCTCAATCGCTTAATGGACTCGCGCTTGTCTTTAGCGGTCTGGAGGAGGTTGAGAGCGACATGGCGCATGGTGGCGA
>SXND01000003.1 GCA_005777235.1 Pseudomonadota bacterium
CACCGCGGTCTGCCAGAGCTGCGTGGCATCGTTGGAGCACAGCGAATGGGTCTCCGTACCCCGCAGCGTCGGCACCGGGCGCAGCAGCACGTCGCAGGTCGTCTCGGTGGACCACAGCAGTGCCCCGTCGCCAATCTGGCCCACCAGCAGGGTATCGGCCACGGCTAGGGCCACGAGTAACGTGGTGCCGTAGCGCGTGTAGATGGCGGGATCCTCGGTCTGGGCCACGTCACATACGGCCGCGCGCCAGCGTTGTCCGAGACGGCGTGGGAAGTGCGTTTTGAAGTCATGGGTGAGTGCCGGAAGCGCCGGTGCCTGGTCATGCGCCAGGGCAAAGGCCCGCACGAGATCCATGGCGGCCTGTACGGCGAGGGCGGCGCCACACTGGCTGCGGTCGTGGCGCGCATCGCCGTGGCCGTCGGCCACCGCGGCGATGAGGCACGTCTGACCCGCCACGGCGCCGGACCACAGGGCATAGGCATCTTGACAGGGACGGCCCTGGCGCTGGTGTGAGGCCCCGGTGCGGCTGCAGCCGATGGCCCAGCCAAGAGGCGCGGCGCCGACGGGCATAGGGAGAGCAAGCGTGTACATGACGGCGTCCTTAAAAGACATTGGTGTTGGTGGTTGGCACCGGCTGCGGTGGTGGCGTGAGGGGCACATTAGGATCGTCTGGGCCTGGGCGGCGGCGCGGTTTTTGCCCTGTGAGCTGCCGATGGTGGCGGCCACGCTAGCCCATTGGATGTCGTTGACCAGTTCGCCAGGGTTGTGGGCTTTGAGCACGCCCACCTCCTGATGGCTGACGAATTTGGGTAACTCGGCTTCGTCGTAGTCCGCCTCATCGCCAATGGCAATGACCAGGCGTACAGCGCGCTTCCCCCACGGCAGGGCCAGCCGATTGGCAATGGCGCGCTCATACTCCTCTGGGGTGTCGGTGCAGTGTCCATCGGAGAGTAGAATACACACCGGGGGACAACCGCGCCGCGGCATGTCCTGGTCCGCCAGGGCTGTGGCCAGCAAACGCAGGGCCTGGGCGGTGGCGGTGATGCCGGCGGTGCGCAAGTCCGGCCAGACAAAGTGCTCCAGGGGTTGTGTCTGCGGGCCGACGTGCCAACTGGCGGTGTCGGCAAACTTGATGGCCCGCATCATAATCTGCACCTGGGGGTGGGCCGCCAGTGCCCGTTTGACCTCGGGCAGGGCCTCACGGATGCCCTGGTTCAGGGAACCTATTTTCGTGCCGTGCATGGAACCGGAGTAATCGGCGAGTCAGAAAAACTGCAACTCGCGTTTGCTGATGGTGCCTTCGGGAATGGGCGGGAGCGCCGTGGCTATAGGATTCTCCTTGTTGCAGGTGTGACGTGATAGGCTGGAAGAGGTCTCAACGACAGCGCATCTTACCCCAGAGAACACCTCGGATGCACGCCGAGTGTGCCAGAGTCTCGCCGTACGTGCGACAAGGCGCGTGACTCGTGCCGTCCCCGGGAGCGCGGGTGGGACGCCCGCTTCGGAAGCAGCGAGGATGGCCGCACTCCCAGGGAATGAAGCAGATAGATCTGTACCCTTTCTCTCTGAGCCGCGGTGCGCAGACCGATCCGTGGCTAGCCGAGCCCCGGGAGCGCGTGCAGCGCCTGGAATCTCCCCTGCGCCAATCTCGCAGCATGTCGAAGCCCTCATGGGGCTCTCGCTGACTGCCGTGGTGTGCGGCACCAACACCTCAGGTGCGCTTCTGCATCACGCCAACGGTAGTACCCGCGAGGCGGACGCCCTCCGCAATGCTTGGCGGGCTATTGTACGGCGGCGACATGCGCTCGGTTGACATGCGTGATCACTCACGCTCAAAAGGTAATCAAGCACACCACCGTGTGGTGTCGTACACGCACGCTGCCCGCGAGTGGTTCTCCCTGATATCTGTAGGCATTGAGGAGATGAGTGATGGGACTGCAAGTAGGGTCAAGGGGTGATGGTGTCAAAAAAATACAGGGGAAATTAGGACTGCGAGCCGACGGGATTTTCGGTGCGGGGACCGAAGAAGCCGTCAAGACCTGGCAGGCCGCCCAGGGTTTAAGTGCGGATGGTATCGTCGGCGCGGCGACCTGGGGTGCCATGTTTCCTGAGGCCCCTGCGGGTGGGCCAGCGCTGGCTGTTGGGGCGATGTCCATGACTGTTGCGGGTGTACAGCTCGGCACCTTAGCCGGCCATGTGCCTGAGGCGGTACTGAGCCAAATCCCTCTATGTGCCGAAAAATTTCAGATTAATTCATCCTTACGTTTGGCGCACTTTTTAGCGCAATGTGCCCACGAAAGCGGCGGCTTGAAAGTCACGCAAGAGAACCTCAATTATTCGGCTGAGGGTTTGCAAAGGACATGGCCGAGCCGTTTCCCAGGGAATCTAGCGGAGGCGTATGCCCGGCAACCGGAAAAAATCGCCTCGCGAGTGTACGGTGGCAGACTGGGGAATGGTGATGAAGCCAGTAAAGACGGCTACAAATTCCGTAACCGTTCACCTAGTCAAAAGAGACTTGTCCGATTGGATATCTATCGCGTCAGATCGTCGCATGGATACGCACGCGCCCTTCCCACCCACAATCTGGGAGCGCCCCCCGCCTGAGGCTCAGGCCTATATTCTGCACCTTGAAGCGCGCGTAGCGGCCCTGGAGGCACGCGTGCGGGCTTTGATGGAGCCGTTGCCCCAGGACTTGCGCACCTCATCGCGGCCTCCGTCGAGTGATCCTCCCACCAGCCCGCGGCAGCGCCGTCGCCGTCCACCCAGTGGGCGTCGGCCTGGGGGGCAACCCGGGCACCGTGGCCAGCCCCGGACGTTGATGCCGGGGGCAGAGGTCGACGAGGTGAGCACGCTCAAGCCCGCGTCCTGCGCCCGGTGCCAGCAGCCGTGGGACGGTGACGCCCCGCAGCCGCAACGGCATCAGGTGTGCGAGATACCCTCCATACGCCCGGTGGTCACGGAGTCTCACGTGCATCGGTTGGTCTGTGCGGCCTGTGCCGACGCAACCCAAGCGGCATGGCCGGCAGCAGTGCCGACGGGGATGGATGGCCCGCGGGCCCACGCGGTGGCCGCGCGGTGTCCCGGGGCGTATCGTCTGTCGCAGCGCACCACCCACCGGGTACTCGACGACCTCTGGGCGCTGCCGATGAGTCTTGGGACACTGAGCCACGTGGAGGTGGCCACGACGCAGGCCGTGGCGGCGCCTGTGGAGGAGGCGCGCCCCTACGTCCAGAAGCCAGCGAGCGCGCACTGAGACGAGACGGGCTGGCGGGAAGGCCAGAAACGGGCCTGGTTGTGGGGGGCTGCGCCCCCCTGGGTCCCGGTCTTGGTCGTGCGCCTGTCCCGAGGCGGCCAGGTGGCGCGGGACCTGTTGGGCGAGGCGTTTGAGGGCCTCCTGGGGACCGACCGGTGGCGTGCCTACCCCTGGGATCCGGTGCGGTGGCGGCCACGGTGTTGGGCGCCTCTCCTGCGGGACATCGCCGCCATGCTTGAACGCGGGGGAGGCGCCCAGGAGAGCGGGGAGGCGCTGAAGCGCCAGGCGCATCCGATGTTTCCCTGGTGGCATCGCGTCCGCGAGGACCCCCTGAGCCGGTCGCGCTTCCGGAGCTACATGCGCCCCGTGCGACGGGAGGGCGAGCGGCGGCTGGACGCCGGGAGTACGGGTGGGGTAGCGACGACGGAAGGCATGTGTCGGGAAATCCTCAAGCGGCCTCAGGCCTTGTGGACCTTCGTGCCTCTGGAAGGAGTGGAAGCGACGCACAAGACGGCGGAGCGTGCGATTCGTCCGGGGGTGCTGTGGCGCAAAGGGCGTTTGGGGATCCACAGTGCGGAGGGCGCACGCTGTGTCGAATCGATGATGACCGGCGTGGCCACCCTGCAGCCGCCGCAACGCAACGTCCTGGCGTATCTCCCCGCGGCGTGTGAGGCGGCCCTGCGCGATACGCCTGCTCCGTCCGTGCTCCCCGACTCTCACGTGGCTCCCTCAGACCAAGTCGCAGCGTGACCGGGGCCCTACCTGAACGGTTACCATCGGGGGAACGTTGCGCCTCCATGCCGAGCGCTGTCTGCTTGCTACACGTCCTCCTCTCATGTCCGACTGCGGCAGTCGTTGCAAAAATGGTCGCAACGCTGTAAGCCCGGTTCGCTACCCTCATTACAGATGACGCACACGGCATGAGCGGGAATTGCTGGCACGACGTGGTGTTCGGGCACTGACGTGGTCCTGGGGAGTGACATTGCCCTGGGGAGTGACGTGGTCCTGGGGAGTGACATTGCCCTGGGGAGTGACGTGGTCCTGGGGAGTGACGTGGTCCTGGGGTGCTGACGTGGTCCTGGAGCACGCGCTTGGTACGGACGTACAGCCCTCGTCGGCTGTTGGTCTGCCGGAAGACCTGGGAGAGCGCTCCCGCTACCCGGGTCAAGCCGGCGGCTGCGGTCGTCTGGCCTTGGCCTGTGGTGTGTCCGCTCCACTGCCTTGTTCGGCTTGTTAAGCAGTTGCCACAGGGGCACACATTTTAGTTGGGGGAGGGCTGGCATAGCAACGAAAATGCGGTACGCTTTTGGAACCCCTCACCAAGGTTTCCACAGGAGGGCCATGCCCGATGCTATGCCTCAGCCACAGCATACGCGACG
>SXND01000119.1 GCA_005777235.1 Pseudomonadota bacterium
AGTCGGCATCCTGGCCAACAATGGCATCCTGTTTTCCGACTCGTCACTCAAAGGCACGCATTTTATCGAGTTGTGCGACCAGCGCCAGATTCCCATCCAGTTCCTGCAAAACATCTCGGGCTTCATGGTCGGCGTGCAGGCCGAGAGCGGCGGCATTGCCAAGGACGGCGCCAAGATGGTCATGGCGGTAGCCAATACCCAGGTGCCGCGTTTGACGCTCATCGTCGGTGGCTCCTTTGGGGCCGGGAATTACGGCATGTGCGGGCGGGCTTACTCGCCGCGTCTGCTGTTCATGTGGCCCAGTGCACGTATCTCAGTGATGGGAGGCGAGCAAGCCGCCGGCGTACTATTCACGGTGAAACAAGAGCAACTGCGTAAGGACGGCCAGCCGCTGATGACGGCGGACGAGGAGCGCGCCTTCAAACAACCGACGCGCGATCTGTATGAGCACGAAGGCTCGCCGTACTACTCCACAGCGCGTCTGTGGGATGATGGCATTATTGAGCCGCTGGAGACCCGCCGCGTTCTGGGCCTGTCCCTAGCGATGGTGATGCAGCAAGCCATTGCCGCACCGCGCTATGGCATTTTTCGGATGTGAGCTTGATGCCTAGACCGCCCACCGGTGGCCTAGAGATAGGCCTTGCGCATGGGATGCGCACAAAGCACCAGAAAATCTCGCCACACAAGGTCTTCCTTATCTTACAGGGATGACGTCTGTAACGGCATCGTGGGACCGAGGCAGGGCGGTCGTAGCGCCTAAGGCCGCTGCTGCCTCCACGCTATCCCGGCTGCCCCAGTATTGCATGAGCCAGGCTTGGGAGGAGAGCGCCGCCTGGCCGGGCGGGGCGTGGAGCGGGACATAGGTGCCATCCGGGAGAAGACGGTGCGCCTGGACGGTGTCGTGCAGATGCACGTGCAGCATATGACGCCAGAGCATAGCCCGCAACGCTGATGGTTCAACGGGGAAGAGAATTTCCACCCGGCGCTCCAGATTGCGCGGCATGAGATCGGCACTGCCGAGGAACATTTCGTCCTCGCCACCGTTACGGAAATAATACACCCGGGTATGTTCGAGGAAGCGCCCGACAATGGATGTGACCGTGATCGTCTCGCTCACCCCCGGCACGCCGGGACGTAGGCAGCAGATGCCGCGCACCTGCAGGTCAATGCGCACTCCTGCTTGGGAGGCACGATACAGCGCCTGAATACACGGCTGATCCACCAGCGCGTTCATCTTGAAGGCGAGATAGCCATCGCCGTGCTGGCGCTGGCGCTCAATCTCCCGGTCAATGCGGGCCAGCAACTGCGGGCGCAGGGTCTGCGGCGCCACCAGGAGCTTGTGGTAGAAGGTTTTGCGTGAATAGCCGGTGAGGGCATTGAACAAATCGGCCACGTCCTCACCAATGGCGGGATCGCAGGTAAAATACCCGAGATCCGTGTAGACTCGGCTGGTGGCGTGGTTGTAGTTGCCAGTCCCCATGTGTACATAATAGCGTAGGTTCTGCTGTTCCTGGCGTACCACCAGGCACATCTTGGCATGCGTCTTCAAGCCCCGCACGCCGTAGGCCACATGCACGCCTTCCTCTTCCAGGGCCCGCGCCCAGGCAATGTTGCTCTCCTCGTCAAAGCGCGCTTTCAGCTCCACCAGCACGGCGACCTGTTTGCCTTCCCGACGCGCTTCCAATAAGGCTTCAACAATCGGAGCATTGGCCCCGACCCGATACAAGGTTTGCTTGATGGCCACCACGTCCGGGTCGCGGGCGGCCTCGCGCAGGAACTCCACCACCGGGGCAAAACTGTCGTAGGGGTGATAGAGCAGCACGTTGTGCTGCCGGATCACCGCGAATAGGCTCTGACGAGGTGGGAACACGCGAGGGATGGCCGGTTCCAGCGGACGGTATTTCAAATCGGGCCGCGTGATATTGGCAAATTCCAACAAGTCGCCAAAACCCAGAGGTGCTGCGCTCGTATACACATCCGCGGTGGCCAAGCGCAGATTCTGGGCGAGCACGGTGCGAATGGGTTCAGGGGTGGTGTGGGCAACTTCCATCCGCACCACCGAGCCAAAATCGCGCTCCTCGACCTGGGCTTCCACGGTGGTGAGCAGGCCGCTGGCTTCGTCGTCCTGGATGGTAAAATCCGCATCGCGGGTGATGCGGAAGGGATGACTGCCGACGATGGGCACTTCGGGGAATAACCAGGCCAGGTGCGCTGCGACAATGCTTTCTATCCACACCCAGGTGGCCGCGGAGGGCTCCCGGAGGTGCCAGCCGGTATCCGCCACGGCCTGGTCTTCCGGGGGGACGGACACGAGACGGGGCAGGGTATCCGGCATTTTGACGCGGGCAAAGCGTTCGCCGTACTCCGGATCGTTGACCACCACCGCCAGATTGAGACTGAGATTGGCCATGTGGGGAAAGGGGTGGGCGGAATCAAAGGCCAACGGGGTCAGTTGTGGGAAGATGCTGCGGCGAAAAGCCCGCTGCACCCAGTCGCGCTGGTGGGGCTGCAAGGCTTCGTAGGTGCATACCTGCAGGCCCGCGGCGCTCAGCATGGGCAGCAGATGTTGGCACCAGACGTCTTCCTGGTGCGCCAACTGGGTGTCCAGCGTCCTGCGGATGGCCGTTAATTGCGCCTGGGGCGACATCCCGTCCGGTGGGGCCTGGAAGACACCTTCCTGGGCCTGGCGACGGAGACCAGCGACGCGAATCATGAAAAATTCATCGAGATTGTTGGCAAAAATCGCCAGGAATCTATCGCCAGGAATCTGACACGCTCCAGCAGGGGATGGACGGGTGCCAGCACCTCTTCTAGAACACGCGCGTTAAATTGTAGCCAGCTCATTTCGCGATTGATGTAGTACGCTGGGTTGTCGAGTGCAGTCGGGCACAGATCGTCAAGAGGCATACACGTCCTTAGGGCCTAGCCCGGTCGCCACGACGACGCGGACGGGCTTTGGGATGACCTACGGGGCTAGGCGCTTCGTCAAGAGCAGGGATGAGGCCTGCACACGCCCGGCGTGTTAGCTTGCCGTCCAGGCGTAACGTCGGGGAGAGTACAGTGCCGGCTCATGATAACCCACTATGCCGCCAGAGAGAAGCCCAGGGCATGCAGGGCAGCACAGCCAGAGGGCTGGCCAACAGTGCGAACCTCACAGGAGGCGCACAGGCGCAGCGGCCCACCGCCAGGCATGCTACACTGTGGCGCGACCCACCGCAGCCATGCTCGGGTCTGTCTGTGAAGCAAGGCCAGGTGATCAGCCATCGACGTACTCCCCCGATTGCAGTCGGGGGACTCTGAGGCAACTCAGAGTCGGTGTCGAGCAGACTTGGCGTCGGAAGGCGCTCCGTTCTTTCGGTCAAGACACCCTGGGATGCGTGCCAGTTCCAGGCTCTGTCGTCTGTCGTGAAACAGCGGTGGCGCGTACCACGCCGTGCGGCAGGCATGACAAGCCGAGCGAACATTGTCGAGGCAAACGTGACCGGCGCAAGCCGAGAGCTGACAGGTAACTCATGTGTGTCTTTGTCCTAGACCGTGACCGTCACCCCCTGGACCCCTGCCATCCGGCACGGGCGCGGCAGTTGCTTGCCGCTGGCCGGGCGTCGGTGTGCCGCCGTTTCCCCTTCACGATCATCCTGCAGGATCGCACGCGTGCAGAGTCCGTTGTCCATGATCACCGGCTGAAGATTGACCCTGGCAGTAAAACGACTGGGCTAGCGCTGCTCGCTGGCGCACGTGTCCGGTGGGCTGCCGAGCTGACCCACAGAGGCCAGCGCATCAAAGATGCCCTGGAGAGTCGGCGTGCTGTACGGCGCCATCGTCGTCAACGGAAGACGCGCTACCGGCCCCCACGCTTTCTCAACCGCACGCGCCCTAGCCGCTGGCTCCCGCCATCGTTGCAGAGCCGCATCGCCAACGTCATGACCTGGGTGGAGCGCTTGACGCGGCTGTGCCCGATCACGGCGCTGAGCCAAAAGCTGGTGCGCTTCGATACCCAACTCCTACAGCATCCTGAGATCGCTGGTGTTGCGTACCAGCACGGGGCGCTCGCTGGCTACGAAGTCCGCGAGTATCTGTTGGAAAAATGGCACCGCACCTGTGCCTACTGCGGAGTGAAAGATGTGCCATTAGAAGTCGAGCATATGATCCCCAGGGTCCGTGGCGGCTCCGATCGTGTCAGCAACCTCACCCTGGCCTGTGTGCCCTGCAACCAGAAGAAAGGTCGCCAGACGGCCGCAGAGTTCGGCTTCCCACAGCTGCAGGCCCAGGCGAAGTTCCCGCTCAAAGATGCCGCCGCGGTCAACGCCACGCGATGGGCACTCTATCGCGCGCTACAAACTACCGGTCTCCCTGTCGAGACAGGCACGGGCGGACGTACCAAGTACAACCGCACGCGTCTGCACATCCCTAAATCTCACTGGGGCGATGCGGCGTGTGTCGGAGCCAGTACGCCCGAGGCGTTGTCTCTGGCTGGCGTCCAACCCCTGCTCATCACAGCCATGGGGCATGGCACACGTCAGATGTGTCGCACGGATGCCTACGGCTTCCCCAACAGGCACCGGGCACGCCAGAAGCGGTACTGCGGGCTACAGACCGGGGATATCGTCAAAGCGGTCGTGCCCACAGGAAAGTATGCCGGCACCTGGATCAGCCGCGTCGTCGTCAAGGCACGGGGCTGGTTTGACCTGGTCATCTACGGGAAGAAGGCCAGTGTGCATCAGAAGCATTGCATACGGCTGTGGGCTGCCGATGGCTATACGTACACCCTGCCTGCGGTCGCAGGCAGCGCTGTGTCCTCCCCCCGCTCAAGCGAGGGGTCTCCACAGCGGAAATTTTAGGAGAACATCGGTGAGCAGCCTTGAGGCGCGTATTGTGGCCTTCATGGATCTTGGGACCAACTCGCTCCGCTTACTGCTGGTGCGCCTGCAGCCGCATCATGCCTCTACCATCCTCACGGAGCTGCGTCAGAGTGTACGCCTGGGGGACGACGCATTTGCCACACAGCACTTGCAGCCCGAGGCCATGGCGCACACCGTGGCGGCCGTGAAAGCGTTTGCCGAGGTGGCGCGCGCCCATGGCGCCGAGGAGATCGTCGCTGTGGGGACCGCGGCCACGCGGGAAGCGGCGAATCAGGCCGAGTTTCTGGCGCGTCTGCGGGCAGAGGCGCAGGTGGAGGTACGGGTTATTTCCGGCCCTGAAGAGGCGCGGCTGATTTATCTCGGGGTGGCGCATGGGGAACATGTCGGCGACCATCAGGCCTTGTTCATCGATATTGGCGGTGGCAGTACGGAAGTGAGTATCGGCAGCCAGCACCAGCACGCCTACGTGGGGTCGGTGAAGCTCGGGGCCATTCGTCTCGCGGCCCACTTCCTCCCCGAGACGCCGGGGCCAGTGCCGATGCGGACCTACGAGGCCATCCAGCGGCATGTCCGCCACCACGCCGTGCGCACGCTGCATGAACTGCGCGCCTATCGTCCTACCCTGGCGTTTGGCAGCTCCGGCACCATTCGTAACCTGGCCGATGTGGCATCGCGGCATTTCGCCACGCGTCCCTTCCAGCATGACGATGTCTTGACCTATGCCCACCTGCAGCACGTGGTGGGTATGCTGGCCGCCCTGCCCCTGGCGGAACGTCGCGCCGTGCCGGGCCTCAATCCTGAGCGTGCCGACATCATTCTGGCCGGAGCAGCCATCCTGGATGCCTTTATGCAGGAGCTGGGTTTCACGGAGATCCGCGTCAGCGACCACGGTCTGCGCGAGGGGCTTCTGGTCGATTACCTCATGCGGCACGACGACGCTGCGCTCATGGCCGGTCTGTCGGTGCGCACCCGCAGCGTGTTACAGCTCGGACGCGCCTGTCATTTTGATGAGATGCATGCCCGCACTACGGCGCGCTTGGCCCTGGCCTTATTTGACAGCGGGAGAGAGATGGGCTTGCATCGTCTGGGAGCCTGGGAACGCGACTTGCTAGAGTATACGGCGCTGCTGCATCACATCGGAGCCTTCCTGACCTACACGCATTACCAGGAGCACGCCTATTACCTCATCCGTCATGCCAACCTTCCGGGGTTTGATCAGCAGGAAATTGCCCTGATGGCCGCGACAGCGTTATATCAGCGTAAGGCCATGCCGCGGAAAAAAGACGCGGCGTTTGCCGCACTCGAGAGCCGCGCCCAGGAGATCGTGCCGATCTTGAGTGTGTTTTTACGCCTGGCCAAGCACCTCGACCGTGGACACGCCGGCCTGGTGCAGCACGCCAGCCTGTGTGCGCTCAAGGGCAAGAAGGTGGCGTTGGACATCCATGCGGCGCACGATTGTCAGGTGGAAGTGTGGGAGATTCACAAACGCGCCGACGTGTTTCGCAAGGTACTAGGGCGTGAGCTGGTCACCCGCGTGTTGCCGCCCCTGCCAGCGTCCGCAGCACCTGTGGCGGCAGAAACGCCCGCAACACCATCTGCCCCGGCTGTGGATGCCCTTCCAACCACGCCACCCCACCGCGCTTAAAGGCCAGGGCGCTGCCATGGTGCAGTGCGCCTGTGGTGAGCCAGGCGACGATCTCGCCCATCCACGGCTGATGGCCCACCAGCGCCACGCGCTCGCTGGTCAGGGCGTCGAGCAAGTCCTGGCGCGGCGCACGGGCCAGGGCAGCGGTCGGCACCAGCGCGCCATCGAGCACTGGAGCCAGCAACGCTGCCGTTTCCACCGCGCGGCGCCAGGGGCTGTGATACACGCGCTGGCAGCGTAGCCCCAGACGCTGCAAGCCCTGCACGACCTCGGCAAAACGCGCGCGGCCCTGAGGCGTTAGCGGCCGGTCGGCGTCTGCCAGCAGCACGCTGCCGGGCGCGGCAATGCCATGACGAATGACGAGCAGTTCCATAGCGTGCCTCAGCCATTGCTGCCGCACGCATCGGGCGTGCCGGAGGTGACCAGAGGCGCCGGCTCAGAGCGCACGCGTTGCGGCGTATGTGACAGGTACAACGATGCCAGTGCGGCGCCGACAATGCCGGCTTTGTTGTGCAATTGTGCTGCTACAACCTCGGTGTCGACCGTCACAAGCGGCAAGAACTTCGCGGCCTTTTTACTCACACCACCGCCAATAATGATCAAGTCAGGCCAGAGGTATGCATTCATGCGCTGCAGATACTCTTCCACCCGGCGGGCCCATTGCTTCCAGCTCCAGTCTTTGCGCTCACGCGCACTGGCCGCGGCACGGCGCTCCGCATCTTTGCCACGAATTTCGATATGTCCCAACTCCATGTTCGGCACCAGGCGTCCATCGAGAAACAGGGCCGTGCCAATGCCCGTCCCCAGCGTGACGATGAGCACCACCCCCTGGCGACCTTGCCCAGCGCCGAAGCGCATCTCCGCATAGCCTGCGGCATCGGCATCGTTTACGACGGTGACTGGGCAGCCAGTGGCTTGTGCGAACAGCGTCGCCGGTTCACACCCCAGCCACTCGCGTGCCATATGGCTTGCGGTCCGTACCTGCCCGCCCCGGATGACGGCAGGGAAGCCACAGCCAATCGGGCCGTGCCAGTCAAAGTGTGTCACCACTTCAGCAAACGCGGTGCACACGGCTTCCGGTGTCGCTGGCGTGGGAGTCAGGACGCGAAACTGCTCGCCGCGTAATGCCCCTGTATCCGTATCAACTGGCGCCCCTTTGATCCCGGTTCCGCCAATGTCAATACCCAGAACTTCCACAGTGTCCTCCCCTTCTGCTGTACCGCACCGGCACGAGTACATTCTCAGCGTTCATGCTAGTAGCATGCAGCATAGCGTATGGTCGCGTGGCCTGGCAAGCTGCACCATGGCTACGCCTGGCACCCGGCAGGCTCCCGACATCGCGTCGCCAGGCTTGACGCGCCCGCTGGGCTGGTCACGCTCGCCTTGCATGGGCTGCGTCAGGGGCCGCCTCAGGCCCTAGCGCAAGATTAACGCCCCAGAGCACTTACGATGCAGTTAGGTCCAGACTCGCAGCGCGTTGCAGACGATCCCAGATGGCAGACCAGAGATCGTCATGCAGGCGCGTCGGCGTGGCGCGGACATAGATCACTTGCGCCCCGCTGGCGGCGAGCCGGTGCAGGTCGCTATAGAGGATCCGCGCCGCGAGGGCGGGGTCGGGGTCGAGGCGCAGCTCGCAGGCGCGCCAGTCAGAAGGCAGAGGCAAGGCCTGGGTCAGGCGGCGGCGTGTTGCGGCGGACAGCGGGGCGCCAGGGCTGGCGTCCGCGTCGCTGAGAATCACCAGGGGAATCGACGGCATGTAATGGTGTGGCAGATGGCCCGGCGTCGCCGCGCTGTGGGCCTGCCGTACCGTCACCGGCTGTGGCCAGTGGGCGAGGGCCTGGCGCAGCATAGCGGCAGTCACACCGCCAGGGCGCAGAATGTGGATGGTCGCGGGGCCAGCCTGGGCTGGGAGGTACTCGATGACCGTGGATTCCACGCCCACCGTGCAGGCGCCGCCCTCGAGAATGAGCAGATCTGCGCCGGCAAATTCCTGCGCCACATGCTCAGGCCGCGACGGACTGGTGCGTCCGAACTTGTTGGCGCTCGGGGCGGCGAGGGGGCTGCCCACCAGCCGGATGAGGGTCTCGGCCAGCGGGTGGGCTGGCCAGCGGATGGCCACTGTTTCCCCTCCCGCCGTGATGAGCGGATGCACGTGGGGACTTTTGGGCAACACCACGGTCAACGGGCCAGGCCAGAAGGTCTGCGTCAGGTAGTCCACCAACGCTGGCCACTCCTGCACCAGGCTGACCGCCTCCGGCACGCTGGCGACGTGGACAATCAGGGGATCAAAAAACGGGCGCTGCTTGATGGCGAAGATTTTACGCAGGCCGGCTTCCGAGGCAATCGAGGCGGCCAGGCCATAGACGGTTTCCGTTGGGATGGCCACGACATCCCCAGCACGCAGGCGATCACGCGCTTGCAGCAGCAGCGGAGGCACGGACAGCAGATCGTGGCTCATTGTGCGGGGCCCTGCACTGTGGCGAGACGGGCCCGCAAGCAGGCCAGCTGCCGGTGGAGTACGGCGGCGTCTTCATGGCGCAACGTGATATGGCCCAGCTTGCGCCCAGGGCGCGGCGCTTTGTCATAGAGATGGAGGTGCGCCCCTGGAATCGCCAGCACGTCCTGGGGCGCCGGGAGGTGCCCAATGAGGTTGAGCATGGCGGCATGGCCTCGGGCCGTTGGCGCGCCCAGTGGCAAGCCGGCAACGGCGCGTAAGTGGTTCTCAAATTGGCTGGTTTCTGCGCCCTCAATGGTCCAGTGCCCGGAGTTATGTACCCGCGGGGCCATTTCGTTGGCCAGGAGCGCACTGCCACACTGGAAAAACTCGATCGCCAGCACGCCGACGTACTCTAAGGTCTCCAGCACCCGCTGCATGTAGCGTTGCGCGCACGCTTGCAGCCCCGGCGGCGCGTCGGGCGCTGGCGCCAGGGAGAGGCGCAAAATGCCATCGCGATGCTGATTTTCCACCAGTGGGTACAACACCACGTGTCCATCGCGGCCACGCACCGCCAGCTGTGAGACCTCGCGCTCAAAGGCCACAAAGCCTTCGAGGAGCAGTGGAACCCGTGGCACGACCTGCCAGGCCCGCTCGACATCGGCGGGCTGGCGCAGGACGTATTGCCCCTTGCCGTCGTACCCGCCGCGCCGGGTCTTGAGCACGGCGGGCAAACCCAAAGCCGCCACCGCTTGCTGCAGGTCGGCCAGGCTATACACCGGGGCAAAGGGCGGGGTCGGAATCCTGAGCTGTTGAAACAGCGTTTTTTCGCTGAGACGATCTTGCGCCACCGCCAGGGCCGCGGGCGGCGGATAGACCGGCACGTGCTGGGCCAGCCACTCCGTAGCCGCTACGGGGACATTTTCGAATTCATACGTCACCGCGCTGAGCCCCGCCACAAAACGCCGTAAGGTGGCCGCGTCGTCATAGGCGCCTTGCATATGGACGGCCACCGGCGTGACCGGCACCTCCGGTTCTGGATCTAGAAAACGACAGTGGAGTCCCAGCGGATACCCCGCTAAGGCGAGCATCCGCCCCAGTTGTCCCCCACCCAGCACGCCGATGGTCATACACGCTCCCTTGGATCAGGCTGTGCCAGCACGGCGTGCGTTTGGGCCTCACGATGGCGCCGGTAGGCGTCACGCCACTGCGGATATTTGTTACCGATAATCGCTGCTGCCAGCAGCGCGGCATTCACCGCGCCGGCCCGTCCGATGGCCAGCGTGCCCACGGGCACCCCGGCGGGCATTTGCACGATTGACAGTAACGAGTCCACCCCGTGCAGCGCGTGGGATTCGATGGGCACGCCGAGCACCGGCAGCAGGGTCTTGGCGGCGGTCATCCCCGGTAAATGCGCCGCCCCTCCGGCGCCAGCGATAATGACTTCCAGGCCGCGGCTCTCGGCCGTGGCAGCGTATTCAAACAGCACATCCGGCGTGCGGTGCGCGGACACGATACGCACTTCAAAGGGGAGGCCTAAGCCCTCGCACGTCTCGGCCGCATGGACGAGTGTCGCCCAGTCGGACTGTGACCCCATAATGATGCCTACGAGTGGTGACTCGGCCATAGGTTTCCTCCAGAAGTGTTCCCGTCGTGGGCGCGACGCGTGTAAGGTATGCTGGACCAGGTAGGCTGTCCGGCCCATGCTACTCCATCCGCACGCTGGCGCGGCATTGGAGCGTCGAGAGAGACGATGTGTGGGACGATGCGGGAGCCGCAAGGTTCGGCTGTCGCACATGCACACATGTCTGAGGTTTTAATGAAGCTATCATGGGGTTGCGCTGACGGGAGGGTGCGTTCCGCGTCTCTGCCCGTTGCACCATGCCAGCATGCGGGCTTGCCATAGCGTGGCAGCGTAATATGGAGCCGCGCTGCTGTCAAGCCCACTGCCCGTGTCCTCAGGGTCATGCAGTGTTCAATCGTGGTGCTACGATAGGTGCCTGGGAGCGCGGGCGTCTCGCCCGCATCCGGAGCGGGCGAGACGCC
>SXND01000120.1 GCA_005777235.1 Pseudomonadota bacterium
GCCGCCTTCATCACAGGCTTGTCATACCCGCTTGCGTAAATCTCCTGAGAGTGATGCCACCATCCACCACGCCCTCCCATGCGTTATAGACTGGATACCACATCGCGCAATGACAGTACATAAATTATGAAAATGCTCTAGTGACAGAGATGATTTCTTAATATTATGTGCATTGGTGCTGCTTAGCGGTCAGGAGATTCCGCTCTATTTTTCCATGCGCAACTATCCAAAACGCAAAAATCAATACAACCACAAGAAGATGGAAACGGCGTTTATCAAGGCATTGCGGCATATCTTATCGGACAAATACTCCTCTGTTCTCGTGGCGGATCGAGGCTTTGGCAATGAACGATTCATCCAGCTTTGTCTTGCGCATGGTTTTGAGATCATGATAAGAATGGCACCAAATGTGGCCATTAAAACTGGTGAAAAACAAGGGATTGTGGAAGAAGTGCTCACCGATGATGGCGTAGACGAGTGCTCCGTGCGCGCCTGGAAAAAAGCGCACCGGGTTGTCCGTCATCGTCATGAGGGCCAGGTGTGGTATGTGCTGACGAATCTCAGTGAGATCACTGACGTGCAGGCAGCAGAAGTCTAGGCGAAGAGGTTCAGGATAGCAAAGGTCTTTCAGCATGTACAAAGCAGCAGTTTTGAGAGAGAGAAATAAAAAATGAAGCAATATGACCGATGCAAGAGGATGTTATTTTTAATCTGCTTTGCGTAGAGTATCCTGGTGTTACTGGTCTACTACACACTGTCAAGATGAATGTGTAGGGGAGTAAGCGGGCAGAAGGGCCTCCCGCGCTCCCGGTGGACAGGGTCTTGGAGCTTCACTACATACCATACAGATCATAATAGACTTTTTGTGTTGTCGTCCGCCAGGTGCGTCTGCTACACTCGCGCCTGCGAGCCCGACCGAGACGGGTGAGTTCCCAGGAGACGCCGCGCGGCTGACGCTGACCGCCCTGCCCCCCCCGCAGGAAGACGGCGACGTTGACGGCTTGGCTTTCGGCTATAGCCACCTGGTGCTGGCTGGTGCCTCCGCCAATCAGCGACTCGAAGAGCCGGGCATTATCAGGGGCGATGCTTGCGCCTGCCACGACAGGAGAAACGGCCATGTTGTTGAACGATGTCCACTCACAACTCAATCCGACGACCGTGGCGTGGGTGACACGTCCCACCACATTGGCTGCCTTGTGTGAGGTGGTCAAGCAAGCCAAACGCCGCGGCATGTCCTTGTCTGTCGCCGGGGCGCGGCACGCCATGGGTGGGCAGCAGTTCGCGGCGCAGCAAGGGCATGTGGACATGACGGGTTTGCAGCACGTTTTGCATGGGGATGCCCAGCGTGGCCTCTTACAAATCGAGGCCGGTGCCAATTGGCACCACATCATTGCCGCCAGTCACCACATGCTGGCACCCGGCGGCACGAGCTGGGCGATACGCCAGAAACAAACCGGTGTCGACGAGGTGACGCTCGGCGGCTCGATTTCGGCCAACGCCCACGGCCGCGGTTTGTTGATGCAGCCCCTCGGCGCTGACATTGAAGATGTGACCCTGGTAGACGCGGAAGGCGACGTGCTGCTGTGCAGCCGCACGCAGAACGCTGAGTTGTTTGCTTTGGTGATTGGCGGCTATGGACTCTTCGGCTTGATCTATGCCGCTACCTTACGCCTCGTGCCGCGTCAGCGGGTGCGGCGTGTGGTGGACATTCTCGACTTGGCCGATGCCATGCATGCCGTGTACCGGCGTGTAGACGACGGCTGCTTGTATGGTGATTTCCAGTTTGTCATCGACCCCAAGGATGACAGTTTTCTACACCGTGGTGTGTTCGCTTGCTACAAGCCCACCACCGAACCCGAGGCGGATGAGGCGGCCAGTGCCGACCTGCAACCCGAGGCGTGGTTACAGTTGCTGAAGCTGGCGCACGAAGACAAAGCTCAGGCCTTCAAGCTGTATGCTCAGCATTATCTCAGCACGCATGGCCATACCTACTGGGCCGACACCATGCAGCTCAGCACCTATATCCCGAGTTATGCCGATGTCCTCAATTCCGACCAACCGACCGACCGAGCCCCTGGGCCAAGGCAGACGCTGGTGATTGGCGAGCATTATGTGCCGCGAGACCAGATTGCGGCCTTCATGACGCAAGCGGCCCGGGTGCTCAAGGCCCAAAACGTGGAGGTGATTTACGGCACCATCCGTGCCATCTTACAAGACGACTGCAGCTTTCTTCCTTGGGCTAAAAAAGATTATGCATGTGTCATTTTTAATCTGCGCACCTTTCACACACCGCAAGGCAAAGCGCGCACAGCCGAGGCGTTTCGCCATTTGATCGACGCGGCGTTAGCCCTTGGCGGCAGCTACTTCCTCACCTACCATCGTTATGCCACACGTGCACAGGTGTTGCACGCCTACCCACAGTTTGAGACCTTTCTGGCACGCAAGCGACACTTTGATCCGCAAGAACGCTTCACCAGCGACTGGTACCGCCACCATGTCGCGCTGATGGGTCACAGCCGGTGAACGTTATGCGTTCCGCACATGCAGCAGACGGTGAGTGAAGAAACGCATGGGCCGAGACCTGCGACTGCCTCTGCACTCCCGTGGTCACGCGCTGGCCCTGCGTGCGTCAACTCTACCGCGATGCTCCCCCGTGCCGTGCCGTGCTGCGGTCGCGCAGCGCCACGCGTGTCGCCCATAGCCTGGCGCCGTGTGCGCCACGCGGTCGCGGACCGGGGCGTGTCGGCGCTGGCCACTCGTGGGGCGCTATCCCCGCGTGCTCTGCCCGGACGGCGCCGACCCCAGCCCCAGCAGCTCTTCCACATTCTGCCAGAGAATTTTGTCTTTTTCTGCGGTGCTGAGGCTGGGAAGGCTCTGGACCCACCCTCCGGGGGACGGATCCCAGGCAACAAAGGGCCAGTCACTGCCGAGGACCACGCGGTCGATCCCCACTTGGTCAATGAGAAAACGCAGGGCCGCTTCGCTGTTCGTGACACAGTCATAGTAGAGACGACGCTGATACGTGCTCGGTGGGTGCTGGGTGTGCAGACGGGCCTCCGCACGCACCTGCCAGCCGCGATCCATGCGGCCCATGCCGAAGCAGGCCGGGCCGCCGCCATGGGCGATGCACACTTTGAGATCAGGGCAGGCGTCCAGGATGCCGCCGAAAATCAAGGTGGCGACCACCAGGGCATCTTCCACGGGCACGCCGATGCTGTTGGAAATGCCGTATTTGTCGGTGCGGGCGAGGAGCAAATTGTCGACGGGCTGGGGGTGAAAGAACAGCACCGCGCCCATGGACTCGGCAGCTTTGAACAGCGGGGCGAACTGCGGCGCGTCCCAGGTCTGGCCCTGATTGGCAACGGTGTCGAGTTCGGCGCCTTTGAGGTCCAGGGTGTGGACGGCACGGTCGAGTTCGGCGATGGCGGCGCCCACATCCTGGACCGGCAGGGTGGCTAAACCGGCGAAGCGCTGCGGCCACTGGCGCGTCATGGCGGCAATCTCGTCGTTGACGTCACGCGCCAGGTGTTGGCCCTGGGTGGGGTCGAGATCGTAACCGAACAGCGGCGTGTGGATGGACACCACGTGCAGGTCCGTGCCTTCAGCGTCCATGTCCTGCAGGCGCTGTTCTGGGGTGAAGCGCATTTTGGCGCCGGGCATGTGGATCTGTTTCCCGTCGCGCACCAGCGTGTTGGCGCCCTGGCCAGGCGTGCTGCGTAGGCCGTACCAGGCCTGGCCGGCATCGACGGTGTGCCACAGGCACTGCGGTACTAGATGGGTATGCATGTCGATCGTCCGCATGACGCGCTCTCCTTCTGAGGGCAACACGGGTGGCGCTGTTAAAGAGCCAGCAAGCGTTCCAGGTTCTTCCACAGGATGGCCTCTTTTTCCGCCTGGCTCAGACGTTGCAGACTGAGCACCCACGACACCGGCCAGTCAAAGGCCATATCATAGGGCCAGTCCGTGCCGAAGACCACCCGATCAATGCCCACCGTATCAATGAGATAGCGCAGAGCGGCTTCGGTGTAGACGATGCAATCGTAGTAAAAGCGCCGCAAGTAGGCACTGGGCGGCTGCGGGATGAGCTGGTGGATGTCCGGACGCGTGTGCCAGTTACGGTCGATACGGCCAATGCCGTAGCAGGTATAGCCGCCGCCATGCGACAGGCAGATTTTCAGATCCGGGCAGGCATCCAGGACACCGCCCATGACCAGGGTGGCAAAGGTGACGGTGCGATCGGCCAGGTTGCCGACGGAGTTCGGTAGGTGATAGCGGGCGATGCGTGGGGAGACCATCGTTGGGCCGCCCTGGTGGAACAGGATCAGGGCCCCGAGCTGCTCGGCAGCTTTCCAGAACGGCAGAAACATCGGGTCATCCAGGGTGCGCCCGTTGATCTGATCGCCGATCATGGCCCCTTTGAAGCCGTGCTGCACCATGACGCGCTCCAGTTCGGCAATGGCTACGGGCACGTCTTGCATGGGCAGGGTCGCCAGGCCAGCAAAACGCTGGGGCCAGCTGGTAATCATGTCGCGGATTTCGTTGTTGGCATCGCGTGCGGTGGCCAGAGCGACCTGACTCTCCAGGTGATAGTTATAAAAGCCGGCGTAGGGCGAGACCACATGCATGTCCACCCCCATCGAGTCCATATCGGCCAGCCGCTGCTCAGGCGTCCACTGGGCGCGTGGTGGTAACGCCTGGCGGTGGCTGCCGATGACGGCGTATTCCTGGCCCTGGGCGTCTTGCTCACGCCGCACCCCGTGCCAGTCGTGGCTCCCGGTGGTGGCACGCCAGAAACACTGCGGGGTGAGGTGGGCGTGGATGTCAATGCTGCGCATAAGGCTGTTCCTTGTGGCATGGAGGGTGTTGGGGCCGCGTGCGATGAGCGCTTCCACTCCGGCGTGTGCTGGAGCGCGCGCCGGAGTGAAGCTGGCAGCCTAGATGTCCATTGCGTAAGTCCTGTGCCAGGCAAGGGTGTCTCGTGGGCCTGGCCCACGCCTCCAGGAAACCCTCGTGCACCGCGCTCTGGTAGGAGCGGGCCAGGCCCGCGCAGGTGTTGGACTGGCAGTGTATGTATGCAACAGACATCTAGCGAGGTCACAGACGTCTAGACGGCGGCTCCGACCGGCAGCTTGGCGCCCTGGAATGGGCCCTGGGTCGCTTCGCAAGCTTTGGCGAAGGTCATGATATCGTCGTCGCTTTGCGTTTCCAGGTCGATGGGCGCACTAAAACCCTGTTTCACATTGAAACCGGTCTTGTAGTAGACCTCCACCACGTTGCCTTCAGGGTCTTCGAAGTAAATGCTGTTGGAAATCCCGTGGGTTACCGCGCGGAGAATCTTGGTGTGCTCGACGGCGAACCGCCGGTGCAACTCCCGCAGCGCGGCCATCGACGGCACGATGAAGGACACTTGTCCCACATACTGCGTCCGGGGCCGGTCGGGGCGGGCCTGGCCCAGGTTCAGCTCGTGATGCTCGCTGGCCGGGTCGGCACTCAGGAAACAGCTGCCCCGCTCTGGATCCTCGTCGGTGACCGTGAGGCCGAGCACCCGGGTGTAGAAGTCCCGCATCTTCAAAAAATCGTCGCAAATGAGGCCCACATGTCCGAGATTGGTAATCAAAGCCATACACGTTCTCCTTGAGGCTCCACACAGGTTAGAGCATAGGACGCGACGCCATCGCAGCCCGCGCGTCCTATGCTTGCAAGGATACGAAGACGCCCGGCATTGTAGCGCTGGCCCTTCTGGAACACAATGGTGCCCGTGGCCAAGGCGCCGTCGCCAGCGCCCTGCGCCTTGGACAAGCCGTTAGCTGCAGCGCCGGTATTTCAGCAGCCGTCGGCCTTCCTGATTCTGATTAATGTAGATATCGCCATGCGAATCCAACCACACCGCATGCCCGCCGTCGCCGGTGCTGGTGCTGGTCGGGCTCAGCCAGCGCGTTAACACCTGGCCGTCGAGGTTCAGGAGCGTAATCAAGCCATCCAACTCTGGCACATACACCACGCCCTGGTGATCAATATAGATGTCGCACGGACGTGCCAGGTCGCGCCATTGCGTCAAAAAATCGCCGTCCGGGGAAAAAACCTGTACACGGTTGTTCTCGCGGTCGGCCACAAACACCCGGCCATCCGTGTGCACCCAGACGCCATGCGGCACGTGAAACTCGCCCGGCGCGGTCTTGCCCGGTGTACCCCACGAATGTTGTAATGTGCCGTCTGGAGCAAAGCGATGCACGCGGGCATTGCCATAACCATCCGAGATATAAATATCCCCACTCGGAGCAATGGCGACATCCGACGGGCGGTGGAACGGCCCGGCAGCCTGCTTGACGGGATCGCTGTATTTGCCCGACCACCCGGTGTCGGACGGCGTATTCCAGGTGCCCATGGTCATCAGCAGATTGCCGGAGGGGCTGTATTTCAGCACCACGTGCGAGTTGATGACTGGCAGGTAGAGATTGCCCTGCGCATCGATAAACATGCCGTGCGCCGACGACAGCACGCCTTCGCCCCAGGAGGTGCGGAAGTGGCCATCACGGTCAAAGACCATCAAGGGATGGTCGCTCCGATTGAATAAATAGACATGATCGTGGGCATCGGTCACAATGGCCGTCTGGCCGAGTGTCCAGCCCGCTGGGACCTGGCCCCAGTCTTCGACTAACTCATAGGTGTGTGCTCCAGTGCCTACTGTTGCCATGGCTTCAGCCTCCTGACCTGCGTGTGGATCACTGCCTCGGTTGGCCGCAACGTGTCTGTATGCAGCCCTGTCTCTGGCAGTATAGAGGTCCAATGGGCGCTTTGTACACCCCCACTGCCGGGCGGCGGCGTGTCCCTGGACATGCCGCGTCGGATGGGCTAGGGTAGCGCCGCAACAGTGACTATCGAGGGAACACCTTGCGCTGCCGAGGGGTGGCACGCACCGTGTGAGCACGACTGGAGGATTGTATGCACATCGGCCATCTCCTGACACGCGCCGCCCAGCGCTGGCCAGAGCGTCCGGCCTGGCTGCAGGGCGAGCAGGTCATCACCTTTCAGCAGGCGGAGGCACGGGTCAACCGCCTGGCCCATGGCCTGGCCAGCCTGGGGGCTATGCCTGGCGACCGCATTGGCATGCTACTGCCCAATTGCTTCCAGGGGTTGGAGACTATTCTGGCGCCCATGAAAGGCGGCATGGCGGTGGTGCCGATGAACTTCCGCTTGCACCCGGAGGAGCACGCCTACCTGCTGAATGACTCCGGGGCCCGGGTGCTTATCTACGGCGAAGAGTTTCGCCAGCATCTCGAGGCGATGCGCCCGCGCTTGACCAGCGTGGCGCACACTATCTGTGTCGGCACGCCCGCGCCCGGCGACCTGGGTTTTGAGGCGCTGTTAGCGGGACAGCCGACCACCCCGCCGGCGCTGGCCATTGCGCCAGATGACCTGGCCTGGGTGTTCTATACGTCCGGGACGACCGGACGCCCCAAGGGTGCCATGCTGAGCCAGCGCAATCTGCTTGCCATGGTGCAACTGTTTCTCCTCGACCTCAACCCGGCGGTGGCCACGGACGTTTTGCTACACGCCGCCGCCATTACCCATGGCTCGGGCTGCGCCATCTTCCACCACATTGCCCGTGGCGCCGCCAACGCCTTTCCTGCGACCCGCTCGTTCGATCCCCCCCAAATTTTTGAGGCCATCCAGCGCTACCGCGTCACGACCATGTTCCTGGCCCCGACCATGGTACATATGCTGACGCAAAGCCCGGCCCGCACGCAGTACGATCTCTCCAGCCTGCACACGGTGTTCTACGGCGGCGGTCCGATGTATGTCGAGCAACTGCAGGAAGCGCTGCAGGCCTTTGGGCCAATCTTCGTCCAACTCTTCGGGCAGGGGGAATGTCCCATGGCGGTGACCAGCCTGCAGAAGGAGGAGCACCTGACCGCGGGGGATCCCGTCAAACAGCGTCGCCTCGGTTCCGCTGGCCGCGAGACCACTGGGGTGCACGTGCGGGTGGTGGATGAGGATGACCACGATCTGCCCGCGGGTGAGCACGGCGAGATTGTGGTGCGTGGTGATCTGATCATGCAAGGCTACTGGAACAACCCGGAGGCCACCGCGGAGACCCTGCGTCACGGCTGGCATCACACGGGGGACGTGGGCTTCCTGGATGCGGACGGCTACCTCTACATCACGGACCGCATGAAGGACATGATCATCAGCGGTGGCTCGAACATCTACCCACGCGAGATCGAGGAAGTGATCTGCACGCACCCGTCCGTGCTCGAAGTGTCCGTGGTCGGCGTGCCTAACGACACCTGGGGCGAGTCGGTCACGGCCCTGGTGGTGACGCGCCCAGGCATGACGGTGAGCGAGGCCGAGATCATCGAGCACTGCCGTCGCGGCCTGGCGTCGTACAAAAAGCCATCCAGCGTCGAGTTCCTGGAAGCCTTGCCGAAGAACGCCTATGGCAAGATCCTGAAGCGCGAGCTGCGGGAACCGTACTGGCAGGGGCGTACGCGGCGTGTGTGAGGGCGGCGGAGGGTGATGGCACTCCACGTAAATATCCACGTGGAAGATTCACAGTAGACTGTAAGCAACTGCTGGCACTAAAGTGCCGTAGCTTTGCACTGCCACTCAAAGGCCACCGGTCCTTTGAGTGGCGCGCATACATGAGGGTGGCTTCCTCCACCCCTCGTCGCCCAATACTTGGCGGCGTTGAGATCAGCGTGGGCGTGATGCCCACACCGGAGGTAGAGGAACTCCGCTTGAGCACGACGGTGGCATTTGTCCACACAGCCACAGCGACGACATGTCCGGCTGGTGTGCCATGGATCCACACACCCCACCGGCACGCCAACGCGTTGGGCTGTGGAACTGACAAACTGTCGCAGTTGGTTGCAGCGCCAGGCATGATGCGTGTTGCGCGGTGTCTGGCGCACCGTCATCTGGCTGCGGATGTGCGGCAAGTCGTTCAGGGACAACACAGGCTGCGTGTCTTTGGCATGCGCCACCACCCCGTTGCGAGATCGTCTGGTGGACGGCACGCCGGAACCAGGAGACCTTCCGGGCCATTTTCTCGAGGCGCCGTTTGGCACTTGTGGTGCCCGTGACCTGGGAGGTTTGCCTGGCACGCCCCCAGCGTGGGCACCGCGGACGGGCACCGGCGCCCTCGTGTCGCGGTGCCCGTCCGCGTCCGTCGTCCTGGAGACGATGCCCAGATCGACACCCAGAAGATGTGTGGGAGCCCTCGGCGGTGCTCCCGGGGGTCGCGCGCGTCACGCGCCCAACGCCCGTGCTATCCCCCAACACCAGCGCCGCTGGGCCTGTGGCGCGGCGGCACGACCCCGTGGCGCGGCGTCCGTCTGCCTCGGCACGGCGGGACGGTCATGCCGGGTCCGCAGCCTGCCCGCTGCCCGGCTAGGCTAAGCCAGGCGCCGTGTGCGGCGGCACGGGCTTGGCGAGGGGTGCCCGGGCGTCTATGGCCGCATCGGGACACAGCCGGTCCCGGCCTGCGGGCGCCAGCCGGGCGATGGCTGGCGGCGCGGTCAAGGCCAGGTGTCCGGCTCCGTGGCGTCGGCTCCGCAGGTCCGTGCGCTGGACGCCTGGGCGCCTGCGCCCCCCGCATGGGCTCTGTGACGGCATGGCGACTCCTGCGTGACGCGAGAGAGCCGCTTGGTACGGCCTCGTTTTGACGGTCGATGCATCGTGGGGTATGATGCGCCCATCCTGGGATAGGGTGATCCCGCCGCCAAGCTGCGAGCGAGGCCCCCCGCGCATGGACGGCGGGTGGCGGCCTTTGCCAGGTTGTGGCGTGATTAGACGGCGGGTGGCGGCCTTTGCAAGGGTTACGACGTGATTAGCCAGCGGGTGGCGGCCTTTGCCTAGGTTAGACGGCGGGTGGCGGCCTTTACCCACTGCAAGCCAGGATTAGGCGGCGGGTCGCCGCACAATAGAAAGTTCGGCAAACCAAGGAGGCTGCAGGTGATCGCTTCCGTAGTGAGCTTTCTGACCTCTCTGTCAAGAGCAGAAGTGATCTCGCTTTTACCGTCGATTATGATGTCCGCAACCTTGATAGTTTTAATCTGTCAAATTCGTCTACTCATCAGGTCCGCCAGAACAGCGCAGTATCAGACGGCGCTGCACATGATGTTTGAGTGGCGCTCAGACATCATCAACCATCCAACTTTGGCCGAGCGCTATAAAAGCTCAACTTATTTTAAGGAAGTCTTCGGGGAACAAGGGATCGAGAGTTATTTTCACACGCTCAAACTCTTCCACACTCTTGAAGTTTTCTATCTTCTTCAAGACTACAAAATCATCAATGCCAAGATGTGGTCGTCGTGGAAGCAGCAAGCAGACATTGTGATGACCCCCGATAAAAACAGAAAACTCTGGCGACGCCTCAAAGCAGTAAGTGTCTACAATGCTAAATTCGTAAAGGAAATTGATGCGGTGGTCGATGATATTGAAAAAAATCTTGCTCATAAAGTCGTTTAACTTCAAGTGGGTGGCAAGGGCCTCCACGGCTAGGCGTTCTCTGCCCAGGAGGGCTCCAACAAGTTCCAAAGAGGGGTAGCATCTCTGGAAGCAAAGCCCCTCTGAGGTTCCGTCCGTGCCGGAGGACCACGGGACCCCAGGCTTGTCACCAGGGAAGGGCATACGCTCAGGACAACACTTAACACAGCCGAACAATTGCGTGCAGCTGACTGGGCACAGCGTCCGCTCGTTCCTCGCTCCCGCCGTGCCCAGCAGCTGACGCGTGGCGTTAGGTGTTGTGAAATCCATTCGCTCCATGGAGATTAGATACGAAAGCTATGCACTGCGTCCGGCATCTTTCCAGGGAGGGTAGGTGATGAATCGACATGGCAGCGCCTCTCTCATAGTCCTAGCATGGGCGCTGGTTCTGGTGACATGTCCATCCGCTCTTGCAGACGTCTATCGCTATAAAGATGCGAGTGGCAAGTGGGTGATCAGTAACACGCCGCCGCCAGAGGGTACAGCCCCTGCCACTGAGACAGGCGAAAAACGGTTACAGAATGCCCTTCGTCCTCGTACTACAACAGAGCAGCACAATCAGGAAGAGTTTGCGACATCCATACCTGCGCTCAACACACTTTACAGCAAATGGAAGGATACATTAGAACTCGCTCATAATACCGCTCGCATCGCGCTTACAGGCCCAGTCGGTAATTTGCAAGCAATCAAACGGGAAACCGAGACTCTGTTTGTTCCAGACTGTCTCGTTGTCCCCAAACAAAAAATGGTCAAAGGAATGGACAAAATGATCGAAGGATTCTTCCGGTTTATGCAGGATGCAAAGATCGGAACAATTCTCGCCGTAGAAAGCTTTCCCGATGGTCGCAAGTTATTTGTTGAGTACGAGAGAGGTGCAAAGGCCTGCGCCCCTTAATTGGTGGTTTCACATTGTGCGGTAGTCGCGCCTTAGGTTCCCAGGATGCCGGAAGAAGTATGACGTTCAAGTTCACTATCGAACACGAAGGAAGAACATATGAGTGTGAACGCATCGTTGAGGGAAAGAGGGTTCTCTATCAAACGGTTGTAGTGGTTGGTGTCGGTAGCAAAGAGGATCCGGCTTCATATGGTCAACGTGGTCACCCTGCCGAGTCGATGGCGGGCGTGGCGTGTCTGATAGCCGATGAAATTCTCAGAGAGAAATCGAGGTAAGCAGAGACTAAAAAGCGTGCGGTAGGCTTAGATTCACTGTTTTCTTCCATGTGGTGGGGTTGCGGACGTCATTCCGGAGCCCACTCTAGGGCTAAGCACCTAACAATCGCCTGCAGCCGACTGCCTACAGCCTATGCTCGTCCCTCGCTCCGGCTTCCGGCAGCGGCTGAGGCGTGGCGTTAGGCCCCATTCATCTCAACAGGGAGATGAGATATGAGCATAGCAGCCGACCACGACCGTGTCGGGTTGACCTGGCAGACCGGGGTGTGGGATCAGATAGCACAAATCTATCTACGCGAGATCGATCGGCTCGCAGCACCGTTGATCGCGCATGTGATCGCGCGCGCCGCCCTCCACGCAGGGCAGCAAGTCCTCGACCTCGGCACTGGGACTGGTGCGGCCGCAATACAGGCGGCGCCGTTGGTCGCTCCTGGCGGCCAGGTGCTGGGGGTTGACATCAGCCCAGCCATGCTGACCCTGGCGCAGCAGCGGGTAGCGGATCTGGGCCTGACCAACGTCACCTTGCGTGAGGGACGCGCAGAGGCGCTTCCAGCCCCTGATGGCGCGTTCGATGTCCTCCTTGCTTCCTTGAGCCTGATGTATGTCCTCGACCGAGTTGCAGCGGCGCGTGAGATTGCCCGGGTTCTCCGTCCCGGGGGCCGGTTCGTCGCGGCGGTCTGGGCGGGGGCAGAGGAATGCGATGTCGTCCTGCTCCAGCAAACCGCGGCGCGCTTTGCTCCCCCGCCCCCGGTTCCTGGCGTCGGGCCTGGCGTCCTCGCCGACGCGACGCCCTTCCTGGCGCAATTGGCAGCGGTGGGCATTCAGGCCCGTGTAGAGCGCGAGACGGTCGTGTATGACTTTGAGCATTTCGCCGCGGCATGGGACGTGCTCGCTGGGGTCACGGCCGCGCAACTCACACCCGAGCGTCAGGCGGAGGCGAAGGCGGCAGTCCTGGCCGCTATGTGGCCGCATGGGGACGGCCCGCGTCGCTTTCACAATGTCACCCAGTTCATCATTGGGCAACAGCGGCCCTAGTGGCGTGTGGAGGAGGCTCACATGAACCCATGCGCCGCGTCTTGCTGACCGCAGCCTGGCCTAACCACGCAGTGGAGCGGACGGGGAACAAGCTGGCGCTTGTTCCCCGCCGCTCACCGCCGGCGTTCGGATATACATGATAGGAAATAATACGATGAGCACGGAGAATATGCGAAATTTCGATCCTAGTATTTTCATATCTTGGTCTGGCCCTCTCAAGCCACTCGCCCTGAGGCTTCAGACGGCCTTCAGCGACCGCGATACGAAAGCAGTTGTTGGAGCTGAAGAGCCACCAAGGACGGGGCATAGTTATAATGACTATTTTCCGGCTCGGATTATTACACAGCTTCTTCGCGAAACAACTCATGCTGTGATTTTACTAATGCCCGACTTTCAAAATGATTCGCGATATTATTTCCGAGACAATGTGATGTTTGAGGTAGGATTTTTATTCGCCTATTTACCGAGTCAATCTATCTTTTTTTTTACTATTGATACCACACATAGGGACGTGCCATCCGATGTGCAAGGCGTTGAAATAACATGTATTCCCCACTTGACACACGATGATTTTCTCGCCGGTACGGACATCGAAGGAAAGCTGAAAAGAGCGAGTGAATATATCAGTGAACAAGTACGCCAAAAGATTGACTCCTCTATTCACAACAAGGTTAACCTAAGTCAACCAATTCTTGTATTCAGTCAGTACTCAAATTATAAAGCGTTTCTCCGCACTCAAATTGATAGCTTACAAGGCCCCAATGTAACACGCTTTGCATCAACGTTGTTGTGCATAGCGACCGCTTCAGTTTATGCGGATGAAAACGATCTACTATACGAATGGTGTAAGGATGCTATCACGCGAATCAAGACGACACGATGGCAATCCTACGTGATGATCGCGCAAAATATTTTGGAATTTTACAAACAAAGTGACGAACTGACAAAGATTCCCCTTATTCAAAAATTACAAGACCTGCTGGATACACTCCGGGCCTGGGAGAGGGCGCACGGAGAATCTTTACTTCACGGAGATTCTAAGGATGTTTTTATATATGTATACGCTCAAAATTATAAGCAGCATTTATTGCGACGAATCGCTCAGCAGAGAGAAGATCCGACTGAACGTGATATTCTGCTCAATGAAGCCTGGGACTGCCTTGAAGGAATGATTAGTGTCCTTGAGAAAGACCGAGAATATTTCTCGGATGAGTCTAAATGGCTTTGGCTCGGGTTTGCATATTTCCAACGCTGTCGCTGTTGGTACGATATGAAATTACCAGCAGACAAGGAAGCATTAGCAAAGAAAAGTATTGGCATGGCTTGCGACTTACGAGTGAGAATGGGCAATCTTCTTGAAAGCCGGGCTAATGACATAGTGGAGAAACGCCTTGCCCAAAACTACAAATTAGAGACAGTAACAAATCATATTTTCAGAATGAAGCATTGGCCCGGTGGTCTGGAAAAGATGCAACTTGATGCAATTTGCGAACTGTTGCGATCTAACATGCCCGATAATTCGTTTTGGCGCAGAACGCATGGCCAGGTGCAAGAAGCTATCCCGCACATCATTCGTGATGAGAGTGCGCAAGAACGTTTCCTCAATGACTTAGACTCTATGGTAATTCGGCAAAGCTAAGCAGGGGACAAGGCATGAAGCATACACCACGGGCTGGGCCGAACAAAGCGCTGGAGCCGACCGGGTAAAAGCTAGCGCTTTTACCCGGCGGCTCAGCGCGGGCGTTCGGCGCCTACGGCGTTTTCCAGGAAAAAACTGGAAGCATCCTCATATGAGCGCGCGTAGAATTCTTTCATCTTGACCACCAAGGAGCGTTATCAGAATAAGGACAACCTATGACTGCCGTTGAGCAACTCACCCA
>SXND01000121.1 GCA_005777235.1 Pseudomonadota bacterium
AGGCCGGGGGGCTGGGGACGGGCCCCCGCCGCGGCGGGGGCGGCCCGGGCGATGGGGGCTGAGCCCTGCTTGAAGACGCCCGCTGAAGAGATGACGCCCGCTGCAGAGACTGATACAAAAGCTCTTGCAACGCTGGAGGCGCTGCGGAGGGCTCCTGCTGGGCACGGTCGTGCAGCGAGACGCAGATCGACCATGCAGAAAAACCTCCGTGCGGTGCACCGGCGCGTATGCGGGGCCTCGGTGTGACATCACGAGCGGGGCCGATCGGCCGGGCATCTGTCGCCCCGGTGACGGCGCCTGTGCCGTCCCCTCATTGCCGTGGCACAGCCATTATGCCATGCCGGCCCGGCGCTGTCTGCATGGCCGTATGTGGCATGACAGGCGGGAGGCGGGCGTGTATAGTGTCCATAGTCTCACCAAACCCCGACATAGGAGCCCCGACATGACCGCCAAAAAAGGCGACGGTTTACTGATGGTCTACTGCGACGTTCCCGCCGAGCACGAGGCGGAGTTTAACCGCTGGTACAACGACGAGCACATCCCGGAACGTTTGGCCATCCCCGGCGTGCTGAACGCGGCGCGCTACGAGGCCGTGGCCGGTGGCCCGAAATACCTGGCGTGCTATGAGCTGGCCTCGGCGGATGCCTGGTATAGCGCCGACTGGCAAAAGTGGCTCACCAACCCGACTCCGTGGTCGCAGCGCATGTCCCCGAGCGTCATTGCTACCCGCTACATCCGCAATCTGTACCGACGCGTGCACCCGGCCACGGTGCCGGCGGACACGGCGCAGGCGGACATGTCGCCCGTGCTGCTGGTTGGACGTATGTCCGTGCCACCAGCCCTCGACGCTAAATTTAACGAGGCGTACAACCACGAGCGCCTGCCCTTGTGCCTGAGCATTCCGGGCTACATCCGCGCCCGGCGTTTTGCGGCGGTGATGGGCGAGCCGCTGTACATGACGGTGCACGAGATGGCCTCGCTGGACGTCTGGAAGAGCCAGGGCTGGGAGCATTGGCGCACCGCAGTGACGCCGGTGTGGAATAGCGAGGTGCGGGAGCACATGGTGCACGCTGAGGGCTCGCCAGGGGTGTATCGGCGCATTGTCCCGGCGTAAGCCACGGCACAGCGCCGGCATACCGCGAGACGCGTCGCTGCCGAGAGCGCTGGCAGGAGGGTGTATGGCCGACCCTTTGGTCTTTATCAGCTACAGCCACCACGATGAAGCCTGGAAAGATCGTCTGCTGACGCATCTGGGCGTGTTGCAGCGCGAAGGGCGGCTTGACACCTGGGACGACCGCCGGATCAGCGCCGGGGCCGATTGGCGTGTGGAGATCGAGCAGGCTATGGCGCGGGCCAGCGTTGCTCTCCTGCTGATCTCGGCGGATTTTCTTACCTCGTCGTTCATCTGCGAGGCAGAGGTGCCGCGTTTCCTGGCCCGCCGCCAGACGGAGGGCCTGCACATTGTGCCGGTGATCGTGCGCCCTTGTCTGTGGCAGCAGGTGCCGTGGCTGAGCCGTATCCAGAGCCGCCCCAAGGATGGTCGGACCCTGTCTGCGGGCAACGAGCATCAGATTGACACCGATCTGACGGCGATTGCCGCCGAGGTGGCCCAGCTCCTCACAGAGACCCCGCCCATCACCCGGCCCGGTGCTCATCCCCCGGTGCCGCCCATCAACGTCTCCCTGGCCCGGTTGCCGTCTACCCATCCTGATGTGTTTGGCCGCGAGGCCGAACTGGCGCGCCTAGACGCGGCCTGGGAGCGCCCGCAATGCAATGTGTTCACCCTGGTCGCCTGGGGCGGGGTGGGTAAGACGGCCCTGGTCAACACGTGGCTCATCAACATGGCGCAGGACCACTATCGTGGCGCTGAGCGCGTCTATGGGTATTCGTTCTACAACCAGGGCGCGGCGGAAGGCCGGCAGGCGTCGGCGGACCTGTTTATCGCCACGGCGCTGCGGGATTTTGGCGACCCAGAGCCGGACGCTGGCTCGCCATGGGACAAGGGCGAGCGCTTGGCGCACCGTCTGCAGCAGCAGCGCACCCTGCTCATTCTCGATGGCCTGGAACCGTTGCAATATCCCCCTGGAGAGCAGGAAGGACGGCTCAAAGACCCCGGACTACATGTGCTCCTACGGGAGCTGGCGCGCCACAATCCGGGGCTGTGCGTGGTCTCGACGCGGGTGGCGGTGGATAACATCAAGGAATTTGAGGGCACGCTGGTCGAGCGCCTGGATCTGGAGCATCTGCCACCGGCTGCTGGCGAGGCCCTGCTACGCCAGGCTGGGGTACACGGCACGCCGGAGGACGTGCAGCAGGCCGTGGTGGAATTTGGCGGCCATGCCCTGGCCTTGACCCTGCTGGGCCATCTGCTGCGCGATGCCCATGGTGGGGACATCCGCGCCCGGCGCGACATTGGCCCGCTCATCGAGGAGCTGCGTCAGGGTGGGCATGCGCGCCGGGTTATGGCATCGTATGCCGCCTGGCTGGGGCCAGGGCCAGAGGTGGCGATATTGCATCTGCTGGGCTTATTCGACCGTCCAGCGCCTGGGGCGGCGCTGGCGGTGTTGCGGGCGGCGCCGATCATCCTGGGATTGAGCGAGGTGTTGTTTATGGTAGCACCCCGGCGCGGACGGCACCGTGGCGAGCCAGTACCCGAGCCTGAGCCGCTGTCAGAGCGCGCCTGGCAACAGGCGATCATCAGGATGCGCCATGCCCGGCTGCTAGCCGAGCGCGACCCGCAGGCGCCGGACACCCTGGAGGCCCATCCCCTGGTGTGGGAGCATTTTGGTGCGCAGTTGCAAGCGCGTGCCCCAGCGGCCTGGCAAGCCGCGCATGGGCGGCTGTATGCCTACTACACGGCGCAGGCCAAGGCATTGCCCGACACTCTCGAGGAGATGGCGCCGCTCTATACCGCGGTCGGGCACGGCTGCCAGGCGGGGCGGCACCGGGAGGTATTGGATGAGGTGTATAGGAAGCGGATTCGGCGCGGGGATGAGGCGTTCAGTTTGAAGAAGTTGGGTGCCTTTGGTGCTGACCTGGCGGCGGTGGCGCAGTTCTTTGCGCTGCCCTGGAGCCAACCAGTCACCGCGCTCACGGAAGAGCATCAAGCCTTTCTCCTCAATACCGCCGGCGTTTGCCTGCTGGCACTGGGCCGGCTGCGTGAGGCGATGCAGCCCATGCAGCCGGGCTTGCAGGCAGCTATCGCGCAAGATAACTGGCGGAATGCGGCCATTGCCGCCAGCAACCTTAGCGAACTTGCGCTGACCCTAGGCGATCTGGCGCTGGCGCAGACCTACGCGGCGCAGAGCGTGACGCTGGCCGACCGCAGCCAGGATGCCTTTATGCGTATGGTCAACCGCGCGGTCTTGGCCGAGGCCCTGCTTCAGGCGGGCCAGCTGGCGCCGGTCGAGGCGGCGTTCCGTGTGGCTGAAGCGCTACAGCAGGAGATGCGGCCGCAGTATCCGTGGCTCTACTCCCTGCGAGGCTTTTGGTACTGCGAGCTGCTGCTGAGCCAGGGGCAGGTGGAGGAGGTGCAGCGCCGGGCCACGCAGACGCTGGCCTGGGCGACCCAAGCTGGCTGGCTTCTCGACATCGCCCTGGACCACCTCACCCTGGGCCGCGCCGTGCTGCAGGCGCATCTCCACGACCGCCGCACGCCTCTCACTGAGGCCAGCGCCCACCTGCAGCAAGCCGTAGACGGCCTCCGCCAGGCCGGGCGGCAGGATTACTTACCCCATGGCCTCCTGGCCCGCGCCGTCCTGTATCGCGTCCAGGACGCCTTCCCCCAGGCCCAGCGCGACCTCAACGAGGCCCTGAGCATCGCCACCCGCGGTGAGATGGGCCTGCACCAGGCCGACGCCCATCTCGAATACGCCCGGCTGCACCTGGCCATGGGCGATACGGCCAGAGCGCAGCACAGCCTGGAGACGGCCAGGGCCATGGTGCAGCGCATGGGCTATCACCGGCGCGATGCTGAGGTGGCGGAGCTGGAGGTGCAACTGGCGGGGGCCTGAACGCGCCGTGCTGCTACGATGCGGGAGCATGGCAGTCCCAGGAGGATGACGATATACTGCACCATCTAGCTACTGGAGAAAGACGAGACACTTTATGGCTATCCAAGAACAGTTAAGTACCGTGGCGGAATTTGAACATTTTATCGCCTTGCCGGAACATCGTGACCGTTTTTTTGAACTCATCCACGGGGAGATTGTTGAGAAAGTGCCTACAGAAGAACATGGGCTGATTGCTGGGAACATCTTCGGCTTTTTGTGGCAATACACCAGGCAATCCGGCATTGGCCGGGCTGTGATTGAAGTCCGCGTCCAGGTGCCAGAAGACGACTACAACAGCCGTCAGCCCGACCTGGCGGTGTTTACGGACACGACTCGCCCCGTAGTCACCCGTGGACCCGTGCTCCAGATGCCGGATGTGGTCATCGAAGTGAAATCCCCCGATGACACCTATGCCTCCATGCGCGCCCGCGCTGCCTACTACCTGGAGCATGGCGCTCGGCTGGTCTGGCTGCTGTATCCCGCCAAAAGCCTGGTGGAAGTCTATCGCCAGGGCGCCGATAGCGATCTTTTAACGGGTGACGATACCCTGCAAGGTGCCGAGGTGTTGCCCGGCTTTCGCCTCCCAGTGCGGGAGATTTTTGCCCTGTGATAGAGCCAAGGAGCCCTCATGGCAACACGTCCCTATCCCCTGCGCATCCCCGAGGGCATTTTGCAGTTAGCCGAGCTACAGAGGTGGTCATCGCAGTCAAATCCCCCGCTGGCACCTAGCAAGGCTTTCTGTACTGCGAGCTGCTGCTGAGCCAGGGACAGGTGGAGGAGGTGCAGCGCCGGGCCACTCAGACGCTGGCGTGGGTGACCCAAGCTGGTGTCGATCTTCTCAGCATCACCCTGGACCACCTCACGCGCATGGGCTATCACCGGCGCGATGCTGAGGTGGCGGAGCTGGAAGCGCCACTGGCGGGCGTCTGATGGCAGGCGGGGTCGTGCGCTGCAGCATGATGGCACACACCGCGCGGTCCACCGCCACAGGCATCGACCAGGAGCTGCGTCACCTGGTACAGCAGGGGCAGCCGCAAGATCCAGCCCAGCACCGCCCAGCCCAGATGCAGGTGATTGAGCGCCTGATACACGGCGGCCACACCCGTCGAGACATGCCCCGTGGGGCCAACATAGGTGATGCGCGTCAGGCTGCCGTGCGGATACGCTTCGGCAGCACACAGCGTCAGGCCGACGGGATGACGGGCGGCAAACCAGTGCTGGACCTCCTGGCACGGGCCACAGGTCTGGGCAATGTAGAGCTGGGCCGGCGGGCCGGCACTGTAGGGCACTCGTCTGGGGAACCAGGCGCGGACATGCTGACAGTAGTACCACCAGTCCTCCCCAAAGCGCACCGGGTGGGTGCGGCTTTCGCAGACCATGGCAATGCTGATGGTATACGCGACGAGGAGCAGTCCCCCAAGCAGGAAAATGGCCTGGTGTAAGCACAGCGCCAGGCCGCACAGCATCAGCAGCGTACTGAGCTGCATCGGATTGCGCACATAGGCGTAGGGGCCGGTGGTCACCAGGCGGGGCGGCGCGTCCCAGGGAATCGGCGTGCCCTGCCCCACCTGCACGAACTCCCGCGAGTATAGGAAATTCAAACGGCCTTTTCCACCGCCGAGTAGAGGCAATGCCCCCGGCCTTTTGGCAATGCCCCCGGCCTTTTCCACCGCCCGCGTCGCCTCTGCCGGCCACCGGGCCCCCCCCCTCCAGCCGCGCCAGAGCGCCAACCCTGCCGGCAGCAGGCCCGCGCCGCCGGGCACGGCCAGGCCGGGGGGCTGGGGACGGGCCCCCGCCGCG
>SXND01000017.1 GCA_005777235.1 Pseudomonadota bacterium
CAAGAACTGAAGCGCGTGGGCATATTCTTCGAGCCAAGTTGCTCTCGATGCGCCACCCTGATCATGAATCTTAACATAGATGGCCCCATCCTCCTCCATATCAGTTGATCCGTATGCATGCATTGTACGAAAATATCTATCAAGTTCAGAATCTGCGCTACTGCGAGCAAGCGACACTCGTTTGTCCGGATCAAACCTGTGGCACATCTTCTCATAGATCTTCTGATACATAAGTGCCAATTATCGTATGGTAAAGATTTTATAGCGACGCCAAAGCATGGTTCTGAGCTCCTTTATGTCAGTAGATCTGTGAGAAGCCGAACGCTAGGCGTCAGGCGCGGGGAGCAGCCGCAGCGAGGCACGAGCGGAGCAACTGCCTTGATTGTCAAGGACTATTTTCTCTGATGCCTCGATAAAATTCTCCTGGGGTTGCCAGGGTGTCTGATGTTTCACCATGGCATTGAGGATGGTCAACAGCTTGCGCATACAGGCGACCAAAGCCACTTTCGTGACCTTCCCAGCGGCGCGCAGGCGCTGAGCAAAGGCCTTGAGGACCGGATGGTAACGTACCGCCACGAGGGTACTCCTAGACAAGGCTGTGCGGACCTGGGCGCGCCCACCCCAGATCGTGCGAGTCCCACGCAGGGTTCCACTGCGCGATGCAAGGGCGCCAGACCAACCAACGCTGCGAGGTGCTGGCGGCTCAAGATCCCAAGCTCCGGCAGGTCGAGTACCAGTGTCCTCGCACACACGGGGCCGATACCCGGCACACTCCGCAAGAGGTCCTCACGCTCGCGCCAGACCGGACTGGCTCGTAGGACCGGTATCGAGAGCATCGTCCAGGGTCACGAGGCGGGCATTGCGCCACGTGATATGGGCCTCGATATCCGCGTGGAGGCGGCGCGACGTACTCCCGAGGCGGTTCTGCTCCGCCGTCCGCATGGCCACGAGTTGCCGCCGCCGGGCAAGAAGCGCACGCAGTCCCTCGGTCTGCGCGTCGGGAACCGGGCGGGGCGTGGGGTGGATCGCCCCCGCAAAGTAGGCCAAGGCGCGGGCATCGAGGGCATCGGTCTTCGCCAACTGGCCGGTGGCCTTCGCAACATCACGGACCTGGCGCGGATTGGCCACCACGACAGGCAGGGCGGCGGCAGCCAGCGCCGCGCCCCCCCGCGCGCGGGAGCCCTCCCGTGGCTTCGCGCCCAATCAGCGTCGGGCTCACCCCCTGTAACTGCGTCACGAGATCCGTAATGCCTGCGTCATCGTTGGCCACGGTCCAGCGTGTCCCGGTGGGGCGCAGGGCCATATCCAGATGGGCTTTGGCCACATCAATACCGACACACACGTGGGGCGACACCATCCCACGACTCCTCATTGGCCCAGCCTTGCACGATGCGGGCTTTCATGTTCCAGGCAACTGTGCGGGCTCTGGGAGTCCCGGCCGTGACGACCCACGCGCCGCTCAGGTCTCGCATGACCTGATGCTGACCGATCTGTCACGGTCGGATACGCCGCGACGGGGATGTTCCCACATCACCCACTAAAGATACAAGGCTGGAGGCAGTCAGCTGCACGCCTTCGTTAGGCTCAGATACGGCTAACCAGACCCAACAGAGGACGAATGCGAATCTGGTTCCGGTTTGCCGCCACTTCTTGTTGATATCAGACAAGTTAATGACGATCCGTGAGAGTAGAGTCCCTCCATTGGAGCGAACTACACATGTCCCTAATGCCTGGCCTGCCCAGAAAGGTCTGTCCTGCAATAGTGGCACCTTGTCGCTGTAATTTCGCAATTTCCAATTCTATCTGTTTTTCCTGTTCCATCGCCTCCTTTGTCGCTTCCTCTGCCCCAGCCCGTTTCATCTCCGATTCTTTATCATTCCCCTTCCATCATTGAATCCTCTCGTATCCAAATTCAAGGACACTAGGAATATGTAAAAGCGTGATGTCAAGGCTTAGATTAATATCTAATTTGATCTAAACCAAACATTCCTGTCCAATTTTAGATAACCCGCTAATGTGGTATTGTTCGGCTACCGTTTCAGAGGAAAACCTACGATGCAAAGCATTGAGAATAGCACTCTCAACTTCGTGACGGTACTCGCCTAGAGCGCCGAGAGTATCATTAGCGGTGTTGCGACCCTGGGAGAATTCTTCACATGCCTGCTCATAAGCGAACAATGCGGGTGAAATACGCAATCTACGAATGTCTTGAGCCTCCAGTTTGGCGGGCCCCGCCGCCATATCTGCAAGGTTGATACGGCTCCCGCGTAGGGTGATCCGTAACAGCTCTTCCTCAGTCAATTCGTACCTCCCACGCCAAATATTTACACCTAAACGATCCTCTCGTGAATATGTAGGATTGACCCCAAGGGCTTGGGGCAAGAATGTGACGTATGGGCCACGTGCCACGTCGAATATGAATTGGCCATAGCGCTCAAAGATATGACCTCCAGGAAACCGTTGCTCCAGCGCTTTCCAAAAGTCAGACCCATAGGTAAAGAAGCTCCAGGTGATCGACTTTCCCGTAGCGGTCCATTCTTGGCAGATTTCGAGAATCGCCTGCACATAGGATGTGGGCAGGTCTTCGGCTCGAAAAGACGTCTCACGGAACACCCGCAAGACCTCTGCCTGATAGCGTGTGCTATATTGATCTAAAGAAAATGGTATTAACTGCGCATTCCTTTCCACAAAGTCGAATTCGGGTGAGTCTCCAAACTGCTCTGGCGGTATTGCACTCCTGCCCGGCCATGCAGTGTGGCCACCACGCTTAAAGATATCCTCGGCGGTCTTGCCCATTGAGACTGGCTGGGTATCCTGGTGTCGAATGGCAAAGAGGATGAATCCTTCCTCGATAAGTGCACGGAAGAAAGGGTTGCCCTGTCGAATCGCCTCGCGGAAGTGTTGGTTGCTAATATAGTCAGAATCCGAGATGATAAGGGGACCATTGAACAAGACGTTGTATGTAATGAGCGCTCGCTGATGTTCCAAGTTACATTGGTTCGTATCAAGAATCTCTCGCGGGGTCATCCAAAAGGTTTGTTTAGTCTAATTTATAGAGATTCTCAGCTAAAGTGGAAAGTATTCCTAGCAAAGGGCTGCTGGGACACTGTTTGAGGAGCCTAACGCCAGCTCACCGCTGGCGTTGTTAGGCTCTTATGCTACTGTACAGCCGTCTTGCGGAAAGGAATTGCTCACCGTTCCTGGGTTGCCAAACTCCCGTCTTAGGAGCAATGCCTTGGGAACCTTTTACGCCCATCACGGGGCACGCCGATGGCGGGGAACAGAAGCCCGCCATGCCAGGCCTATGTTCTTGCCACGCGAGAAGTTACACTATTTTCTGGGGTGGTGTGCTGATTCTTGTTCCTGGGAAGGCTGGGGATAAACTATTGTAAGACTTAACCTTAGCTATGTTATGCCTGGTAACCGATTGCCTCTGGGGCCCACCGGCTAACGCCAGGCATCAGTGGCTCCGAGCGAGCAAAGCGATTGGCCCGCCGGGGGCACTTATAGGCTTAAAGCTACTTCAAGATAATTTTACACACAGCACAGACAGTAAAGGTGCAACTGTTCTCGCCTTTGAAGTTCTTTTTACTGTTCTTGTCCCAGCGCGTAAACTCTCCCTCCATATTAGCGCTCTCTATTTTTGATGAAAACCCAGCAGCGATTTCTGCCGCTTTTCGATCGCATGCTGCCTCCATCTCCCCTCTCATTTCATTCGGCGAATTGCATCGATCAACTCCATCACCGCTAGTGCAGACATCGTTCTTCCACTCCAGAGCCAGGCTCGAATGAGAAAACACGGCCAACCATATAGCAAAAAAAGTAGCATCAGTTTCATCTTTTTTCCTCCATCCTCTATGAAAAGTTGTTAGAGTCGGCTGTAGAGGGCCAGTCAGTGCAGCCTCCCAAGGAACTTTCCAATGAGGCTAGGCCTTTCTGAATGAGGGTGCGGAGCGTCTTGGGAGGGTGCGGAGCGTTGTGGAAGGGGTGGCTGCCGTTGGAGCCCCACGGTGGACGGGTGGGGTGAGCGGTCGTGGGGCGCGGAGCCCAGACCTGCCCCTGCGCCCTGCGCCCTGTCGCATCGCAGGGCCTGGGGGGCGCTCTTGGCGGCTGGGCGCGCCCGTCGTGGCCAGGGGACGCCGTCTGCTCCCTGCGCGGGCAGAGGCCCCAGCGTATACCCCACCGCCTTGGCCTGCGTGGCCAGCGTCGTGACCTGCCGTGCGCGGGACGGCGTTGCGTCGGCCTCCAGCCCCTGGTGGACGTCAGCGCTGCCGTGTTGCCGCAGCGTAGAGACCCGACGCGCGCGCTGGTGTGCGGTGGCGGTGCTGGCTTGGGGGGTGGCCGAGGCGCGCGTGCATCCGTCGCAAGACAGCGCCCAGGGCACGCGGCGCGCGGGGCACACTGCGGGCAGCGCGGCGCAGGGCGACGGGGACGCGCGGCGCCCCGGGGCCGCACCCGCCGCGACAGCACTGTCCCCCCCGAGCTTTGGTGAGGGGGACACAGGCCCCGCCCGCGACAGGAGTGTGGCATACGCGGCCACCGCTGCCTGGCCGTGCTGATCGCCCTGCGGAGGAGTCAAGCGGTGTGGTCTGCGATCCCCTCGATGGTCGTCACGTCGACGCCCGCCAGGCGCGAGCGCGGGGGGCGGGCCGCGCACCGCGGGGCGTTGGTCTTGTGGTGTCGGCGGGCTGGGGGGGGGCAAGGGCTGCCCAGCGCTTTGGGCGGCGCAGGTCTCCCGCTGGGCTGGGAGCGGCTGATCGCCCAGGGCCCCTTGTTGGGGCGAGCAGGGAGACAGGGCGGCGGCTTGCCGTCAGGCACAGAGGGGCCCTGGCGCGCTTTGGCGCGCGCGTCCTCATCAGGCTGGCCATGGGGGGGACGCAGCGGGGCCCGGGGCCCGGGATGGCGCGCGCCCGCCACGCTCGCGTGGAGGAGGCCCCTCCCGGTCCCGCCCGTGAGGTCCCTGACGACCTGGGGCAGTGTGCGGTGCCTCTGTGGCCAGGCCTTGTGCCTGGGCTGCCTAGGGTGGGCGGCAGCGGTGCGCAGCCTCTGGCGGTGGCGCACGGAGCTGCGCAGCACGCAGACCTGCTCCGCGGGACGGAAGGCCCCGGCGAGCAGCCCAGGATGCCCTGGCGACGGGGGGCACGCCACAGGCCATGAGCCCGTCAGCCAGGGCGTCCAGGGCGGCGGGGCAGGGGCCGACACGGCGCACGGGTGGGGGGGCGCCCCCCGGGGGCACGGGGCCCCCAGGCTCGGCTGCGCCGATGTCGAGGCCCACAGCGTGCGGGGGGCAGACCTGGAGGGCTGCGGAGCGCACGGGTGCCTGAGGGAACGTCGGCGTCGCCGGTGGAGGCGGGGCAAGGCCATCATCTTTGTGGGGTGTCCTGGCCGCCTCCGGGAGCAGGGCACCGACGCCACACAGCCGTGGGGGCGGGAGTGACGGACAAACCTGCCGTCTCCCACACGGGATCAGGACGGGGCCTGTCACCACTGCTGGGGTCGCCGACTCCCGCGACCCCCCGCACATACGGGCACACCGCACCCATGCGGGGACGGGCACGACGACCCACGGGCGGCCCACAAGGATAGCCCGCCGCGTGCGGGCTATCCTTGTGCCTTCCACCTGTGAGGCGGCGCAGCCGCCGAGGCCCCTAACAAGCGCGTGCAGGCGACTGCCTACAGACTATGCTCGTTCCTCGCTCCGGCTTCCGGCAGCACCTAACTCCCAGCGTTAGGCGCCGAGGGCACGGGGAAGACCCCCACCACACGCAGAGACGCCCTCCCACACCGCGACGAACGGGCCAAGGCCGGGAACCGCACGACCCCCACCGCCACGAGACCACGCCCGGTCTCCCGCCCCCGGCCAAGCCTGCGGACCGCGGCGGCGAGGGCGCGGCGCCTCACCAAGCACTGGAGCCGACTGCCCCCACGGGTGTTGTTTGGCAGGCGGCCGTCACTGGCTGGGGGCGGCGGCTCACCACCGTCGTTAGGCTCTTATCACCTCTTATGAGACACCGAGATTGGCAAGAGCCCTGTCACGTTTTCAAAGCGCCCTGAAGGTGGAAGAAGCCATGATGAATGCAGAGCGGCCTGGTTGACCGTCAGCCCGCTTCGCGGAGGGTGTGATGCTTGACGCCGGACTTGTTTTCGGGCTTGTGAGCTTGCTTGGGACACCGATACTCTGCGTTTGGCTTGGGCTCTTTTTCGTACGAACATGGCAGTGTCAGAGGTGGTCGAGTTTTTTCATCGGTTATCTTGTCACAGCTGCTGTGATCTTGAGCCTCTTTATTCTCCAGCTGTTGAGGGTGCACGAGGGCGCTGCCCCACGTTTTTTTTGCCTTGAACTCCTCATTATGAGGCACTTAGCTTTGCTGATGTTGGGATCTACGAAGCTATAGTGCAACTTGTCTGGAGTCGGTGTACCGACCTCTTCTCCGAGTATGTCCGTATCCGACAAGAAACTAAACGCATGGAAGAGTGGGCTGAACGGTGGGGTGTCAAAGAAACAGAGGGACTTCAACGCCGTGAATCACGCGAGATGGAATTATGGATGAGTCGAATCAGACAGGTATTCCTCAAATTCCAGCCAGCGACTGAACTAATCAACGACCGCCTTGAACACATAGAACTTTCCTTTTGCGACTTCAAAACGGACATCACCTTTGAACGCTACCAACAACTCTTGCGAGAGGGGCACACAGAATTCGGGAATGCGTTTTCCATTACTTTTAACGACAGGCGGAGTCGACGCCAAGAACGTTTTATGTGTAGATACTTTCGGAATTTTTCTAAATTTCCAAGGCCATCAAAAATCATTCCGCTTGAACTAAACTACAGAAATGAGAATGGGTACACTCGTCTGTCAGAGCTTGATTGGGCAAACCGTATTCGCGTTCGTGAGCTGCATTTTACAAATGAGGGTGAGTTCATTGTCTGATATTACAATTTCTACAAGAGTGATGAGGTTGACAAGAAGGGCGAAACTATCTCCGAGGTTGTTATGTCGTTCTTTGACGATATACTAAAGAACATTTTTGAACTTGCCTGAGAACGTCTATCCGTAAAATCGGGGTCGGCGTCAGTTGTCCTTGTTGCTCCCAGCAGCAGGAGCCAGGCCCAGTGTCCGTGCCAGAATCCATGCGCTGCTCGGTCTCGGCATGGTCGGGCTTGCGCTGATACATCGGCAACGGAGGGTCTGACCAGGAGATGGCACGACTCGAAGATCTGCTGTCGTCGAGAGGAGCGCGTACAGGGGGCACGGCAGGCAAGGTCTTGGCGCAGGTCAGAGCCTACCAAAGGTATGGAGTTGACGGCTTCCAGCGTCCGCTCCGGCTCTTGCCCTTGGCCCAGAGGAAGACGCGCTGACAGTACGGGCGCGTGCAGACGCTGAACCGGAAGGAATCCACAGAGCCTCACGGGCACCTACGACGGCGTGGACACCCGCGAGGAAATGCTCCATTAGTCCTATGTGCTAGTTATCGCCGTCGCCCTGGTCTGGCCCACCCTCATCGAGGTCTCCCTCATCCCCTGAGGTGCCGCCGTTGTTGGAGTCTCCGCCGTTCTGGCCATTGCCTTGGTTCTGACCTGCTGCGGCAGCGATCCTGACAGCCGCGCTGGGCAAGAACGGCTGGAGCATCGGTGTGGCGTTAAGTGCCAGATTAAATAAGGTCAGTATGAATATTTCTATAACGAAACGCTAGATCATTAGAATCGAGGGGAATGCACCAAAGCTTTGGCAGAAGAGAGAATCGGCATGGAGGGGCACCATGCCGAGAGAATATGCAGAGGATGGACGTTGCCGCGTCGTGGCGGATACACGCTAGGGGCGGAGCATCAGCGCCGTGGCCGATACAGAGGCCGTCAGCCCGTCGTGCGTAGCGCAGAGCACCTGTGTGTGGCGGCGCGCGGGAAGCGTGGCGGCGCGGCGCAGAGGGGGGCGCACGCGTCATGCCTGGCGCCCGCATGGCGAGGCGGGCCAGCGCACACGGGATGCGACCACAGGCATCACGGTGCAGGCGTTGCGCGCCTAGGCGGCGGCAACGCGCGGCGGGCGCGTCCAGGCCTCGTCCGTCGAGCGTTGCGTACGCTTGCTGGGCGACAGCTCCAAAAAAAACGCGGCGGGCCAGCGCACGAGCACGCGCTGCTGTGGCGCGCGCCACAGCCGTGGGGCACGGCTGGCTCATGACCTGCGAGCCTGCAAAGCCGGACTCGCCATCACCGCAGGCTCCCGTCGGCGACGACGGCCGTGGCGTCATTCCAGCGCGGGGCCTGAGGCCAGCTCTGGGGCCCAGCGTGCCAACGCCGCACCAAGGGCTTCAAGCGGGATGGGTTTGGTGAGATAGTCATCCATGCCCGCGTCCAAGCAGCGTTGCCGATCACCGGCCAGCGCACCGGCGGTCAGCGCAATGATGGGCGTGCGCCGCTTGCCCGCCTCCATCACACGGATCTGCACGGTCGCCTCGAAGCCATCTAAGACGGGCATCTGACAGTCCATCAAGACAATGTCGAACGCCTCACGCTGCATGATGGCGACAGCCGCGGCCCCATCGCCCACGATGCTGGCCGAGACCCCGAGAAAGTCTAACATGGCCTGCATCATGACCTGATTGATCTCGTTATCCTCGACGACCAGCACCCGAGCGGCGCCGAGCGGCGGCGTAGTGCTGGTGGCGGTGAGCGGGGCCACGGGGGTGGACGAGACGGTCAGTGGGATGGCGCACGTAAAGGTCGAGCCCACGCCAGGGGTGCTCTCGACCGTCAGGGCGCCGCCCATCATCTCGACTAGTGTGCGGCTAATTGCCAGGCCAAGGCCGGTCCCACCGTACTGCCGTGTGGTGGAACTGTCGGCTTGTGTAAAGGGCTGGAAGAGCTGAGCGAGCACGTCGGGCGCCATGCCGATCCCGGTATCACAGATGACGAGCTGCAACCACGTGCGGTCGTCACCAGCACGCGGCGCGCCGACGCGCACGCCCACGTCAATGGCACCACCCTCGGTGAACTTCACGGCATTGCTGAGCAGATTGGCCAGCACCTGCCGTATCCGGGTCGGATCACCCATCGCCTGCGTTGGTAGGGCCGGATCGCAGTCCAGCGTGAGCACCGTCTGGCGTGTCGCTGCCAGGGTCCGATAGGCCTCCACGGTATCCTGACACAGTTTCCTGGGAACAAAGTCGATCTGCTCCATCTCCACTTTGCCGGCCTCGATTTTTGCGAGATCGAGCACATCGCTCAGCAGGGCGTAGAGGGCTTGGCCCGAAGAGCGAATGGCCTCACAGTAGCGCTGCTGGGTGTCGTTGAGTGGCGTCTGCCTCAACAATGCTACCATGCCAAGCACCCCGTTTAACGGAGTACGGATCTCATGGCTCATATTCGATAGAAACTCCGATTTGGCCATACTGGCCGCTTCTGCGGCGCTGCTGGCGGTTGTCAGCTCCGCATTCCGCGCCATCAGGAGGGTGGTCAACGCCTCTAAGGCTTGGACCACGGAGGTGATCTCGTCGCGGCCTCGCCGCATGGTGGGCTGCCCGGTGAGCACGGTAACACTCTGCTCGGCGCGAAAGCCCAGGGCGCGTAAGGGGGCCAGGAGCCACCGTAACCCGACAATCCCCAGCCCAATGCCCAGCACCAGGATCAGCGCTACACTCTGGTTCGCCTGCCATATCCGTGCGTAGAGCAACGCATAGGCAGAGGCGCTGCTGATGCGCGCGACGATGACAAATCCCTCGTCGACAATCAGCGTGGGCAGGTAAATGGTGGTGGAGTACGTCTGCGAGTCATGGCGATAAATCGGGATCTTTTGATGAAACGCCTCCTGCATGGCGCCGGTATCGATCTGCGTCATACCCCTGTCAGGGCTCGAAAACGCGACAGGGCCAGTGCGTCTGAGGAGGGTGAGTTCTGCCCCAACTGCACGGCTCAGGTGTTGCATGAACCTCTCATTCAAGTGTACGCCGACCGTGATGGTCCCAACGATCCTGCCGTCAGCACGCAGCGGCTCAATCGCGCGGATGGCGAGGCCGGACGCCTCCACCGCCGTTGACAGCACCGCGGTCCCGCCCAGCGCTTCGACTACCCCCCAGCCCGTGTTGCGATCACCCCAGTGCGCCCGCGCGTGCGCGCGATAGAGCACGATCTCTTGGGTGTCAGTGACCTCAAGAAGATCTGTCTGGCTTTCGGCAAACACCTGGTCCAGCACGGTGGCAAGCGTAGCGCTGCCCTGCATGCCTGCCCGGGTTACAGCGTCCACGAGCGCTTCATGGTATTTCAGCAGCACCGCTGCCCGACTGATGCTGGCCGATGCTTGCTCGATGAGTCCCTCAACCGAGTGACCGATCACGTGCGCTTTGTCGAGTTCGCGCTCGCGGAGCGTCGCGGTGAGGATGTTCTTGGTCTGCCGGTACGAGATAAGCTGTGAGCCTACGATGAGGAGTACCACGAGCACAATTAATGACCATATCAGGCTGGGACGACGTTTCATCGGTGTTCTCTTCCTAGGCCTCTCGAGGCCCTCGGCTGTATGAACTCACTCTGCCACTCACGATCAGCGGATGGGCAACACCGGGCCCACACCGTACTCGCGCAAGATACGCTGCGCGGCAGGCGAGCCGACAAATTGTAGGAATAACTTGCCGGCCTCGGAGAGAGCCGCCTCTTGATAGATCAGTCCAAACTCCATGCGGATGGGATAGCGCCCCGACTCGAGGTTGGCTGGCGTCGGCTCGATCTCATCCCATCCAAGCGGCACGAGCACCGTCTTGGCGGCATACAGCCCCGACCGGTTCAAAAAGCCGAGGCTGGTGGGATAGCGATCAGACAGAGCGAGCATTTGATGATCAAGATGAACTATCTTGACCGCATCGGCAAAGACCGTCTCTCCGAAAGGTGGCATCGCACGGCCGATGGCCTGGCGCGACGCATCCGTGACCTCGCGCCCAATGACCCGGATGGGGCCAGGTCGGGCCCCGAGTGCGCCCCAGTCGGTAATCTTGCCGGCATAGATGTCCAGCACCTGCGTGCGCGACAGACTGCGGGCCGAGACCCCCGCCCCAGCGACGAACACCACGGCGTCCACACCCAGCGGGACGTAGATCAGCCCTTGCCGCTGTTCCTCAGCCTTGAGCTGCCGACCCACGCGGCCGATGCTGGTCTTCCCTTCGCCGACGTCACGCAGCGCTCCTGCCGTTCCGGTCGAAGGCGGGATGGTGACCTGGTGGACACTCTCGGCACTATGAAAAGCCCTGGCGAGTTGTCCTAGGACGAACTCTGGATTGCCGCTGCCGGGAATGACCAGCTCCTCAGGCACCGCTGCAGAGACACTGCTCAACAGTACAAGACAGGCCAGAACCGTGCGACTGGCAGATATCATGTGCATCTCATCCTTCTTTAGAGCTGGGCGCGCGCGACAACTTCCTTATCGTAATATACGCTCCATAACTTAAGATGAGCCCAGAACATAGCATAATCACCAAAGAACGTTGATACAGCTGAAAGACTGCTCACAGCGCCGCGCGACTCCTACGTCACAACGGTGGCCCCCATAGCCGTGATAGCGTCGGCCAGCGCCACCACCCGCGTCGCCTCTGCGACGTGCAAATTTTCGATCAGCTTCCCTTCCACCAGCACCACGCCGCGCCCGTCTGCTACCGCCTGAGCATGCGCTGCAATGATGGTGCGCGCCCACGTCACCTCCGCTGGTGCTGGCGCGAAGATCGCATTGGCCATGGCAATGGTTTTGGGATGGATGAGCGTCTTGCCGTCAAACCCCAGTTCCACCGCCTGCCGACACACGGCGGCAAACCCGGCATCGTCCGTCAGATCGAGGTGCACGCCATCAAGCGCCGTGAGTCCGTAGGCCCGTGCCGCCAGCACACACAGGCTCAGACTCGTGAGCAACGGCAGGCGTCCTGGCGTGTGCCGGGCGTGTAGGTCGGTGACGAGATCAGACGTGCCCATCACCAACGCGGCCACGCGTGGATGCGCGGCCGCAATCGCCTCAGCCTGCAAGATGCCGCGCGGCGTCTCCAGCATGCACCAGATGGCCAGGTGGTCTGGCGCCCCGTACGTGTGCAACAGGCTCAGGGCCTGGCGGATCATCTCGGCGCTGTCGACTTTCGGCAGGAGCACCGCATCCGCCCCACACGTCGCTACCTCTGCCAGATCCTCGCGACCCCACGGCGTTGCCAGCCCGTTGACCCGCACCACCAGTTCGCGCTGGCCATAGCCCCCGGCGTGCACCGCAGCACAGACCTGCTGCCGCGCCACGGCTTTGGCGTCGGGTGCCACGGCGTCTTCTAAGTCAAAAATCAACCCATCCGCCGCCAGTGTTGTGGCTTTCTCAATGGCTCGAGCATTGGAGCCCGGCATGAACAACACACTACGGCGGGGTCGGATACGCTGTTCCATCTGCTCCTCTCCCCACGAATGACGTACCACGAAGAGTCTAGGCCAGGAGAGCCTCCCAAGGCCGGCCCGCGTTGGAGGGGCGACCGGCTGGTCAACTCCTCCTAGTGCCTCAACCGAGCTCATGTGCGACGTCTCCTGGGAGCGCCACGCGCCAGCGCGGCTGCCGGAGCCGGGCTGGAGCCCGGCGATCCCAGGGGGCAGCAACTGGCAACACAGCGCGGTTAAGGCACTAGCCTAGTGCAAGACGACGCGCTGCGAGGTGTTAGTGCCCTGCGTGGGCGTATTTCTCCCCCAGCGCCTCTTCCCAGCGCAGGTAATTCATCATGTCAGCAAAATTGCGTTCCGGTCCGGACAGCACGACGTCGTTCGGGGCGCTCATCACCCCCGCCAGCCCTTGCTCCACGCCTAGTTTGGCCGCACGCCAGGCCGCCATCCCACCCTGCAGCACGGAGACGTGCTGGTAGCCCATGGCCTTGAGCGTTGCCCCAGCCAGGATGGCCTGGCGTCCGTCCATGCAGGTGACGGCGACTGGGGTGGCGGGGTCCGGGGCGACCTCAGCAATGCGCAGTTCCAACCAGCCACGTGGCACCCAGCGTGCCCCGGGTACATGCCCACGAATAAAGTCCTGGCTGGTATCCACAAAGATGATCGCCGGTGGCAGTGCCGTGTGCAGGGCCTCAGGCTGGATGAGCTGCACCTGGTTGCGGGCGGCGTCCAATCCAAAGGGCGACGGCTCGGCCATACCCTGTTCCAGGGCACGGCCACTCGCCGTCCAGGCACTGGTGCCCCCGGTGACCGTATACACCTCCTGAAAACCCATCTGACGGTACCACGAGGCGGCAATGGTGGCACGCGCTATGCCGTCACAGGCAAAGACCACCGGCGAGTGCCGCACCACCGCGGCATCGTCGGAGCGCTGCACGGCCTGTCCACCGGGCACCCAGCGGAAACCGGGGATATGGCCGGCGGCAAATTCTTCCTGGGTGCGCACGTCAATGCAATACACCGTTTCCTGGGCCCGTCGCGCCATGATGGCCTGGAGGCCGGCCATGTCGAGCGCTTGCACGCCGTCTTCCTGGGCCAAGCGTGCAGCATACGCCTCCGCCGCCGCCACACCTTCTGGCGAGGGGGTCGGCAGCGCCACGCGGTCAGCCCCGGTCTCCAATTGATACCCCGCCAGTACCCAGCCGGCAGTGCCGTTCTTCAGGCCGTAGACATTCTTCAAGCCCATGCGCTGTAAGACGCGGGTGCCAATGATGCTACGCGTGCGTCCGGCACAATTGACGATCACCGTGGTGTCCGGGTCAAGCTCTTTGGTGATGTCGGTAATGCGCAGCGCCAGCTCTCCCCCTGGCACGCTACGCCCGCCGGGAATGCAAAAACGTTGGTATTCCTCGGGCGTGCGCGAATCGAGAATCACCAGCTTGTCGCCGCGTGCGATACGCGCCTGCAACTCGGTGGCGTCCAGCTCTGGCACGTGGTTGACCACTTCGACTTTCTCGCCAAAATCTTTGCTGGGGACGTTGCTACCCCATTCGGTGGGATAATTGCTGCTGACCCAGCGGTTCATGCCGCCATCGAGGAGCGACACCTGCTGATATCCCATACGCTCGACCGTGGCCGCGGCGAGCAGGGCCCGCCGCCCATCGTCATCGCACAGGATCACATGGGTGTGCAGCTGTGGGACGGCTGCGGCCATCTGCCATTCCAGGAACCGGCGTGGGATGAGGCTGGTTCCTGGAATGTGGGAGGTGTTGTACTCACCAGCTTCACGCACATCAATAATGGCACACGGCGACGTGCCTTGAAACAGACGGTGCAGGGCGGCGGGGGCGAGACGCTCTACCATAATATCGTCCCTTCTCTCTCGACGGTTTTCTCTACAGGCGTGGTCAGCGGGTGGCCGTCATACGCTCCACAGGCTCGACAAGAATCGTGTCGAGCATACTACGCAGGCAGGGTGGAGCTGTCAAACGCCGCGCCGGGCGCGACGCGACGCTAGGACTACACGAGATGCAACTCGATTTTCGTCAGTTTGTGGCCACTGAAGGTGAGAGTGGCGACCTCAGCATTGTAACCGGTGCGCACGTAGGTCCAGACGCTGATGCTGAGATGGCCATCGGTGCCTAACGAGATCACCTCGGTGCTCTGGGGCTGGCCCGCCTTCAGCAAAACCTCCCCTTTGGTCATGCCCAGGGTGACCAAGACGCTGGCATCGTTGTACGGACGCCAGGAGTTGGGGCTCATGGTACTGGCCAGAGCCGTGGAGAGGAGGAGCCAGAGCGTCGCCGTGCACCAGAGACCGTGAGCGCTTTTGTACATAACCTCGTGTCCTGGCTGCGTCTCCAGCCTGCTAATGTCCGATAAAGCGCGGCGGCCGTTTCTCCCGGAACGCCGCGACACCCTCGACACGATCCTGCGAGCCGGCAGCGATGGCCTGATGGCGCGCTTCCATCTGCAGCACCTCCTCCAGTGACAGGTCGAGGCTCTGATAGATGCCGGTTTTCAGCAGGCCATAGGCCAGGGTCGGGCCAGCGGCCAGGCGCTCCGCCAGCTTCTGGGTCTCAGCCTGGAGCTGCGCAGCGGGGACAACCCAATTCACCAGCCCCAGACGCAGCGCTTCCTGGGCGTCGATCAGCTCAGCCAGCAGCATCAGCTCCATGGCCTTGGCCGCGCCGACCAGACGTGGCAAAAAATAGGTGCCGCCCGCGTCTGGCACCAGACCAATGCGGGTAAACACCTCGCCAAAGCGTGCCGCCTCCGAGGCAATCCGCAGATCAGTGGCCAGGGCGAGATTACAGCCAGCCCCAGCGGCCACGCCATTGATGCAGCCGATGACCGGCTTGGGGAGGCGTTGTAGCCCCAGCACACAGCGGTTCAGGCGTGCAATGAGATTACCCCCCAGGTCACCATCGTAGAAGACCTCCTGCCCTTCTGTCTCGCGGTCACGCTTTTGATCGCCACCGGAGGAAAACCCCCGGCCCGCGCCAGTCAGCACGACGACGCGCACCGCTGTATCCGCTTCCAGGGCGCGCACCAGGCGCTCGAACTCGGCCATCATGGCTTCGTTCATGGCATTGAGCGTCTCCGGACGGTTCAGGGTGAGCGTCACCATCCCGCCATCCTGCTGATAGAGTACCAGACTCTCAGTCATGTGTAGGCTCCTTGGCTCCTGAAGTGCTCTCCGCCTCGGCCATCGCCAGGCCAGGCCACATCGGCAGGGCGACCGGCCGGTCGCCCTGCCTGGGGGAGACTCTTAGGCGACCTGCGGCTGGACGTGCAGCGCGTGCAGAATGGTGAGTAGCAATTGTTTGAGGCCGCTATCCACTGGTGGGATGTCAATATATTCCTGCACCGTGTGCGCCATGGCCCCACGGGTGATGCCCAGACAGACCGCCGGAATACCCAGGCTGAGCGGTAAATTGGCATCAGTGCTGGCGGCGCTGCCACTCGCGGGCCGCAGGTGCAGCATGTGGCGGATGGCGGTGATGCCGCGACACAGCGGATGCTCCATGGCCAGCGCCGCCGCGGGCCGTCTGCCGACCACACGACTCTGCACCTCGACCTGGGTCTCACGCTGCACCCCTTCCAGGACCTCGGCCACGCGGTGTTCGAGTTGCGTGAGCTGGTCCGGGTCCACCGAACGTAGATCCACCAGCATGGTGGCGCGCGGCGCAATGGTATTGACGCTACCACCGCCCTCGACAATGCCGACGTTAAACGTCGTTTTGGGGGTGTCGGGCACCGGGATGCTGGTGAGGTGATGGATGGCGCTCCCCAAGGCGTGAATGGCGCTCGGCGTGCCAAACGCCCCCCAGCTATGTCCGCCAGGCCCGGTAAACGTGACTTCCAGGCGCGTGCTGCCAATGGCAATGGTGCGCACTTCGTCAATGCCGTGCCCCTCCACCGCAATGACGCTGTCCACCTGCCCCTGCCAGGTTTCGAGGAGGGCCCTGATGCCACACAGATTCCCCAAACCCTCTTCGCCCACGCTGGCGGCAAAGATAACCCGCCCCGGCAGATCCGCTTGCAGGCGACTCAGGGCCGTGGCCACCTGCAGTATCGCAGCCAGCGCCACGCAATTGTCACCAATGCCTGGGCCGTACAGGCGCTGGGGCGTCCGACGCGTCTCTAAGGGCGTGGCGCGTGGAAACACCGTGTCGAGATGCGCGACAACCAGGGTTGTGGGACCGTTCCCGGCGGCGCCGAGAATGCCCGTGACGTTGTGGAGGCTGTCAGTCTGCACGTCTGCCAGGCCCAGAGCCCGCATGCGCTCTGCGACATAGGCCGCGCGCGTGGCTTCTGCAAACGTGGGCGCGGGGATCTGACAGAGATGCAGCGTTTCATCGAGCACTTGCTCAAGACTGTCCGTCAACCAGGTGAGACTGTCGTGCACTGCTGGTGAAAATGTTGGCATGGGTGCGTATTCTCCCCTGGACGAACGTGGTGCCTCTACGGCAGCAAAATAAAACCCATGACCGTCACGGCCAGGGCAATGAACAAGGCGAGGTACACGAGAAAGCCATGGATATCGCGGACGTCGGCATGGCGCGCCGTCCCCTGTTTGAGGCGCCAACCCGTGTAGGCACCAGCAACAAAGAGCAGCAAGGCCAGTGTCCCAAAGAAAAAGTGCGGCGAGGCAAAGGGCGCCCGCGCCCGCAGCCACGGCATACTCACGATCCCCAAGACATAGCCGCCCAACAGCACACCCACGCCCAGGAGACCCAGCTGGGTATGTCGCTGCTGGATGCCCTCCCATTGGGCCAGATAGCGCTGCCCGAGGCGATGCCTTTTCAGGGCGAGGCCCAGGCGCAGTGTGGCAACGACGATGAGCAAGGCCAGTCCTTGGATGACCGGATGGACATAGGCGAGCAGGTCGTTCATGGATACCTTGCCATACAGGGACATTACGCCTGCATACGGGCGGCACGCCCACCTCGGCAGCGCCAAGGCGCGTGACGGGCTGCCCCAGGGTCACCGGGCGCTTAGTATAGCATTCGGCAGCGCCTTTACCAGGGAAACAGCACACAGCAGAATCGACACCAGGGGGGGAGACGCGTGGTGTCCGCCTGCATGATGTTCTATAGTGCGCCTATGTTGCCCCACGTCGTCACGTGCGACTATCGCCATGCCTCATGACAGGAGAACTTGCATGTCCGTCACCCCGTCTAGCACGACCCGTGCGACGGTCACCCTGCTGTTGCTCTGTGTGATGAACCTCCTCGATTATATTGACCGCTTTATTCTGGCGGCCGTATTGCCCAGCATCCAAAGCGAGATGGGCTTGTCGAGTTTCCAGGCGGGGGCGCTGGGGCCGGCGTTTCTGATCGCCTACACCATCTGTGCGCCCTTCATGGGCTGGGCCGGGGATCGCTATAATCGCACCCGGCTGCTGATCGGTGGCGTGGTGCTGTGGAGCCTGGCGACTGTGGGGGCTGGGTTTGCCGGTACCTATGGTCAGTTGCTGGTGGCGCGTGCTTTCCTGGGTATTGGGGAGGTGACGTACGGCACCCTGGCGCCGACGCTGCTGGCCGATCTCTATCCTCGGGCCCGCCGCGGCCAGGTGCTGTCGTATTTTTATTTAGCCATTCCGGTTGGCAGCGCCTTGGGCTACGTGCTCGGGGGCGTGATTGAACCGTATTACGGCTGGCGCGTGGCGTTCTGGTTGGTGGGGGTACCGGGCCTGCTCATTGCCCTCGCCGGGGGCTACCTGCGTGAGCCACAGCGCGGTGTCATGGATACGGTGGACGATGTCGTTGGCCAGACGGACAGCCAGGCTCCCGTGCAGGTGGCCTGGCGGGACTATCGCGTGCTGCTACACAATCGTTCGTATGTCTACAATGCCCTGGGCATGGCGCTGATGACGTTTGCCCTTGGCGGTCTGGCCTTGTGGATGCCGACGTTTTTTCATCGCGTCAAGGGCATGTCCCTCCAGCAAGCCAATCTGTGGATTGGCCCCATGACGGTGCTGGCGGGCCTGCTCGGCACGCTTTCCGGTGGTTGGCTGGCAGATCGGCTGCAGCGCCACACGCCAGGGGCGTATTTTCTGCTGGCTGGGGTGGGCATGCTGCTCGCCGCGCCGTGTGCCCTCGTGGCGCTCCTCGCCACCACACCGGCCATCTACCTGACGGCCATGTTTCTGGCTGAGTGCGGCGTGTTTCTCAATACGGGCCCATGCAATGCCATCCTGGTGAATGTGGTCCACCCGGCCATGCGCTCCACGGCGTTTGCCATCAACATTTTTCTTGTGCACATCCTGGGCGATATCTGGTCCCCACTCCTCATCGGGCACATCGCTGACGTGACCGGTGGGAATCTCACCGCCGGGATGTTACTGACCGTGGTGGCGATTGGTGGCGGTGGTGTCTTTTTTCTACGCGGGGCGCGCTATTTGGCGGCGGACCAGCATGCCGCCCTGCGTTGGACGCCCGCCGGGTAACGTGGTGGGCCTGGGGCGCTGTGGTTGGGCTTGCGTGCGGCGTGCAGGTACGCCACAATGGGCTTGCACATGGCTATAGCTCACATCCTCAACCAGGAGACCATCATGGCACGTACACCCGTAGTGACCCGTGACCAGGTTCCCGAACCCTTACGCGCCGCGTTTGATGCCGAGACCGCCGGCAGTGCTGGCGTCGTCGAGACCGGCCCAGGCTCGGTGATGATTCACAGCCCCGAGATGCGTCGGCGCGCCAACGCGCTGGTCAATTACTTGCGCGATGCCTCCACCCTCCCGAAGAAGATCCAGGAGCTGGCGATGCTCGTCACCGCCCGCGCCATGGACTGTCAGTTTATCTGGAATGCCCATGCCGCCCGTGGCCGCCGTGAAGGGTTGAGCGACGCCCTGGTGGATGCGTTGCGGGACAAACGCCCGCTGCCCATGTTACCGGCTGATGAAGCCATTGTTGTGCAATACGGTCAGGAATTTTTCCAGACCCACAAAATCAGTCAGCAGACCTTTGACACGGCGCTCACGCACTTCGGAGCCCAGAGTCTGACGGAATTGTCCACACTGATGGGCTATTACGCGCTGCTGGCCTTCAATGCCAACGCCTTCGAGATTGACCTGCCAGCCGCACGGACCGAGCCGGTCTTGCCTATCTAAAGACTGGAGCCCATGGAAGCCCGTATGTTGCCACCTTTTGACGCCATTCTGTTTGACTATGACGGCACCCTGGCGGTACTGAATCTGGATTTCGCCGCCATGCGCCAGCAGCTCCTGGCCTTCACCGTCACCCAAGGTATTGCTGCATCGGCACTCCAGGATTTTGACATCCTGGAAATGCTCACGCATGCCACCGGGCTGTTGCAGCAACGCCAGCCCGCGCACGCCACGCGCTATGCCCAGGCGGCGGAACAGCTCCTCCGGGACATTGAAGTCACGGCGGCGCAGCACAGTTGTTTGCTGCCCGGCGTGCCGGAGCTCTTAACGGCTTTGCAGCGTGCCGCCATCGGCGTCGGCATTGTGACGCGCAACTGCGATGCCGCCGTTCGGGTGACGTTTCCCACACTGGAAACGTACTGCCAGGCGTTTGTGCCACGCGACCGCGTGACCCACGTCAAGCCGCATCCCGAGCACCTGACGACGGCGCTGGATGCCCTCGGTGTCCCACCTGAGCGGGCGCTGATGGTCGGCGATGGGGCGATGGACATGCAGGCCGGCAAAGCCCTGGGCATGTTCTCCATCGGCGTGCTCTCGGGGACGACCTCACGCGCCACCTTGCTGGCACAGGGCGCTGATCTCGTGCTACCGCACGCGGTCGATTTACTACCATATATTCAGGCGAGGCCCTAAGGTCATGCACGACGCGCCGCTGCCTCCCGGGAAACTCCCCGCCGCGTTGCTTGCCAGGCTGCTGGCCCAGAATGCGCCCACTGACCCGCGTGTGCTGATTGGCCCACGTGTTGGCGTGGACGCGGCGGTGATCGACATGGGCGACCGCCTGCTGATCGCCAAGTCGGACCCGATTACCTTTGCTACCGAGGCTATCGGCTACTATGCCGTCATGGTCAATGCCAATGACATCGCCGTCATGGGCGGCACCCCGCGCTGGTTTCTGGCCACGCTCTTACTGCCCGAGACTCAGACCACCACGACGCTGGTCGAGGCCATGTTTACGCAGATCCGTGAGACCTGTGCGTCCTTGCAGATTGCCCTGGTGGGCGGGCATACGGAGATCACGGTCGGCTTGGATCGGCCCATCGTGGCCGGACACATGCTCGGGGAAGTGGCGCGTGATCGTCTCATCACTAGTGCGGGGATGCGTGCTGGGGATGCCATTCTGCTGACCAAAGGCTTCCCGATTGAGGGCATCGCCATTATAGCGCGGGAGCGTGCCGCCCAGCTGCGCGTGGCGGGCCACACGGCCAGTGCAATTGCCCGCTGGCAGCAGTTTTTGTATACGCCGGGAATCAGCGTGCTGCCCGAGGCGCGCATACTGACCCACGCGGTGGACGTGCATGCCATGCACGATCCGACCGAGGGCGGGTTGGCCACAGGCATCCGGGAATTGGCGCAGGCGTCGGGGGTGGGCGTCCGCCTGCACGCCGAGCAGCTCCCGCTCTTGCCGGAAGGGCGCGTGCTCTGTGAGGCGTTCGACCTCGATCCGCTCGGGACCATTGCCTCAGGCGCCCTGCTGGCGGCGGTGCCGGCAGCGCAAGTCGAAGCGGCCATCCGTGCCTGTGCCGCTGCGGGTATTGCGTGCTATCACGTTGGCACCGCCGTCGCATCGGCCACGGAATGCGTGCTGCACACCACGACCACGTCACGCCCGCTGCCGACCTTTGCACGGGATGAGATTGTTGGCCTTTTTACGTAACGAGGGAGAGCCGTATGGACACCATGTACGAACGTCCCGAAGTGCAGAAGGAATTGCGCGCGCTCGATGCGGAGGCCCTGCGCGCGTTTGCCAGTGGGCTGTCGCCACGCGAAACCGTGGTGCTGGAGACGCGCATGGTGGGCATCCCCCCACGGCGCTGGGAGTCCTTGGCGCGTACCATGGGGATCTCCAGGGACATGGTGCGCCAACTCGAAGCGGCGGTGATCGTCAAGTTCGATGCCTGGAAACAGACGCGCTAACCCAGCACTACGGCAGCCTGTGATGCGCACTCACCACAACGGCGCCGCAAGGTACCAGACACTCAGATTCAAGGAGCAAGACTATTATGGGCAAAGCCTACGCCCTCTTGCGCGCCGGATTCCCGTATGTCAAAACGTTGGGCATGCGCCGCATTACCTCCAATCCCATTGACGTGGCCCTGGGCAAAGCAGGACGTCTGTACGTCTTGTGCCGGGGCGCCCTGGCCACGGATATCCGCCGCTACACCTGGGACGACGAAGATCTGGGCACTATCGGCGGCCCAGGCACTACCGACGGCAAATTCGTCTGGCCCGGCGCCCTGCTGGCGGACGCTGACGAGACGCTGTACGTCTCGGACGAAGGCCGGCACCGCCTGTCCATGTTTCACCGCGATGGCACCTTCCTGGGCGCCTGGGGTGAGCGTGGCAGCGCGCCTGGCCAATTGGATCGGCCGGCTGGCCTGGCTTTTGATCTGGAGGGGAATCTCTACGTGGTGGATACCATGAACCATCGCGTACAAAAATTTACCCGCGATGGAAAGTATCTTATGCACTGGGGCCAGTACGGCAGCAAGGCCGGCGAGTTCAACATGCCCTGGGGTATTGCTGTCGACGACGACGGCGACGTGTATGTGGCCGACTGGCGCAACGACCGCATTCAGAAGTTTAGCGCCGATGGCGCCTTCCAGGGTATGTTCGGCAGCTCGGGGAGTGCCGACGGTCAGTTCAACCGTCCCACCGGCGTGGAGGTCGATCTGCATGGTGATATCTACGTAGCTGACTGGGGCAACAACCGCGTGCAGTTGTTCAATCCCGAGGGCCGCTATGTGCAGCAGTTTCTTGGCGACGCCACGCTGTCCACCTGTGCGCGGGCTTACGTGCTGGCCAATCCCAAGCCGCTGCGCTTGCGCGAGATGGCCAATCTCGAGCCACAAAAGCTGTTCCATGGTCCCGTGGCGGTACGGATCGATGCTCTTGGCCGCATGTTTGTGGCAGACTGTGGGCCGCATCGCATCCAGGTGTATCAGAAAGACGCGTACCCCCTCGCACCGCATCAGATTATGCCGCCACTGCGGGCCCCGTCCATGTCGGTGGCTTAACGCCAGGCATCCGCGCGGCTGAAAGCGGGAGCGAGGCACGAGCGGACGCTGGAAGCCGTCGCCTGCACGCGCTGGTTAGGCACAGTATCGCAGAGTCCCGGGCCCCTGTCTTCGGGTTTTGCTGTCTGGGCACGACGTGATGTTCGGGCACTGACGTGGTCCTGGGGTGCTGACGTGGTCCTGGGGTGCTGACGTGGTCCTGGGGTGCAGACGTACAGCCCTCGTCGGCTGTTGGTCTGCCGGAAGACCTGGGAGAGCGTTAGCACTACCCGGGTCAAGCCGGCGGCTGTGGTCGTCTGGCCTTGGACCTGCTGTGTGTCCGCAGCCTAACGCCGCGCTTCACCGGCGCCGGGGCCCCCGACACCCGCCGCAGGCCCCAAGCCCCACGCCCCGGCGTCCGGTGCGCGCGCTGGGGAGGTCCGGTGCGCCAGGGGGCACGCCGCCTGGCCGGACCCGCCCCCCTGGGAGGACGCCTACCACCGTACACCCCAGCGGCGTCTGGGACGCCCGCCCCGCGGCCAGGGGGCACGGGTGCCCGCCGGCCCCTGGCGCCCCACGGCGCTCCCAGGCCACCGGGCCCCCCGCAGACCCCACCAGCCCACGGATACCCGCCGCGCCAGACCTCACGCCGGCGGTGAGCGGCGGGCCACAGGAACAGATACACGCGTGTCCACCGATGCCCGCTGTGGCCCGTCCGCTCCAGTGCGATGTTAGCCGGTACGATTGCTCATGAGTTTGTGCCATGGCGTTCCGGACTCCAAGAAACGGACAAACTGATACTCCGCAGTTTGAAGTTCGCTCTCTGGGAAGCCGATGTCTCTGCGCATTGCAAGGATGACCTCAGCGAAGGCACGATGCTGGTCGATATTGTGTGTGGCATCTGGGTTCGCGGCGAAGCGTTGGTTGATGTCCAGGAATCGATTGAGCGCACGGATGACACTGTCTGGCGCCCAAAGCCAGAGAGTCTGGTAATGCTAAGGAATACCTGCTTCTGCGTATCGGTCGCGTTCGCCCCTGCGATGAAGATACGGAGAGCTTTTACGGTTTCTTCATAAATTTGGCGGCGACGTAAGAGAGCTGCCGATTCATCAGATAGCCCAGACTTCATGCGCTCCAGTGCGGCAAGGTGTTGAGTACGTACTTCTTCGACGCGGTGGGTGATCTCGCCAATGTCCTCCTTGGTTGCGAGATTCTCCGCCTTCTTCGTGATATAGGTAGGAAAATATTTGCGTAAAAATAGTATAAATAATCCTATACTTTCTAGAATGAGTACTTGAAGCGCAAGATGTATTTTTTCCATCGCTCGATACCTATATGGAGGCTAACGGCCGCGAGCTGAGCTGCACCCCGCGCCAGGCGCGGGGCGAAGCCCCGGAGCGCAGCGGAGGGGTGTCAGCTCCAGCGAGGTGATAGGCGGCCGCAGGCCGCATATCTCTGTATTGTGCCGCTCCCAGCGGCCTCAGAGCGTCCACGGCCTCTAAAGACCGCTCCTGTCCGTATTTCCCCTCAAAGACCGCGCGCATCTGTCTAATTTTGAGACATTTAACTCAAGATAGATTCGCGAGCTTTCCAGGCAAAATAACTGCTTGATTTCGCATAGGTTTTCTTTCTTCAAAATATCTCAAGTTAAGAGTCTCCTAATTTTTTATGGCCGCCACCGTCTGCCTGTGACGGTCGTAGAAGGGTTGAGGCCGCTCGCATCCCCCTTGTACCCTTTTGTGCCGCTGCCATCCACCTACAAATTGCGACGGCTCCACTGTGGGCCATCCCGCTGTCATGGGGCACTTTCCCTGTCTTAGGGGTGTTCCCCAGCGCCCTAGGCGCCTAACGCCGCCGCTCAGCCGCTGCCGGAAGCGGGAGCGACGCCGGAGCGGACGCTGTAGGCAGTCGGCTGCAGCGGCGGCGTTAGGCCCGGCTGGTGCAATGAAACCTGAATACATAGACTCTTTTGTGCTTCATGCAGCTTGTATGAGCAGCCCTCAAGAGTAGGCATCCGCGAATGCAAGGGCTCTTCGCACGTTCGCTTTCGGGATCGTAGGGGCACCGGCTTCACTGCTCTGAAAGATCACAATGTTAACCTCCTGCAAATGGTGACCAGAGGGTCTTCGCAGTGCCTCTGACAGCCCGATGAGCATGCACAAGAGGGATAATTCTCCCTTCAGACCACCATGGCCGCTTCCAAGAACTGGAATGTAGAGACGACTCAATCGGTGGTCGACTAGAAGACGGTGAGCGACTGCAATACAGTCCAAGACGTGACGGGCTTCGGCTCGGAGTCCTTCGCCCGCACGTTTTGTGGTCACTGCGAGCAGTGCAATACGCAGTTGCTTAGCCAGGGGTTTATCCAGAAAGACACAAGTTCCAACACCGAAACTCTCGGCGTAGCTCCCCACCTCCTTCTCTACCTTTTCAGAAGGACGCCCAGAGAGTTGTCGCGCAACCAGCCTCTGGATTCGGTTCACATCAGCGCCAAAATGACGTTGCATGAAGGCTCCTAAAGCGCTTCGCGTATCGGTGATACACTCATCGTCAAAAAACTCATTAGCAGGCAGCGCCACCAAACAGTCGGTCGAGGTACAGTCAATTTCCTCTGTACGGCCAAAGAAAACATGAATGCGTGTGTGTCCCTTCGTGATAGCATAGCCACGATCAGCCTTCTTGACTTTCGATAGTACTGGAAAACCAAACGATTCATTTGTCAGGAGATGCAGTACGACCTATATTACTATAAGGACTATCCAAATGATGAGGCTGCTGAGGACGATATCATTCCGAGCTGCAATATCGAACTTGGAGAAGTCCTTAATTGTAAAGATTCCTGCGAGCACGAGTAGGAACCCAAACACCAAGAGGATGACGTGGAACCGTTGTTTGAAAAGTTCGGTAAACATAAGGCGCTCTTCCTCTCTACAAGGTGCTCGATCTTTGACAGCCTACCAGCGAGGAGAACTGGCTGGCAAAGCTACTCCATGGTTTTGCCAACTTAAGGTGAGCGAGGTATTAGGCTTTTTATTTATTCATTTTTTCCTTGAGCTTCTCTAATAGATGGAGTGTCCTGACATCCCGCTCTCCATGGAAATACTTGTCAAGGATACGGACAAACACGGAGCGTGGATCTGCTACACACGCAAACAGTGTCATGGACGATTTAAGCTTCAGATCATCAGGGTAACCAAAGATTTCTGAAATTGATAGTCCCTCAATGGCAAAAACCGCTTCCGCACATTCCAACAGCCTTGTTCCAAGAATAGGATGGTTTAGGTATTGTCGAGCTTCTTCTATGCTTTTTTTCGCCAACGTACACTTTTTTTTTGCTAAATGGTGACATGGCATTGCACAGGGATCGGTAACTCTTCGTTGAAAACAGGCGCAAGAGTCCTCCATCCCCACTGGAAGAGACGTACAGCACAGCGCTTCCTACGCTGCACACGCTCTCTCCAGCCCGCGGGCGCACATAATGAGCCTACAGAGACCATCCAGAGAGAGGCTCAACACGCCGCGATGCATCCCCGCGAAAGCCGCTGCGGGTCTGCGATAGGCGACGGCTGGCTCTGGAAGCCTCGGCTTGGCTGGTCGGAGAAAAAGGTCGCAAGGCGGCCGCGCTGTTGATCCAAGCGACACGCCTCCTCGGCTGGCGCGAGATGGCGGACCAGAGACAGGGGCGCTGGAGCATAAGCGCGTACTTAAGTGTCTGGACTAAACCTGTTCCTCTTCTGTGGCGACACCTGCCGAGACGCGTCTGTCCTTTAGGTCGCTTGTGGCTGACAGGTGGCGCCGGGGCAGGCCCGTTGTGCCCACCAGGCCTGCATGGCGCAGGCTTGGTGCCCCCGCCGCCGCGGGCGACTGCCCACAAAGCGGCGCAGACGGGGCACGCACGCCTGCACTCGAGCCTC
>SXND01000122.1 GCA_005777235.1 Pseudomonadota bacterium
AGTTCCAGGACGTGACGACCCACGCGACGCTCCGGCCTCAGTGGATCAAGGCTCCATCGGTCTATCACGTCCGGGGACTGCGTGATGAGCATTCTTCCACATCACCCCTTAAAGATACAAGGCTATTTCCAGTCGCCTGCACGCGATTGTTAGGCGCGGACTCGGCCAGCAGGGCACGGGGTTGATCCGTAATGCGAGTCCGACCCCGATTTTGCCGATTTTTCGTGGTTGCTCACGCCAGAAGTACAGCGGGCCATAGACCACGTCGACGACTGCAAAAAGCGCAGCCTCAAACCGGACGCTCTGTTGAGGCGGTGGAGTCTTCACTGGGAAGCCTTTAGACCACCGCCGCAACCAGTGCGGGCGGCGTGCTCGCCAGGCGAGCCGTTAACGCCAGCAGGGTCTTGCGTTCCGTATCCGTGAGATCGTGCATGAGCCAGGTCACGACCCAGGTCGGATCCTCCGTCTCCAGCGCGAGGAGGAGGCGCCGCACAATCTCTATCTGCTGGGCGATAGAGAGACGCTCGCGTATCATGGGCAGCACCAGTTCTTCTTCTTCCTCCAGGTGATCCTCCTGATCCATCCGGAGCGCCACCACGTGCCCAAACAGGCGGCGGCGGATGCGCGTCGTCACCACCGCCTCCTCCCCGACCTCCTGCAGATAGGTACGGATCTCGTCCATCCTGTGGGCTAAACGCTGGTGCGACTCCTCATTGTCGCGGGCTAGAGGCGAGGTCGACAACAGAGGGGTCATATACACATCTTCCTGATCGGCATGAAACGTCAGAGCCTTCTCCCAGCTCTCGAAGGCTTGTACAAAGGGGTGCAGGCTTTCCCCAACGTCGAGCCGCTCAGCGATGCTGACCGTGCGCCAGGCCTCGATGTTCAACGCTTTGTGGAGCAGATACATCACATCGATGGGATACCCGTCTGCCGTCTTGGCCGCCAGCAGCACCAGATCCTCATCTGTCACGGCCGTCTGGGCCGCGTCAGGCACCCTGCTGTCATCGCCAGATTCCTCGATCAAGCTCGAGGAATCTGGCTCAAAACGCGCGACCAGGTCCGCCAGAGCGTGGCATTCGGCCTCCGTGAGGTGTTGCGCCACCCAGTCCAGCATCCACTGCTCATCCTCACTTTCGGGGTCGAACAGCAGACGCCTCGCTATGTCCAGTTGCTCGGCCTCCCCGAGGTGTTGACGCAGCACCGGCAGCAGGCGCTCTTCTTCCTCTTCCAGGAGATCGGCCTGGGCGATGAGGAGGGCGATGACTTTGCCGACGAGCTGCCGCTGGGTCCGCGGAATAACGATGGTGTGCCCCAGCTCCTCATGGAGGCACCGCTGCAGGTCTTCCAGCCCGACCAATAAGGCCTTATGCCCTCCCTCGTGGTACCGGGCAGATGGTAGGTCCGGTACAAGCGGCAGCACATATTTGTACTCCGCCTCCTCATGAAAGCCGAGCGCCATGGCCCATCGGTAAAAATCGTCCATGAAGGGCTTAAAGTTCCCACCGATCGCGAGGTGTTCGGCCGCCTGGCGCGTCCGTCGTGCCTCTGCGCGAATCGCTTTATGAATGAGATACATGACATCAATGGGGTGCGCGAGCTGGGTGATGTCCGTTGGCATGGTGAGCTTCCTTCTGTACACACGCTTGAGCGGCGTCGCAGGCTACGACACCAAAGGGGGCTGCCTCTTGCGGAGCAGTCAGCACGCAGGTGCTGGCGTAGTGTCGGGGGAGAGACAGTCCCCAGTCATCGTCTCTAGAGGAAAAGATAGGCGATTCCACCACAAAAGAAAAAATAATTATTTTTACTATGACAGTAAAAATAATTATGAATGAGAGCATCCAGAGAAAGTCTGACGTGCCGGTCGTAAGGAAGTAGACCCTGCCGTCACCATGCCTGGGTCGGCGACAATGACAGCCTGCTCGCCCCGTATGAGGGCGACGGTCCCCGCGACATGGCGTGCGCCATCTGCAGAGACGCCGGGGATCAACTGACGCCCTTCGATGGCTTTGATATACCCTTCGATGAGAACCGTGACGGTATTCATTAAGGTACTCCTCCTCTCAGATTAACGTCGTCAGAAGTTGCCTAACGCCGCGCGTCAGGCGCTGGAAATAGCTTCCGCTCCTTCGTCGCTCCAGCTATTTCCAGTCGCTTGCACGCGATTGTTCGGCGCGGGAGCTGGATGGGCGACTGCTCCTCCCCACCGCTTTGAAGCTCCGGCGCTGGTTTTGGCTACGTGCGTAAGGCAAGGATGTGCAGGTCATCCCGGCGAATCTCCTCCGCGCGCCGTACCAACTCCTCCTCCTTGTCCTGGACACGTATGCAGCGACCTGACAACGCGTCAGCCCGTCCGGAGACCAGGAACAGCAACATCTGCACGGCACGGTCCATCGGCGTGTCTTGCCCCTGGCTGAACCACGCGCGGAACTCGTCCCCGATCGCCTGCGGCACCTCTGGTGCCGTGGCCAGGTATTCTCTGCCGGGTGTACGAACGGCACCCGGGACAAACGCGAACACGGCGATCCCATGCGCCTGCGTGTCCGCCGCTAGGCAGCGCGTCCAATGCGTCAGCGCCGCCTTCGAGGCGCACAGGGCGTCCATCTGGGGGCGCGGATTGAACGCGGAGCCGCTCGAGACATTGACGATCCGGCCCCGTTGGCGCTGGACCATGCCGGACAACACAGCCCGCGCATACAGGAAGGAGCCGCGCAGGTTGATTTCAAAGGTGTGCCACCAGCTTTCCGGGTCCACTTCCCAGTCGTGGCCCAGTGACCCGGCGACATGGAAGCCGGCGTTGTTGACTAAAATATTCACCGGGCCGAGCTGCTGCTCCGCGGTGGTCACCACGTGCGCGACCTCGGCTGGCACGGACACATCGCCGGGAATGGCCAGCGCGCATCCGCCAGCGCGTTCGACGAGCTGGACCGTCTCCGACAACTGCGCTACTGTACGCGCCGTCACTGCCACCTGCGCGCCTGCAGTGGCAAGCGCCAGCGCAAACGCGCGCCCCAGGCCTCGGCTTCCTCCGGTCACAAGCGCGACCTGACCTGTCAGATCGATGGGAGTGTCTCCAGGGACCGTGCGCATGTGTAGTCCTCCTGTGTATGAACATTGCCGTGCGACTAGGGAAGACGGGTCGCAAACATTGCCTCGACGCTTCCTCCGCGCCGTTGGCGCCGAACGCCCGCGGTGAGCCGCCGCCCCCACCCAGCGACATCCACCTGCCACAAACCGTACGCTGGGGGCGGTCGGCTCCAGTGCCTGGTTCGGCGGGGATGGAGCCACCGTGATGTGGCAGGACGGTGTAGGCACG
>SXND01000018.1 GCA_005777235.1 Pseudomonadota bacterium
GGAATTTCTCTGCTCAGAAGCCATGGCAGCCCTGGGCATTCCCACCTCGCGGGCGCTGTGCGTCGTCGGTTCGGCGTACCGCGTCCAGCGTGAAACCCTGGAGACCACGGCGGTGGTGACCCGTCTGGCGCCCAGTTTCGTGCGTTTCGGCTCGTTTGAGCATTGGAGCACCCGCAACGATATCGCCGCCCTACAGACGCTGGCCGATTACGTGCTGGAGCGCTGCTATCCCGACCTGCGCGCCGCGGAGAATCCGTATGCGGCCCTTCTGGCCGAGGTCACGCGCCGCACGGCGCACCTGATGGCCCAGTGGCAGGCGGTGGGTTTCATGCACGGCGTGATGAATACCGACAAGATGTCGATCCTCGGCTTGACCATTGACTATGGCCCCTTCGGTTTTATGGAGACGTTTGATGATGATCACATCTGCAACCACACCGACGAACACGGCCGCTATTCGTACCGCATGCAGCCCCGCATTGGCCACTGGAATTGTGCGGCGCTGGGGCAGGCGCTGTTACCGCTGATTGGCGAGGTAGAGGCCGCCCAGGCGGCCTTGGACCTCTACCAGGCAGCCTACATCGCCCACTGGGATGACGTGATGCACGCCAAGCTCGGATTGGCCACCACGCAGCCGGACGATGCTGGGCTGCTGGCGCATCTGTTTACACTGCTGCAGGAGAGTCAGGTGGATTTTACGTGCTTCTTCCGCCGCCTGGGGCATCTCCAACAAGATCATCCCGCCGCCGACACCCCCTTGCAGGCCTTATGTAACGACCGTGCCGCCTTTGACGCCTGGGCCACACGTTATCGCACCAGGCTGCACGCCGAGCAGAGTGCCGATATCCCGCGCCACCGGGCGATGCAGGCCGTGAATCCGAAATATGTGTTACGCAATTATCTGGCCCAAATCGCCATTGACAAGGCGCAACAGCAAGACTTCTCCGAGGTTGAGCGACTGCGTCAGATCCTAGAAAAACCCTATGAGGAGCAGCCGGAGTATGAGTCATATGCGGCTCTCCCCCCGGCGTGGGCCCAGACCTTGGCGGTCAGTTGTTCGTCCTGATCCCCACAGGCACCGACCGCACGCGGGCCCGCGTCTCTCTCGCAGTCCAGGGAGACGAGCGGCCCCGTCGCGCCCCGACGCTGTGGATGCATGCCTCGGGCAGGGGCCCTGTCGATGGCCTGCCGGGAGAGGCGTTTAGCTCAGGAGCCAGCCCCCGTCCACATCGACGGTCGTGCCTGTGACAAAGTCATTTTTCACCAGAAACACGATGGCCGCCGCCACTTCATCGGCCGTGCCCGGGCGCGGAATCGGGTGCTGCGCCGTGGCCTCGGCCAAGCGCTCTTGCCGGGCCGCCACGTCGTCGCCAAACATCGGGGTGTCGATAATACCTGGGGACACGACATTGATACGCCGTGGGGCCAGTTCAGGGGCCACGGCGCGGCAAAATGCTTCCACAGCGCCCCCCACCGAGGCCAGTGACACCTGCCCCGGCTTGGCACGCCGGGCCGGCGTGCCGCTCACCAGCACGATGGTGCCCCGCGCATCCATGTGTTCGGCAGCCAAACGCACCGCATTGGTGTAACCCCACAGTTTCGCAAACGAATTGCGATAGCCGTCTAAATCCATTTCTAAGAAGGGCCCTCTGGTTCGTGGCCCGCCAGTGGCAGCATTCACCAGGATGTCAAACGGCGCGCTGGCAGCAAACAGCGCACTGAGCGCCACCCGATCTTGCACATCACAGGCCTGTAATTCCACCCCGGCCCGGATGTGCCCCTGGGCCCGCTGTGGATTGCGGCTAGCGGCGATGACGATCGCCCCTTCACTGGCCAATTGATTGGTGGTGGCCAAGCCAATCCCAGAACTACCACCCAGGACAATCGCTCGTTTTCCCTGCAGTATCATCTGTGTGTTCCTTCGTGTTGAGAGCAGCGCGGTGACCTCGACAATCCCCAGTCATTCCAAGCCATAGTACGCGATTCTGCCAGCAATGTCTTGCCTGCCGCTCCCTGGGAGTCCTTCCATCCGTTCCGTGGCGTGGCCCGGATTGGACCTCGCCAGTCAGGTAGCCACGTCCGCCTCTCGGTGAGGCTTCCGGCCCTGCAGGTCGTCGTACACCGCCCGGCGTGTCTGTGGTACGCTACGCTGGCCATGGACGCGACGTCAACGCCTGCCAAAGGAGCACACCCGTGATGGTCACTGATCCCCCGTGCCCTCATGCCCTCGATACCGCTACAGAGCACGTGGACGACGCCTACTGGGACGGCGTGGCCACCCATGTCGCGCCACGGATGCCCCCGCGACCCGTTATCGTGGAACTGGGATGCGCTCCAGCCCTGATGTCCCACGCCTTCCAGCAACACTTCCCGCAGGCGACCCTGTATGCGTACGACATCACCGAGGCGCTGCACACGGGCACGGCGCCGTCCCTGCCACTGGCGACGGGCACGGTTCATCTGATCAGCATGGCCTCCGTGCTGCATCGTTGCGACGATCCCTTCCCCATGCTCGCGGAAGTCCACCGTCTCCTGGCACCCACTGGACTCTTCCTCCTGTACGACTGGGCACGTCGTCCGCTGCAGGACTACCTGCTCGGGAGCCTGACGCAGGCCGACGCCGAGCCCCAGACGAGCCGGCACCGCGCCGTGTGCACGTTTCCCGTGCACAACAAATACACCACTGCGGACTGGCAGTGGCTACTGCACGAGGCGGAATTCGCCCTGCTGCGTGGGGTACAACTTCGGCCCACGCATCGCATGTTCCTTGCCATTCCAACCGGCAGTTGACGCGCCCCACGCCAGCCCTGAGGTGCAGGGTGCGAGCCATTTGCAGTCCTCTCACGTGTACGTTATGCTGCCGCGACTGTCCTATCACGAGATGGTCATTTGACTACGAAGGGGAGAACCGCCCATGAAATTTGGGATTTTTCTTTTGATGCAATCGCCCGAGATGCGTCCGTCGCAGGAAATCTATGCCCAGGCGCTTGCACAAGGCGTGCTGGCTGATCAACTGGGCTTTGACTATGTCGTGGCAGCGGAACACCATTTTTCCAGTTACGGCTTCCTGCCCTCGCCCCTGTTGCTCATCCCGGTGCTGGCTGAGCGCACGCGGCAGATTCGCTTTAGCACCGCGGTGGTCGTGCTACCCTTGCGGCATCCGATCCAGGTGGCCGAAGACATTGCCATGCTTGACCTGGTCACCAAGGGACGCGTGGAGGTCGGCTTTGGCACCGGCTACCAGCAATACGAGTTCCAGCGCTTTGGTGTGCCCCTGGCCGAGAATCGGGCCATGTTTGAGGAAGCCCTGCACGTCATTACCACCCTGCTGAGCACCGAGAACGTCAGCCACCAGGGCCGCTACTGGCAGTTCCCCGAAACGACCATCTTGCCGCGTCCGATCACCAAACCCCATCCGCTCTTCTGGCGCGCTACGTCCACCGTTCCGACCATGGCCTGGTCTCTGGCCCGTGGCATGCACGTGATTACTGGGGGCACGTCGAGCAGCATGGAACGCATCATCCACAACTGGCATCTGTTCCAGGAGGCGGTTGCCGCGGCACAGGTGCCCTGGCCGCAGGAGTTTATTATCCAGCGCGGCGTCTACGTCGCCGACACCGAGGCGGAAGCCAAAGCGATGCTGCCGCATGCCATCTGGCATACGCGCACGGCGCGCGGCCTCTCCACGAACTCCTTGCCCGTCAACGCGGGTCGTGCCATGACCGAACTCACGGCGCAGGTGGCCCAGGAAGACGACCCCGATTTTCTCTACAAAGACTGGTTTTTTGGCACGCCAGAGATTGTCGCCGAGAAGATCTACCGCATGACACAGTACACCGGCGTTTCCTACCTCAACTGCACGTTTAATCTCGGGCAGATCCCGCATGCCAAGATCATGCGCTCCATGGAGCTCTTTGCTACCAAAGTCATGCCACATTTCCGCCACTATACCCCGGCCCAGGCGCAGTACCCGCAACGTGAACAGGCCCCCGATCCCCAGGGCTATTTTGCCTGGGAAGAAGGCATGCCCTTGACCTTTGGATGAGGCCGCCATGTGTCGATTCCTCTTACTGACGGCGCCTCACGCCTGTGACATGCGCCCCTATGTCACGCAGTTTGCCGAGATGTGTGCCCACAGCACGGGCCTCAGCGGCGAGGGGTGGCAAGGCGATGGCTGGGGGGTGGCCTGGCGTGACGCGCTGGAACCGTGGCAGGTGCAGCATTCCATCGCACCGATCTGGACGGAGATGGCACGGCTGCAGCAGCTACCGCCAACGCGCCATCTCCTGGCGCATGCGCGCAGTGCCTCATTTCTGCATCACAAGGGGAACATGGCTTATAGTCAGCCCTACATACGCGAACCGTATGCCTTTGTGTTCAACGGCTTCCTGCGCGGCGTGCGCTTGCCCCGGCCTGTCCCAGGGGCCATTGGTGCAGAGAAAATCTGGTGCTTGGTGCAGGAGCAACTGGCACAGGGTATGGCCCCAGCCCCGGCCCTCGCCGCCGTGTATACGCTGTTGGCACGCCATAGTCGTGACATTCAGGCGTGTAATCTGGGGCTCAGCGACGGGCAGACGCATGCGTTCTACAACGGAAACCCACGAGGTGCAGGGTATTATCAGTTGCACAGCGCCACCCAGGGCACGCTCTCGATGGTCTGTTCGGAGCCCTTTGGCACCTGGGCCTGGCAGCCGTACCAGGCCGATCCTCGCACCTCCCTCCTGACGCAGGAGCCGCACGATGGCTGAAACGGATAGTCCCCTCAAGTTGCTTGTCAGCAGCTGCATTCTCGACTTTGCCTCCTGGGTGTTGCAAGCTGAGGTGCGGGAGGCGCATCCTCTCAACGTCGAATTACCTGGAGAAAATCTGGCCGTTGACCAGGTTTTTCGGCTCATCCTACACGACGCCCGCGTGCTGCTCTTGCACATGGAATTCCAAGGCCCTCGCAGCCGCGAGCCCATGCCCTGGCGGATGCTGGCGTACATGCCCCGGCTGGCGCGGACGTATCGTTTGCCCCTGTGGAGTGTGGTACTCTATGTAGGGCGCGGTGCTGGGGTTGGCGATACGGGCACCCATCAGGTCGAAGGTCTGGACGGCACGCCGACGCTGGTCTGGCGGTATCACCCCATCCGTCTGTGGGAGATGCCGGCAGAAACCTTGTTGAACCTCGGACGCCCCGCCCTTCTGCCCCTGGTCGGCCAGACGCAGATCCGCGTGCCAGCCGCAGTGCTGCCGGAGGTGGTGCAGCAGTTGCGCCAGGTGCCCGACGTGGAACAGCGGCATCGGCTGCTCACGGCGTTCGTGGCCCTGCTCACGGATGAGGAGATGATCACCATGGTTGAAAGCCTGATTGAACGCGATGAGTTATTACTGGATACGCCCTTTCTCCGTCGTCTACGCGAGGAGGGCCGCCAGGAGGGCCGTCAGGAAGGGCGCCAGGAAGGCCGTCAGGAAGGGCGCCAGGAGGGCCGTCAGGAGGGACAAGCTGTCGGCTCACTGGTCACGCGGCGTCGCAGCATTTTAGATGTCCTCGTCGCGCGCCTGGATCCGCCAGCTTCCGTCTATCAACAGGTGGAACGCCAGCTTGAACAGGTCACGGATGAGGCAACCCTCACCCAACTGCTCATGGCCATGGCCCGGGCCGAGAATGTGGCCGCGGTGCAGGCCCTGTTGGGGACAGCGTAAAGCCCGCAGCTGTCGAGGCGATCCGACGCGCCTCGACAGCTGCGGGCTTTACGCCACCAGCTCTCCGCGCAGCACCGTTACGGCCTGCCCGCTGAGGATGACGCGCCCACCCTGCATCTGCACCCGCAGCACCCCGCCACGGGCCGAGGCTTGATAGGCCACCATGTGGTCTTTCCCAAGGCGCTGGCTCCAAAACGGCGTCAAGCAACAGTGGGACGAGCCGGTCACCGGATCTTCGTTAATCCCGGCGCGGGGGGCAAAATAGCGCGATACAAAATCATAGCCCGCGGTCGTGGCCCGGCTGGTGACCATGGCGCCCTGCACTGGCAGAGTCGCCAGTATGGCGAAATCCGGCTGCAGCGTGCGTACGATGTCCTCCGACGCCACGTGCACCAGATACGCCGCACGATTCTTACCCACCCACAGTGGCGTCACCGGGAGGGCCTGCAAGAGCGCCTCTGGCGCTGGGGCCTCTTCCGGCGGCAGGGCCGGGAAGTCAAGGCTGATCCACGTGTCGTGGCGCGTGGCCGTCAGCAGGCCACTACGGGTGTGAAAGCGCGCTGTGGCCTCAGGTGCCAGATGGCCTGCTTCCCACAGCACATGCGCGCTGGCCAACGTGGCGTGACCGCACAGAGGCACTTCTATCGCAGGCGTAAACCAGCGCAAGTCAAAACCGTCGTCACGACGGCACAGGAAGGCCGTCTCCGAGAGATGCATTTCCCGCGCCACCTGCTGCATCCAGGCGGCATCACGCGGCGCCGGCAGCACGCACACCGCCGCGGGGTTGCCGCGAAACGGCGTATCGGTAAAGGCGTCAACTTGGACAATTGGGAGTCCCATCGTTCCTCCTGGAGGTTGTCTTACCCTAGTGCCTTAACCGAGCTGCCCTGAGGGGTAGAGTCGCGGCAACGTGCTGCTGGCATTGTAGAGCGTGCCACACCAAGCGACGCGACACGGGGCCGTCTGGCGTTGGCGTTCCCAGGCAGCGACTGCCTGGGGCAGGCGGATGGGGGCGGGTATCCGCCGGTCCAAACATGGCGTCGCGAGGACGCCGCGTGCCGTCTCCAGCCTGGGAAATCCACGGCCATGCCGTGGGCGTCGCCTGGCGTGCCAGATGTGCCAGACGTGCCAGACGTGCCATCAACCGTCGCGCCCCTGCGGGGGCCACACGCTGCAGACCAGATGCGGGCGTGGGCAGGGTGTCCATACCCCGCATCCTGGTCTCGGCCGGCAGAGCGTGCGCCGCACCGTACACCTGGCACCCATGAGCGCCATCCACGGCGGTCCGTCACGCGGGCCCCTGGCCCGGCCGGGCGGCGGCTACCAGGTGTGGGCGGGGCGCATCGTCGGGATGGGTGGGGACCTCGATCACCGCCGACAGGGCACCGCCCCACGTGGCGGGAACCTGCAGGGGTATAGGCATGAAGCTAAGCATTAACGGCTACCGTGACCACTCCGTCGCGTAAACGAGGCGGCTTCGTTAGGAACGCTTGTGGTGACAACCACTACGTTAGTCCTAACAGTCTAATTCCCAGCCCCAAGATGCGTTGAGCCGACACATGATCTCGTGCCGCCGACAAGCCGCACGCTGGACACTGGTGCCACCGCTGGCTGAGCGTCTGGGGTACGGGTGCGCCACAGAGACAGGATTGGCTCGTGCCGCGAGGGTTCACCTTCACCAGCAGGCGCCCAGCTTCTTCCGCTTTGGCTGCCAGCTTGTTGAGGAACGCCGACCATCCGGCAGCATGAACGGACTTCGCCAGCATACCGCTAGCCAATCCTTTGACGTGCAAGTCTTCCACCGCAATCACGCGGTAGGTCTTCACCAGCGTGCGAGCCGCCTTGTGGTGGAAGTCTGCCCGTTGGTTTTGCACATGCTACGCAGGCTTGTCAGGCAGGCAGTGAGTGTGTGCTGACTGTGGCGCAGCGCATGACCGCGATGTGCATGCAGCCATTAACACACTCCATGCCGGGGTCGGAACGATCCACGAACGCCGTCGCAAGATGGCTTCCGGCATTCCCTGGCTTGAGGCATGGGGAGGTTCAAGCACTCATGCCCGAGCACCATGAAGGATGACTAGGCCTGTAATGCTGGCTTGGGTTTTTGATAGAATCCACAAGGTCTTCTTGCTCTTTTTTTAACAATAGATTATGGAAAGGGTGTTCCCCACGCCTGTGGGGATGAACCGCGTTGTAACAACTCATGGTACGCCGGGCTGAAGTGTTCCCCACGCCTGTGGGGATGAACCGAGGTCTGCCAGGCTGTCGGCCTGCGCCATGGCGTGTTCCCCACGCCTGTGGGGATGAACCGAGTTGCCAGACTGCCTGGTCCTGGCCATTGGGGTGTTCCCCACGCCTGGGGAGACGAATTGCGGTGGCGACGAAGGCTTGGTCATGTTATTGATGTGTTGAACAGGCTCCGCTGCGCTCTGCCTGATACCTATGGAGTGGACTTGGCGCATCTCCCTGCTCATCCGTCGCTTCGCTCCCATGAGCAGGGAGATGCGCCGGTCACCCCGGCGTTCACATTCTCATGTGTGAGATTTATGGAGTACGTGCGCCGCCATCTGGCGCAATACCGGTGCTCAACGCCTTGCGGCATCAATGGAATGCTCACTTATCGTCAACAAAATCCGTGATATTGACCGAGGCGTGCTCAACGCCTTACGGCATCAATGGAATGCTCACACATACGCCCCAGGAGAGCTCAACATCATGCGCACGTGCTCAACGCCTTACGGCATCAATGGAATGCTCACCTACCGCAGCCTTGTCCAGATACGCCTCAAGCGCGTGCTCAACGCCTTACGGCATCAATGGAATGCTCACCCCCCCAGGCCGCGTATGGCTATCTCCAGGCCGCGGTGCTCAACGCCTTACGGCATCAATGGAATGCTCACGCGATACTCGACCACCCCCCAGCCGCACGATCACGCCGTGCTCAACGCCTTACGGCATCAATGGAATGCTCACGGGAGGCATGGCTCAATACGGCGATTACCCCAGAAGTGCTCAACGCCTTACGGCATCAATGGAATGCTCACGTCGCGAGGCCGTCCGCCTTGCCACCATTAGCCGGTGCTCAACGCCTTACGGCATCAATGGAATGCTCACCGGATACCTCGTTCGCCCTCGGACTCCCCGTGGGGTGCTCAACGCCTTACGGCATCAATGGAATGCTCACTTGTCCCTGCTGCGGTCGCCCCAGAAGTGCCCTCGTGCTCAACGCCTTACGGCATCAATGGAATGTTCACCGCATCTGTCCTAACCTGCAACTCTATCAGTACTTACAGCTTGCTTTGCGTGATACTCACCTCCTTGCCCTCTCCAGAGTGGCATACAATAGTGCCTGATGACGGCATGACAACACGAAAGCTTTAGAAACCAATGTGTTAGACCAAGTGCATACACCTCGGCATGGAGTGTGTCAGCCCATCCTATTATTTGTAAACGGGTTAGGCACATAATCTACCTCTCCTTCATCCAACACACGCCTATGCTTGCAGCTCAATGTCTGACAACAGCAACGGGATGCTCACTGACCACACCCTCTAAGTTTACGCGATGACAAAACTTTTGGCGTCTACTTCCCAGGCTTCAGGGCGATTGTGCGTGGCCACGTGCCGCTCACAGCTCTCGCATACCCGGACGATCAAGAGCCGATCCTCAGACGTCAGGATGGCCTCCAATTCCCAGTGTAGCCGCTCCATTTGTCGCATCGTCAGACGACAGCGAAAGATACTGTACTGCAGACGTCTGCCATAGCCGTGGAGTTTTTTGTAGACAGCGGGCCAGCGCTTCGGTTCGATAATATCATAACAAATGACATACCAACACTTGGCTTCCGGCATACGGGCTCCCCATTCATCAAACAGATAGCGCGCGAGGTAGCTGTCACCGCAAACGCATACGCGCAAACAGCCCACCTTCATGCATCCACTCTTTTTCCAGCAAGCGTACTTCAAGCTCCATCAAACGAGCGTAGGACAATGCATGCCCGATCACGGGATGCTTCCACTGATCCGTTTTACGGCGCTCATAAATGTGGATGAACTTCTTGTGCCCGGCTTCTGAAAGCCACACTTGCTGGCCAGCAATCTGAAAATCCTCCGTTTCGTGCCACTGTCGGCGATTGATGGACGCCAACACGGGCAAATCCACCAACGGGACGCGGAACAGCTCCATGAGATCCAGGGCCAGTGGGTGCGCCTGGGAACGCGGCTGATGATAGAAGCCCAGCGCAGGATCCAGTCCAACGACGAGAATCGCATTCATCACATCTTTCAAGAGCAGCGCATACCCAAAAGATAACAAGGCATTGCACCGATCACGTGGTGGACGCCGACTCCGGCCATCGGGCCGCATAGCCGCCCCCACGTCTGGCGCAATGACATCTGGCAACGCACTGAAGTAGTGGGCGGCAATGCTGCCCTCATAGCCGCGCAAGCTGTCCAGACTCGCCGCGTGGGCGAGGGGATGCAACAATTTCCGTATACTACTAATCGCGGCTTTGACCGCATCTGTGGCCCGTCCGACATCACGGCTGGTGCGTAACAACACACTCAATTGTCCACGCGCCCGGGCCTCGGTCAATTGCCTCGACAGGCGCAGACAGACAGCCGGCTCCGTCAACGCCTTATACTGCCGGATACGACGTTGCACCGGGCCAGCGCCCGCCACCCAGGTGCCCATATACCGGCCACCCATCGTGACCATGTGGACCCCTATGTCACGCTCGGCACACAAACGCAACGCCTGGGTCGTGATCTGGGCGAAACCGTGCAAGACCACCTGACCCACTTCGTGGACCGGATAGCGCTGTGGTTCGATCTCTTTGGCAGTAACTTCCAGTTGGTCACCCTTACGTCCGACGCGGGCGCCTGGCGTCAACACGTGCACGACCTGCCGGTCGTCGTCCGCCGGAAATAGCCGGAGGGTCTTATAGTCAGCGTGCTGCGCTAGGCGCGCTTCTTCCGGCAGACAGACCGGGGCGAGCGAACACCGCACGCATAAACGCTCATTCTCCGCCACAGGCGGACGCTCTACCGACAACTGCAACGCCCGCGCCCGCCCAATGGCCTGCTGTAAATCCGTCCGCGCCTGTGCGTCTATGGAAACACGCACCATAGTGTTGTCGGCATGGTAGCGCACCCGGCCTTCAGGGATGACGCGCCCCGTATGCTCTTCGAGCAATGCCGCATAGGCCACCACCTGCAAACGGTCACTGGGCCATGCGGCTGCGGCACCCTCCTGCCCAGGCGGACCGCCCGCGCTTGTGCTCGTACGGGAGCAGCATACCATCCCGCCGTCGCACACAGTCCACTTTTCCCACCAGCCCCCAGCGCTCGGATTCGAGGGCCAACGTCAGCCACAGAAAGCCGGGCAAGGGGGCTGCCTGCTTGAGCTGGCAGGGGAATGGCCCGTTGAGCCGTCTGCGGCTCAACTCCTGCTTGACATTGCCATATAAAGCCAATATGTTTATGGGCATGAAACTGACCTTGCAACTCCAACTCCTCCCCGATGAGACGCAGGCCAATGCCTTGCGCGGTATCGTTGAACGCTTTAATGAGGCGGCAACCTGGCTGGCTGGTGTAGCCTTTGCCCAGCAGTGCGCCAACAAAGTGGCGTTGCAAAAGCTGGCGTACTACGAGTTGCGGGAACGCTTTGGACTGCCAGCCGATACGGCGATACGGTGTATTGCTCAGGTGGTGGAAGCCTATAAACGAGACAAGACGGTTGCCCCGGCCTTTCGTCCTCATGCCGCGGTGCCGTTCTCCATGCGCAAGAATCTGAGCTTCAAGGGGCCAGACCGGGTGAGTATCCAGACGCTCACAGGCCGCGTGGTGGTGCCGTATCTCATGGGAATGTACCAGGCGCAACGTTTTGGGTTTGCACATGGGCAAGCCGACTTGGTCTTGCGGCGTGGCGGAAAATGGTTTCTGCTGGTGACAGTGGATGTCCCAGAGGACACGAGGATACCCGTCAGTGACTTTATCGGTGTCGATCTGGCCGTGGTCAATCTGGCGACAACGTCTGATGGCGCAACGCACAGCGGGGACACGATTGAAGCCTGCCGCACACGGTACGCGAAGCGCCGGCAACGGCTCCAGCATGCCGCGCATGTGGCGCAGATGGACGGCAAGCGGCCGAAGAACATCCGGCGTGCCTTGCAGCGTATTGCGAGAAAAGAGGGAAGGTTTCGTAGGGACGTGAATCACTGTATCAGTAAGGCGCTCGTTACGGAGGCTACAGGCACCGAGAGAGGGATAGCGCTGGAAGATTTGACGCATATCCGCTCGCGGACTCAGTTCAGGCCGCCGCAACGGGCCAAGATGAGCGGGTGGAGCTTTGCGCAGCTCAGAACTTTTGTCGAGTACAAGGCCAGACTGGCAGGCACCCCCGTGGCGTTGGTAGACCCCAGGAATACCAGCAAGGGCTGTAGTGCGTGCGGACATGTGGCCAAAGCGAATCGACCATCTCAAGCGCGGTTCTCCTGCAAACAATGTGGCTATACGGCCAACGCCGATTTGAACGCCGCGCAAAACATCAGACATAGGGCGCCAGTCAATGCGCCTCAGGTTGCGGGTTTGCTGTTCCATGCCTAGAGGCATGGGCTGGCGAACGCCAGCGACAAGCTGCCTGCTTGAGCTGGCAGTCGTTGACTCGCCCTCGTCTTCTCCGCGTTCGATTTCCACGTGTAGACGCCGTCCTGTGTACACACGCTCATCGGCGATGCGCAGGTTCTCCACTTCTTCGAGGTAGAACAGCCGTTCGCAGTACGCCAGGGCGTGTAGCGCCATAATACGGAGTGGTTCATGCGTCATACCAACCTCTCCAAGAGACTACCGTCTCAAACGAGCCGTGCCGCTCGGCAATTGCAGCCCGCATCCTGCTATGTAACAATGTCCAAAGCACATCTATGAAGGAATGCAGGAGAGTGATCATGCAAGCGACGGAGCATTGTTATGTTGTCACCGATGAGCAGATTCTCCACGGTGAGCCGATTATCAAAGGGACACGCACTCCAGTACGGGCCATCGTGGAAACCTGGCGGCTCGGGGTCTGGCCGGAAGAGATGCCGAGCCATTTGCCACACCTCACACTCGCGCAGGTGTTTGATGCCTTGAGCTACTACAGCGATCATCAGGCGGAAATCGATGTATACATGGTCCGCAACCGCATTCCCGACGCGTTGATTGATCCCTCGGACAAGAGGACATGAGTCGCCTGTTCATTGCGCTGTATCTCGATGAAGACGTTGACATATTGATTGCACCGTTGCTGCGGGCACGCGGATGCAGCGTTGCTACGACCCAGGAGGCCGGGCAACTCCAGATTTAATCCGGCGCCATGATCTCTGTCCACTGTTCCATGGTTGGCGTCGTCACCATGGTGGCCCGCCCTTCCAGGTCGTAACGCTGCCACCTTGTTCTGGCAGCGCCTACATGATCTACCCATATCGGCAGTTCCATCACGCCCATGTTATGTGGGATGAGACGATACCATTCACCTTCGATGGTCTCGCACAAACACACATCATTAACCGCATCATCGCTCAGCCCCAAACACAGGACACCGTAGCGCTCAACACTCTCAGGGGCAGTAAGCGCCGTGAGAATTCTCTGCTCCAGAGTGGGGTCAGCAGCAAGTTCTCCGGACGAATCCACCCAGCACAGAAAGTCGATGCCACACAGGGTTTCAATGAAATCCGGGGCGTTACCGAGTTTCTCCTGCTTACCTGGGACACCATATTTGTAGCGACTGAGTTTGCGCAGGGTCGTAGCAATGAGCGGCACGCGTTTATAGGCAAAGGCGAGACGCACACCAACGTGCCGCCGTCTGAAGCGCTCGCTGACGAGCGAGAGCAACATGCCATACACCGTGGCCGGCGGTGGCAACGGATAGGTCTCGGCAAAGGAACGGGCATAGGACTTACGGAAGCTGGCGTAAGGCACTTCTACACGCAAGGTAAGCACGCTTTTACCCTCCATGGTTTGCTAAGACGGCAAATGTGGCATCTCGCGCTGCAATGCGTCGCCGGGCTTCATCCGCGGCCCCCTTGACGCCCGCAAGGACTGCGACGCCAAGTTCCTTGAGGCGTGCACCTTCAAGCGTTGTGGATACTTCCCCGCCGACAATCAACTCGCTGGCTGCAATATCACCGTTTTCGACACGTTGTAGCAGTCGGGCAATGGTATACGTGCGATGCGCTTCGTCGTGCTCAAAGCAATTCTGCATTTTGGACGAGTGCGCACTGGTTATGCGTAACACCATGGAGGCAGGAGAAAAATCGTACGCAAAACGCGCGTGATTGCCGGCGACTGGTGGAGGGTCAACGATAGCGTCGAGCAAGTAACCGATGGGTTCTTTCTTGATGACATCATTGAGATTGAGGCCAAAACTATACTGATATTCCGTTGTGTGCATCTCGGTACCGTACAGCGAGAGCGTACCTTTGGTCTTTTCTCCACTCACCGCGTTGAATGACAGTTCCCCTCGATATGGACGCAGACTGACAGCACGGCCAATGGCCAGTGGACTGGGGCGTTTTGTGGTCTTCCCTTTCGCCTTCCCCCGGCCTCTAGCCGGTTTTGGCGCGCTCGATTCAGCTGGGTCCTGATCTTCGTCCTCCCGCTCCTGTTTTGCAGCCTCAGCGTCCATAAAACCCATCAGGTCATCGTCGAGGTATACATTGCCACTGGTGGGGTTCCAGGTGGTCCGCTTCTCGTCCTCGTAATCGAGCTTACCCGCCTCTGGATCGTATGAGCGATTCACAGGCAAACCTTCGAGCTGGAAGCGGTAGCGCAGCGCGAACCGAATTGCTTCTGCGGACACGCTGGTGTGCAGGTCGTCCTGATGAAAGACTTTTTGCAGCGTCATGGTGTTGCCAATGTTATCGCCGCGATTGTTTGCCGCTACGGCTTCGCCTGTCAGAATGGTGCCGTACAGATAATGTGTTGCCATGGTTATTTCTCTCCTTGCGCGGTAGTTTTCCTGACTTCGCTCGTATAGCTGACGAGCGCAAATAAACAGAGATTCTGAAAGCGATCAAAATTGCGTGCATTGAAGATGAACTTGCGGATGCGCAGGCCATCTTCACGTAGCGCACCGAGCGAGCCACCTTTTGTGGCATCGGCGCAAAAGCGTAGGAACCACCCGACGAGGGCTTCTGCTGTCTTGGTGCGCAGAATGGCATTGCGCATCCGTTCCCGCTCCACTTCGACGAGTCTGGGAAAATCTAGCCCGTCTCGACGAGCGCGTTCTCCAAGTGCGCCCATCGTCAAGGACCAAGCTTCGTGAAAAGTGCGAATGATAGCTTGATCATCGGCGTCTTTAATGGCCTCGTTCATGGCTTTGAGTCCTCCTTGCAGAAAGCGCATCTAATTAAAGTCTTTTTTATCCTTAACCAATTCCACAAAATGTGCGCACCAGTGCCTTTCGGCAGCGAGGTTGGCGGCGACCAGTTCGGGGACTGGGCTCGTCGGAATCGCATAGCCTTCTCCTTTCTTTGACTTGATGACTCTGGTGTGCCCCAGATAAGTGTTTGCAGCACGGAAGATGCCCATCTCAGGATAGTCGCCCTTGAGTTTAGCAATGAGGCTGCGATTAATCTGATTTTTGTCCCAGGCCACTTTGCCCATGGCTACAGCCAGACAACCGGCTACGCTGCGCTCGCTAGTAATTTCTTCAGCCTGCAGATCAATCAGAAACCGCAGAGCTGCTTCTTCTGCACCGCCAACTACTCGCCCCAAATAGCTATTGCTGAAGCGCTGCATGCCTTGCCCTGTAGCAGCAATGCGATGTAGCGCGCGTGCGAACAGCTCAAGGTCAATCACGTCAGGGACAATGACGCAATACTGTGCTTTTTCCCTATACGTGCGCGGACGTAGCAAGAAAATGGCGCAACCGACCATCAAAAACAGCAGCAGTATGACGTCCTCAGCCGGCGCCTGGAGGTCTAGCGCACCACTCATTGCCCCTGGTACGACAGACTGCGGGACGGACGCGATGGACGGAAAGCCGTCTTTGTGTTTTTTTTTCAAGCAGTTCTGTCCCTTGAGCTTTTTGATGTGCGTAGCTGTTGACAGCCTTGTAAGTGAAGATCTCGCTGACGTCATCATCTGTCTTCAGCTCGAAACGCCGGGGCTCTTTCTCCCCCGGACGCATTTTAGGATGTTGTAGAAATGTGCCGGTAATACCGTTATGAATTGCCAGCCGCAAGGCGTCTTGGCCAGCTTTGATGCCCTGGCCAGGCAGGTCAATCAATCTGTCTACGGTGAGCTTGAACGACGCTTCCAGGATGCGACGTAACGCTTCCTGGTCGGTCATCTGGTCACTCCATGCCAGTCGCACATGATCGCGAGTGACTGCCGCGGGAATACCGTCCGGCGGTTTCGTACCCCAGGCGCGAATGGTGGCAGCAAGTCCGCCCAACGCTGCTCGATGATATATCGTATAGTTTGGATTGCTGAGCCGATAGATCAATTCCTTTGCCATTGCGCTCCTGCCCCTTCATAGGTCCCTTTGTTGCAGTCGTATTCCACTGCATCCTGAAGTGCGACGCGGAGAGTCCCCAGGCGCTCCCACTTCAGTACGGCTTCTCTGCAAGGAGAAGCCTCGCAGCTCTCCCTCCCACACTTCCAGGCATATGGGTTCGTCCCATGGTAGCTGAGCCGATAGGTCAAATCCTTTTCCATTGCGCTCCTGTCCCCTCGTGAGTGTCTTCGTTGTAGTCGTACGCCACGGCGTCATGTGGGGCAACGCGAATGAAGCCCAGACGTTCCCACTTCAGCACGGCATCTCTGAAAGGCATGGCAACCTCGTGTTGCCGTATCCAATCACGGGTTGGCTGGCCCTGGGCATCGCGCTCATGGCACGCTCGCACATCGGCTTCGAGAAGCACACTGACGGTGTAGCCTTCAGCGCGCGTCCACCCTGGACGTGTGCGCCACAAGCCCGAAAAGAACACAGCACGTTCTTCAGCAGTGGCAAGATCATAGTCTTTCGCGTCACTATATGCGGCGAAAGCTTCGGCTAGGTTGCGCTGATGCAGCGCTTGCCCGCGTTCTACAAGCCCGCGCAGCCACTGACGGGCTTTGTCCAGTTCTGCTTTGTCGTATGGCAGTTCGACTTGCGATTCGCCGTGCGGCAGAGCGCGAATCAACGCGGGCTTCGGTGGTTGGGGGCGCTCCGGCACGGAACGCCGGTTGAGCCTACCCATGCGTTGAATCAAGGAGGGAATCGGCGCCAGGTCGGTCATGAGGAGATCCGCCGAGAGGTCTAAGGACATTTCCGCCACCTGGGTAGCCACAAGAATAGCGCCGGCGTCGGTGGTCTTGAAATGGTCAATGACGCGCCGATGGCGCACGCTACGATCTTTGGTAACCGTTCACCTAGTGTCAGCAAATAACTCATATAAGATCAATGAGTTAGTATGCAGAGCAGATACGAGATGCGATGATTTCTCTAATTTTCGCAAAATAACAGCTAAGAAATCAAAGAGTTATACCCCCTGAACGGTTACGATCTTTGTAGCGAAAGCGCGAGTGATAGAGATCAACGTACACGCCGGGATAGCGCTTGCGACACTCGGCAAATGTGTGATTAGCCCAGTCAACACGATTACGTACCCACAAGACTTTCCCGTGTGCCACCAGGCATTGCTCAACAGCTTGCCATGTATCGTCGTCCGTTGCAGAATCGTTGATGAGATATCGGCGCAAGGTTTCAAACTCTTCCGGGCCGTGTATAACGCAGAGATCAGGCCGCACGTGGGCGATAGCGCGGCGGCGCTCTTCTGGCAGTGAGGCTGTCATCAACAGAACAGGCAGGCGCGGAAAGTGTTTGAGAAATATCAAGAGGTGTCCAAACAATTGCTCGTCGAAAGCATGAATTTCGTCGAACACGATGGCGCTACACATAATCGCGGGGAGGCTGTAGATGGCACGGCGGGCATTGGACATCAGACCAAGAACGGTATCGACTGTAGTCACAACGAGCGGCGTACTCCACAAGGCGAGCGATTCGATCTTGTCGCGTTCTGCCTGCAACGCCGTACGGGCAGCGGTGGCAGTATCCCGTTCCTCCTCACTGGCCTCCTCTTGTACCGCAGTTGCTGCCATCGTGCGCAGGTCAACACTGGCGCGTGCATGACATAGGCTGGTATCAAGCCCCGATTCCAGTGCGTAGTCTCTAAAATGTTCGGTTGTTGTGCCAGTAGTCGGGAGACAGAAAAACACACGAAAATTCGTTCGCCCCGTTTCGGCAGCTCTCTGACACCATGTGCGTGCCGACATATATGCCGCCAGGCTCTTGCCAGAGCCACACCCGGCCTGGGCTAAGGTCAAGGCTGCCTCTGAACGTGCCACAGCGTGTTGAAAGTCACGAATAATAAAATCGGGTGGTAGGGCAGTAGAAGGTTGGCTGTTACGCGGATATCGCGAGCGTTCCCACGCCCATGTACTGATGAGGGTTGCTAGGTCATTAGGTGTTAACCCAACCGCCAGACCTCGGGAACATATGCAGCGAGCGAATAGTTTGTTGCCCATTGCCCACGCGCAGCGACGGCACTTGCCGCAACATCTGCCGCAATACCCAAACCTTTGATGATCGCCAACAGTCGACGTTCTTCGTCACCCGCGAAGTCGATTTCGTGCTCTGTAAAATCGTCTTGTAGGTCTCTGAGTGCTTCCCGCGCTGCCCAATCACCAGGCTCTTTGCTCGTGCGGGCAATCACCAGGTTACGCTCAAAACGTGGCGGCGTCTCAAGCCCTAAGTCGGCACTCATCTCTGATAGAATCGTTGTAAAGTCTGGATGGGCGACGTGCACCGTCAAAGTGGCTGATTGCTCCGGTCTCGTGCACTCATCAAACTTGCGATGGTGCCCCATGGCGCCCCACACGACCATCAGGAATGTCTCCGAGAGCGGTGACAGCCACTGACGTAACCTCTCATCTAGACATACCAGTAGCCCTGAAATTGTTTCGTGACGCATGAGCTGTTTAATCTGTGGCTGGCTCGTTACCATTTCTTGAAAGTGGTTACTGGCCTTGCCCAAATCCTGTATCCAGCCGTTTGCCCGCAACGTGAGACAGAACCTCGCAAAGAGTGCTGGACTGAGGTCGGCATTCAACAACGCAAGAGGACCGACAGCGCGAGCCAGGGCATCACACGCCATGGCCACATCGCGGCTGTGTTGCGTCAGCAGGGCGTAATCCGGTGGAGTATTGCCATGCTTGTGCCGGTCGTATGACTTTGCCAGTAGACGATTCATCAGGCATCTCCCTTGGGATACTTCGTGTGCACAACGGGGTTGAAAAGCCCACAGCCCATAGTACGTCGGCCACCGAGGCCGAGGCTTTGCAGGGTAATGGAGTCTTGATCGCTCAGGCCATGGACAAGGAGAGAAAAGCCGACAATCTTTTTGCCATGAATGCTGATGATACGGCGGTACCGTGTGCGCCCGTCACGGGGCAGTTCAAGCGTAGCGTTCATGCCAAGTGCAGTGCGTTGGCGCTGTGCGGCCTCAAGAAATGGCTCGGGTTCGGTGAATGCCTTAATGGTGACAATGCGCGCATAGAGCGAGGCGGCAGGCACGAGTGGGCGCGCCATGGGGACACCGAGACGTATGGCATAACCTGTAAACGCCAAACGCTTGCCAGCAAGTGGAAGCACCGTAGCAAAATGTTGCACTGGGAGGCGTAGACACAGACTTGTGCCGGAGCTTGGCAAAGCGATCATGCCTCGGTCCCATGGAATGCCGCTGATCAGTTCAACGCCGAGCCATGGGGCGCTGTGTAGTACTGGGAACATATGCGTAATCGCTGCGTAGAGCGGATAGCCATGATCGGCAGGGAGGTGAGTGCCTTGCACAGGAAAGGCTACATTCAGGTATGGCGTGGTCAAGAAGTCACTCGTTGTTGGCTGTGGATGTGTTGCGAGCATGTTATTCCTCCTGATGTTGCTTTAAAGCCTGTTGCAAGCGTTCGCGCACAAGTTGGCGCAGTGACTTGGGCTTTTCAACGCGACAATGCCCGGCGTAGGTAAGGCAAAAGCGCGCCACCGCCTCAAGACCATTGTGCCCGACAGGGAACGCCAGACGGAGGCTACCGTCCGGCAAGTCCTCACGTTGCTCATCGACGTGGAAGGTCTGGCGCTCGCGGATCCACCGCGCCTGGTAGGCGTCAAACACCAGGCTGACCGTCGTCATCCGGCCACCGCGCGTCATAAAAAAGCCGCGCCGCAGATGCGCATCTACCTGCCACCCTGGCGGAGGCGTAAAAAAGGCTTCTGTCTCGTGCACCTGTCGCATACGACCGACGTGAAAATCGCGTACCTCCTGGCTCTGATGGTCAAAGGCAATGGCATACCAATCGCCCGCAAAGTTGTGGAGATGCAGCACGTCGATGTTGCGCTCGGCAGAGCATTACGATGCTGAGAATAATACGTCACACACAGGGTACGATGTTCGAGGCTCGCCCGCGTCAGGGTGTGCAAAAGCGATGGCTCTACCAGGACATACGGTAGGGCCTTAAAGGTCATATTGGGGCTGATGGTACTGGGGTTGATGGTAATCTGCTCCGGCAAAAAGGCGGCTAACTTGGCCAGCGCGTGGCGTAGCAACGTCGCCTCGGGCGTCTGCCCGAGTTCCTGCATGACGTAGTGAGCCGTAAAAAACGCCAGGAGTTCGCCCTCACTCAAACGGGCGGGCGGCAGTTGCCAGCCTGGCTCAGCGTACCGCCAGCCCTGGCGCTGCCGATCATACAGCAGGGGGGCTTTGAAGACCTCGCGTAAGGCTTTGAGGTCGCGCTTGATCGTGCGGGTATGGCGTTCGGTGCGCGTGGCTCAATCCTGGGTGGATGGATAGTCGCGCGCATTAATGGCTTCATGAAGCTGCTGTAAGCGTGCCAGGGCACGCACATGGACACGTAACGGATCATCCATTGACACCTCACTTTCTCGGAGGAAAAGACCAAGTGTAGTGTACGACGTGTCCAGTGACATCGAGTGTCCCTCTAGCAGCCCTGGAAGAATTTTGCGGTAGTGACGCCGGTGATGATCTGGTGCTGCTGCGCCCGGACCTGCTGAACGGCTACACCGGAGCCATCATCCGCGCCGCCCGCGCCCACGTGGACGAAATCGGCTGCGTGCTGGAGGCGGACATTGACCCTGCACATTGCGACTGCACCGGCGTTGAACGACTGCAGCCTGCCTATGCCCAGCGGCGCGGGGTGGGGGCAGCGCAGCCGGCAGGGGAGAAGGCCGTCGGCGGCCTATCGGCAAGCCTCTTGAGGCGCTAATCGAAGAGCGCTACACTGCCACAGGCAGACAACGCGTGTACCCCCAGGCTGGTCGCGCCGGCAGCCTGCCCTGCCTGCTCCGCCGGACGAGGCGGTGACAGCATGAGCACAGCGCAGATGACATAGGGAGAGAGGCATGTTTGATCTCGTGATCCAGAACGCTCGTATCTGTGACGGCACTGGCCAGGCCAGTTTCATAGGCACTCTGGGCATCAACGACGGCCGCATTACCTATCTCGGCCAGGACAAGGGACTGGCCGCGCAACGGACGGTCACGGCGGATGGCCTGGTGTTAGCCCCAGGGTTCATTGACCCGCACACGCACTACGACGCGCAGGTGTCCTGGGATCCACTCCTCACCAGTTCCCCGTGGCACGGGGTGACGACCGTCGTGATGGGCAATTGCGGCGTCGGCGTTGCGCCGGTCAGGCCGGAGACCCGCGATATCCTCATGCACGACCTGGTCAACGTTGAGGCGATTCCGTATGCGGTGATGGAGGCCGGCATCGACTGGCAATGGGAGAGTCACGGGGAATATCTCGATACCATTGATCGGCGTGGCCTGGGGATCAATATCGCCTCGCTGGTGGCGTTTACCCCTTTGCGTCACTACGTCATGGGCGCAGCCGCCATGGAACGCCAGGCCACCCAGGAAGAGATTGGCACGATGCGCGGCCTCATGCGGGAGGCTATGCAGGCGGGGGCGTTTGGCTTTAGCACCACAACGTCGCGCAATCATACCGGCTCCGGCGGTCGGCCGCTGGCCTGCCGCAACGCCAGCCGGGAGGAACTGGCCGCCCTGTGTCATGCCTTGCGTGATGTTGGCCGGGGGACGATTGAAATCGTCCTTAATTCAGCCGGGATGCATCCCATTGATGACGCCGACGTCGAGACCTTACGCCTGCTCAGCCAGGAAAGCGGCCGCCCGGTGACCTGGCTGTCGCTGTTTGCCCGCCCCGGCGAGCCGGATTTCCATCACACCCAGACGGTCGCCAAACTGGGTGATCTCCTGGCGCACACCATGCCCCAGGTGACGCCCCGCCCGATCTATATGCAGGGGGACTTGCGCAATCCCACGATGTATGCCACCTACCGGGCCTTCCAACCGGCCTTCGATTGCTCCCTGGAAGCGCAAATCGCGCTGTATCAGCAACCAGCCTTCCGTGACGCCTTTGTGGCGGACGTGCAGCTCCGCAAGCGCGAGCATCTGTGGGGCCAAACGCGTGTGCTGGCGGTCACCAACCCGGCGCTCGCCGCCTACAACGGCCAGACGATCCAGGAGATTGCCACGCTCCAGGGTAAACGGCCCGTTGATGCGTATCTCGACCTGGCGATTGCTGATGCCCTTGAGGCCAGGTTCCAGACGGCCATTTTTAACTACGATGAGGCGGGCATCGCGCGTCTGGTGCAAGATGAGCGTTTCCTGATCGGGCTGTCAGACGGCGGGGCGCATGTGGATTTTCTCTGCGACGCCGGCTATGCCACGGCCTTGCTGGATATCTGGGTGCGCCAGCGCCAGGTGTTGAGCCTCGAACAGGCCGTCCATAAACTCACGGCGGTGCCGGCAGCGTTGTTCGGCATGTCCCAGCGCGGGACGTTGGCCGTCGGTAAGATCGCGGACCTGGTGTTGTTCGATCCTGAGACTGTGGCCGCGCAAACGCCCGAGTACGCGTATGACTTCCCACGGCAGGGACGGCGGCTGATCGCCAAAGCCACTGGGGTGATGGGCACGTTTGTCGCCGGGCAGCAGGTCTATGAGCAGGGAACCCACACTGGGGCTTTCCCGGGCCGGGTCTTACGGAGTGGTGCGGCTTGAGATGCCGTCTGCAGTGGGCAGCATCCAGGCAGGCGAGTTGACAGTCTGGCCCAATGTGCGCACTATACCGCAGACGTCGTACTCGACAACGCAGAACCTATGTGAAGGAGGGAAGTCGGTATGGTTGCCCACACTCGTTCCATACACATTCTTGACCCCTGCCCCGAAGACATCCCCGAGGCCCAGGGGCGTAGCGCCGAACTGACGGGCCTGGCTGGCAAGGTGATCGGTCTCCTGGAAAACCGCAAGTACCATGCGGATGCGTTCCTGCACGAGCTACAAAAAGTCCTGGAGCGCGACTATGGTGTCAAGAAGGTGGTCTATGCCACCAAGTTTACCTATAGCGCTCCCTGCGCTCCCGAGACGATTGACACCCTGGTGGGCGCGTGTGATGCCATCATCCACGGGATCGCCGATTGAGGCTCTTGCACAGCGTGGGGTCTCCACGACACTGTAGCGACCGAATCCCGCGGTATTCCCTCCGTCAGTGTTATCACTAGCTCCTTTACCAGCGCCGCCCACGCCCGTGCCGCGACGCTGGGTATGCCGGATGTCCGCATCGTGATCCTGCCCAGTCCCCTGGCGTCGCGCAGCGTGGCCGACGTGCAGCGCCTGGCGCATGAGTATGCTCAGGAGATTATCGGACTGCTGAGCGCCAGTTAGGGCTCGGTTGTAGAACGTACGACACAGGATCTGTGCCTGGGAGGGGCGACTGGCCCGTTGCCCTTCCCAGCCCGTCAGGCCTACGGATGGCCTACTGCGCGAGGCGCTTAGAAGCTCTTCCCCTGAACAGAAGGATGTTGACTGTGACTGCTGTGCTCAAGTCGCGCCGCCTTGAAGTGCCGGACTCGTTTGCGACCGTACAGGCGTATTACGAGGAACGCGGCTGGACTGATGGTTTGCCCGTGGTACCGGCCACCGAGGATCTGGTGTGGGAAATGCTCGGGACATTTGCTTACAATCCGGCCCACTCGCTTGGGGTCATCCAACCGCGCAATGCCCCGGTGACGCTGGAAAAAATTGCCGTTAATGCCGTCATGGCCGGCTGCCGCCCGGAGCATTTCCCGGTGGTGCTGGCGGCGGTCCGTGCCATCATGCAGTCCGAGTTTAATGTCGCCGGTTGCCAGGCCACCACGGGTGGTGCCGCCCCGGCAGTCATTGTCAACGGGCCGCTGGCAGCGCAATTGCAGATCAACGGCGATGCCGGCTGTTTTGGGCCCGGTTACCGCGCCAATGCGGTGATTGGACGCGCCCTGCGGCTGGTCGTCCGCAACATCGCGGGCCTCGTTCCGGGGGTGATGGACAAAGCGACGCTCTCCACGCCAGGGCGCTACTCCTTCTGTTTTGCGGAAAACGAAGCGCGCAGTCCGTGGGAGCCGCGCCATGTTGAACTGGGCTTTGCGGCCAGTGCCAGTACCGTGACCGTGACGGCGGTGCGGGCGGTGTATCCGATCATGGAAACCACCGTGCCCACCGGGGATCAGGTGCTACAGACGCTGGTGGAGGCCATCCGGACGGTAGGCTTTGCCAATTACTACCAGATTGGGACGGGGGCGCAGCTCACCCTAGTGGTCTGCCCGGAGCACGCTGCCGAGATGGCGGCGGCCGGGCTCTCCAAGGCGGACGTGCGGGCCTACATCCACCAACAGGCGCGCATGCCTATGCACCGCCTGCAGGGCGTGGCCCATTACGGCAACCGCAACTGGCCCGCCTGGGTTGACGAGCATGACCCTGATTTTCTGGTGCCGGTGGCCAGCAGTGCCGACGACATTGTGGTGGTCGTGGCCGGCGGCGATGGCCGCCATTCCGCCTGGTTAGCCGGGTGGGGCGTGACCAGGGTCGTGACCCAGGAAATTACCACCACGTTCGCGTAAGACACAGGCCGTGCCTGCGACAGGGTGGTAGGGTGGCCAGCCGCGAGAGTGGCGCATCCGTACACCTGCCCGTAGTGTACAAGGCAGCCTGGGACAGGAGATAGTGTCAGCCAGGGTGCGGCTCCAGAGCCTCCAGCACCGCAGCCGCAGTGGCCGTCCAGCCGACAATGGCTCCCTGGGCGCGGATCATCTCTAGCGTGGCCTGCTTGAAGGCCGGGAAGTAACTGGCGGTGGCATCTTCCACCAGTAAGCACTCGTACCCACGGTCGTTGGCCTCGCGCATGGTGGTTTGCACACAGACTTCGGTGGTGACGCCGGTCACGATCAGGTGCGTGATGCCCCGAGCCGTGAGCAATTCCTGCAGCGGCGTACGGTAGAACGCCCCCTTGCCTGGTTTTTCCAGCACCGTCTCGCCGGGCTGCGGGGCCAGGGCCGGGACAATGGCATTGCCCGGCTCGCCGGCAATCAAGATACGCCCCATGGGGCCAGGATCACCGATACGCCGCGTCGGTGCACCGCGCTGGCGTTTGGCGGGTGGACAGTCCGACAGATCGGGGCGGTGCGCTTCCTGGGTGTGGATAATCGGCAGCTTGTGGGCACGAAAGGCATCGAGCAGGCGCCGGACCGTGGGCACAATCGCGGCCAGGGGCGTCACATCATTGCCCAGGGCCGCGCCAAAACCGCCGGGTTCGAGAAAATCGCGCTGCATGTCGATGACCAGGAGCGCCAGGCCAGACAGCGGGAAGTCGTAGGGCAAGGGGGCCGCGTCAATCGTCGGCATGGCGCTCTCCTGCGCGGCCTCAGTGCGCCGCCATATGGTGCCCAATGGTCGCCAGGTCGGCGCCGGCAATGGGTGTCTCGTATACCATCTGACCATTACTCATCACCAGGATACGATCCGCCAGGGCCAGGATCTCATCCAGATCTTCACTCACCAGTAGCACGGCAGCGCCGCGATTGCGCGCCGCCATAATTTGCGAGCGAATTTCAGCGGCGGCGGCCAGATCAAGGCCAAAGCAGGGATTCGCCACAATCAACACCTGCACCGCCTCGCTCAGTTCACGTGCCAGCACGGTGCGTTGCACATTGCCGCCCGACAGGTGGGCGATGGGCGTCTGCGGTGACGGAGCGGCGATGCGGTAGCGCGTGATCAGCTCCTGGGCCAGGCGCGCCATGGCCTGGAACTGCAGCCAGCAGCCACCACGCACCAGCGGCGGGCGGTCAAAACGGCGCAGCATGAGGTTGTCAATGACACTCATGCGCGGCACGCAGGCATTGCGCAGGGGTTCTTCCGGCAGGCAACAGACGTGGTATTGCGCCATGTGCTGACGGGTGGCCTCATACGCTGCACCGCCCACGTCGATTGCTCCGGCGAGTCGCGTGCGCTGTCCGGCGAGGATTTCCACCAGCTCGCGCTGGCCATTGCCGGACACGCCGGCGATGCCGACGATCTCACCAGCGTGCAACGTCAGGTGCACGTCGCGCAGGGCCGGGACACCGCGATCATTCAAGGCTTGCACGCCACGCAGGGTCAGGCGCTGTGGCCCGACCTGTCCTGGCGTGCGTTCCAGGGCCGCGGGCACAGCGCGGGCGCCAATCATCATCTCGGTCATGTCCGCCGGGCTCAGCGTGCCCACCCTACCCGTGCCGATATACTTGCCGCGCCGCAGCACCGTGACCTCATCGGTAAAAGCCTCGACCTCCCGGAGCTTGTGCGTAATCATCAACACGGTCAGTTGCCCCTGTCGCGTCATGGTGTGCAGCAAGCCGAGTACTTCATCGGCCTCGCCTGGGGTGAGCACTGAGGTCGGTTCGTCGAGAATGAGCAGGCGGCGGTCGAGGTAGAGCTGTTTGAGCAGTTCGACTTTTTGCTTCTCGCCGGCGGCCAGGTTAGCGATGCGGGCATCGAGATCGACCTGGAACGGCATGCGCGCCATGAAGGCGGCCAGGGCCTGGCGTTCCTCGGCCCAGTGAATCACCGCTGGCAGGGTCGGACGTGCCAGCAAGAGGTTTTCGGCCACGGTCATGTTCGGCACCAGGGTAAAGTGCTGATACACCATGCCGAGTCCCAGCGCATGCGCGTCACGTGGATTGCTCAAGATGCGCTCACGATTCCACACCAGGATGTCGCCATCATCGGGGCGGTGATAGCCCATGATGCACTTCACCAGGGTACTTTTCCCGGCGCCATTTTCCCCGAGTAAGGCATGCACGCTGCCCTCGTGCACGCGTAGGGACACCTGATCGAGGGCCACGAAAGCGCCAAAACGCTTGGTCAGCGCAATGACTTCGAGCGCCAATGGGACTGGATGCTGGGTGAGAGGCGCACTCATGTCAGACCCGCCAACAGGGCGGCGGCGGGCGCGACGGCTCCAAAGACGCCGCCCTGCATGGTGACCATCTTAATGGCCGCCTCGTGATTGCCGCGATCCGTGGCGCCGCAGCAGTCGGTCAGTAGCAGGCACTCATAGCC